>NZ_JOJF01000004.1:0-344777 GCF_000720265.1 Nocardia sp. NRRL WC-3656 | reverse complement strand
GACCACAAGACCTACCAGCCCGCCCCCGCAACCTGACCCCATCAGCAAACCCGGAAATCACCAGTAGGACTTGACAACCTCATTGAGATTCCTCCTAGGTGATGTAACTGTGTGTGGTGCAGGGGCGACCCTGCGCGTGGCACTGTTCGTGCCGGCCGGACCTCGCCCCTGACACCGCACGGAGCACGGTCCTCAGCAACACTGAGCGTGGTCGGCTCAATCCTGCCCCCCGATCCCGTCGGAGTCAACCAGAGACTTGAGTCGCTTTCACTCAACCTTGCGTCGATCAGCTCAACGAGCGGGGCGGACGGTTCATTCCCGGCCGGACGAAAAAATTTCCCGGCCCGCCGGAGAGCACGCGACGCTCACCGGGCCTGGTCCCTCGATACGCGGATGACCAGGCATTTCGACCATCCGATGCTCAGCCGGCGGCCGCGAGTACCCGGTCGGCGAGATCCTTGTCGAGACTCACCCGGACCAGGGCGGCGGCCAATTCCGCGTCGTGTCCGGAAGGGCCGAGGCGGTCGAGGCGCTTCGGATCGGTCGACAGATGCAGCAGATCGGCGCCCTTGCGGGCCCGGTCGTCGAAATGCGGGCGCACCCAGGTCCAGACATCCTGAACTTCGCGCAGGAAGATTTCGGCGCCGGTCGGGCCGATGCCCTTGAACTGCTGCAGCAGTTCGGTCAGCCGATCCGGATCCCGATCCGCTTCGGCGGCCAGTTTCCGCAGATCACCCTGGTAGCGGTCGAGCAGGATGGTGGCGTTCTCACCGAGCCGGGTGGCGGTGGATTCGTCGTAGCGGCGGTAGTGGCCGCGCCCCAGCGCATCGACGAGGTCCTGCCAGTCGGCCTCGGCGACGCGCTGCGGGGTGCGGTAGCCGCTCGATCTCAGTTCACGCGCGGCGGCGACCGCGATATCGGCGGTGATCCGGGCGCTCATGAGCTGGGCCAGCACCAGGAGCTGGAACAGCGGAGCGGGTTTGTCGGCGAGAGTGATTCCCGCCTCTGCCGCATAGGTGGTCCCCGCTCGGTCGAGCAGTTCCCGGGCGATCCGATCCTCGTTCGCGCTCATCTGCGACACCCCACTTTCGTCGACCCGGCGATTCACTACCCGGCTAACCCGAGACGCGCAGGTCAAACCCGCCGGCGAGGACGGCCGATGTCTCCTGCCTCACGGCTGGGATTTGTAGATCACCAGCGGTTCCCCGGACGGCGCGACCACCAGATGCCCGCTGCGGGCGCCTTCGGTGAAGATCGTGATCGTCGGCGGGTGATCCGGCGCGGAGCTGTCGCGACCGATGATCAGATGGCTGACCTTCGTCTGCGGCGACCCGACGGTTCGCGGAGCTCCGGCCAGCAGGCCCGCCAATTTCGGCACATCGATCGTGGCGAGGTCGATCGGCTCGAGTTTCGGATCCCGGCTGCTGGTCGTCCAGGTATCGAATTCGCCCTTGTAGGAAGCTCTTTCGGAAATCGACCGGTCCCCAGTGCGGGGCCGCTCGATCGAGGCGTTCTCCGGCATCAGCGTCACGTCGTCGGCGAGCAGATCGCCGTAGTGCTGACGGTAATCGGACAGAAACGCCTCGATTCCGGCGGCGGTCGTCATATCCGGCGGCGTGTGGTCGGCGAGCGGACCGTCGTCGCTGCTCACCCAGCCGCAGAACATGCCGATCAGGGCCGCAGCCGCTACCGCGCCGCCCGCCAGTACCCACCGTCGGGCACGCCGTCGTCGCGCCGGGCGCACGACGGGGGCGTCGGCCACATTTGCCGGAATCTGCAGATCGCCGATGACCTTCTCCACGTCGGCGAAGGTGCGCGCCCGCATCGCCGCGGCGGTGCGCCGCCCGTGCTCGGAGTCGGAGAGCTGACCGTCGTCGCGGGCGGCGTCCAGCAGTGCGCAGGCGTCGACGCGATCCGAATCACGCACGCGCAGACCGCTGTTCGCGGCCGCGGCCGGCGCGCCCGTTCGGCGGGATGTGGCGAAGGTTCCCATCGGCTGCACCTATGTGTGGAACGGGTAGACGCGAATCGGATCGCCCGCGGGCGTGGCTTCCAGGTATGCGTTCTCGTTGAACGAATTCCCGATGTAGATGCTGATCGTGGGCACCTTGGTGATGGTGTCGATACCCATGCCGATATGACTCACCGCGCCGCCGGGGACCTTCAGCAGCGGGACCGCCCGCGCGATCAGATCGCCCAGCGCGGACGTGTTCACCGCGGCGAGGTCGAATATCGGCTTGTCGGCCGAGCGGGTGGTGACGGCGGTCGAGGCCATGAAACCGCCCCGATAGGAGTAGTCGGCCACCCGATTCGGCTGCCGCGCCGAGGTGCGGTCGACCGACGCGAAATCGGGGAACAGGGTCAGGTCGTCGACGGTGGTGTCCCCGAATTTCGCTTGATAGTCGCTGCGGAACTTCTCGAAGCCGGCCACCGTGGTGAGGTCGGGCGTCTCTATCACCACGGGCTGTATTACCTGCGGCGCAGCGGCCGCGATCGGAGCGGGCTCGGGGGCGGCTCGATGCGTCAGCAGATATCCGCCGACCGCGGCGGCCAGCACGACCACCGCCGCGGCGCCCGCGAACCACGCCGTCCCGCTCTGCACTCCCGCCCGCGGATCGATCGGCGCCTCGGCCGGGCGCTGCAGGTCCGCGGTCAGTTCGGCCAGATCGCCCAGGGTTTCGGCGGCCGTGGTCAGATCGGTGAGGGTCTGATGTTCCTCCGCCGAGAGCTGACCGTCGGCCAGTGCGGTGTCGAGGGCACGGCAGGTTTCGGCGCGGTCGGCGTCGCGGGCACGGATATGGGCCGGATAGCGGCCTGCGTGCCGGGGCGGGCCCGGCGGCTGTGTCCATTGCGCACCACCGGCGGGCGGTTGCAGGTCGTCGACCAGATTCCGCAGTTCGCCGACGGTCTTCGCGGTGGCCGCACGGTCGGACCGGTCGTGATATTCGTCGGCGCCGAGTTGGCCCTCGTCGAATGCGGCATCGAGCAGGGTGCGCGCTTGAACTCGGTCCATATCGCGGGCCCGCATGCTGCCGGGTGCGGGCATACCCGGCATTCCGGACCCAGAAGAGCTCACCCCTGGATGGTAGCGACTCGACATCCGCATCACGGCGTGTCGGTGCGGTACCGTGCGGATATGAAGGCCGTGGTGTGCTCGGAAGGCAAGCTGGAAGTCGCGGATATCCCGGCGCCGAAACCCGGGCCCGGCCAGTTGGTGATCGCGGTGTCGCGATGCGGGATCTGCGGCTCCGATCTGCACGCCCGTCTGCACTGTGACGAACTGGCCGAGCTCGCGGCCGCCACCGGTTACCGGAATTTCATGCGCTCCCATCAGCGTGTGGTGCTCGGCCACGAATTCGTCGGGGAGATAGTCGAATACGGGCCCGACTGCCGCAAACGCTGGCAGCCGGGCACCCGCGTGGTGGCATTGCCGATCGTGCGCAACGGCCGCGACCCGGAACTGACCGGACTGTCGGAGCAGGCGCCCGGCGGCTACGCCGAACAGGTCGTGGTGCAGGAATCCATGACGTTCCCGGTGCCGAACGGGCTGGCCACCGACCATGCGGCGCTGACCGAACCGATGGCCGTCGCCTGGCATGCGGTGCGCAAAAGTCGGGTGGGCCGCAACCAGCCCGCGTTCGTGGTGGGGTGCGGGCCGATCGGCCTGGCGGTCATCAGCATGTTGCGCGCCGCCGGCGTGAAAAACATTGTCGCCAGCGACTTCTCACCGCGTCGCCGTGAACTGGCGCGCCGGTGTGGCGCCAATGTGGTGGTGGATCCGAATCTGGAATCACCGTGGACGGCCAACCCCGCGAAGGGTCGCATCTCCGGCGTCACCGATATCCTCAATCTCGGTTTCGACACCATGACGCGACTGCGCAGCATCCCGAAACTGCCCTGGTGGTATCTGTTCCGCCTCGCGCACAGCCTGGACGCGGCGCCGGGCGGGCCGGTGGTGTTCGAATGTGTGGGCGTGCCGGGGATCATCGACCAATTGCTCACCGACGCACCGCCTCTGACCCGCATCGTGGTGGTCGGGGTCTGTATGGAGACCGACCGTTTCCGGCCCGCGATGGCGATCAACAAGGAGATCGAACTGCGCTTCGCCTTCGGCTACGATCCGGGCGAGTTCCGCGACACCCTGCACATGATCGCCGGCGGCAAGGTCGACCCGGCTCCGCTGATCACCGGAACCGTGGGGCTGGCGGGTGTCGACAACGCCTTCACCGCCCTGGGCAGTCCCGAACATCACGCGAAAATCCTTGTGGACCCGTCGAGTTCGTCGGACCACGTGTGATCGCTCAGCGGTCGAGCAGCGGGAAGCGTCCGGAATCCAGCAGTTTCGCGATCGCGTCCAGCCGCGCCGGCGGCAGCGCGTAGTCCGGGTGGGCACGCAGTATCGACGCGGCATCGTGCAGGCCGATCATCTGCTTCTCGGCATCGGCCGCGCTGCGGCCACCGCGCGTCACCGGATGACCGCCCAGGCCGGGTGCGCCGGGCCGCACCCTGCCCTGGTCGACGGCGGTCCGCACGCGGCGCGCGCAGCGGCACGGTGCTGCCGGATTCGCCACACCACAGGTGGCGTTCAGGAAGTTGCCGAGCCGAGTCCTCGCCCGTTCCAGCCGTTTCCGATAGGCCGGCGCGCCGATGCCGAGAATCCACGCGGCCTCGGCCGAGCTCAGTTCGAAGACATCGGCGAGGACGAACGCGACCCGCTCGTCACGGGCGAGGCATTGCAGCATCGCCTGGCTGCAGACGAGCCGCACCTCGCGGGTGAGCACCGTCGCCTCGGGCCCCCGGTACTCCTGTTCGGCCAGCCCCTCGAGCAGATTGGCGGCGAAGCCGTCCAGGTCCAGCTGCGCCGCTTCCTGCGGGCTGCGCCGGCGCTGGTTCAGCAGATAGTTGACGCCGATGCGATAGGCCCAGGTCGTCAGCTTCGCCTCGCCGCGCCAACTCGCGAGATTGCCGACGGCACGCAGCAGGATTTCCTGCACCGCGTCCTCGGCATCGGGCGGATTACCCGTCATCCGTAACGCCAAGCGGTACAACGGATCCTGCAACAGCCGCACCACGTCGGCGATGGCGGTCCGGTCGCCGGCCACGGCGCGATCGACCAGGGCGGTCTCGGCCGCCCGCTCGTCGAGCCCGTCAACGCTCATCGACCTATCGTGCGGTGCCGCGGGCGGCACCGCAACGGCGCAGGTCACCGCGGCGTTGTCCGGACCGCGGTGCGGGGTTCGGTGAGCCGCGCGTCGCGCAGCCAGGTCGCCACGGCCGCGCCGATGGCATCGGGACGGTCCTCGGGGGCGTGATGTCCGGCCGGACCGATCCCGACGACCTCGACCGCGGCGAAGGTCCGCCGCGCCCAATCCACCGCATCCGACGATCCGAGGCCGACGCCGGCATCCACAGCCATCACCAGCTTGGGGATATCCGGTGTGGACGCCATCCAGCGGCCGTAGTCGTCCATGACGGCGGCGACATCGGCGGGCTCCCCGTCGAACGGAATTTCGCGCGGCCACACCAACATCGGCCGCCGCGACTCCGGCGTCGGGTACGGCGCCCGGTACACGTCCAGATCGGCCGGAGTCAGGCTGCGCGCGCCGAACGGGAGGTTGAATTCGATGAACATGTTGTCGCGCAGAATCATCTGCTCCCCCTCCGGTGACCGGAACCGCCGGAACAGCTCCGCCCCCTGCTCGGGCATCTCGGACCAGCGCAGCGGTCGCAGGAATGTCTCCACCACCGCGACGCCGCGCACCCGGTCGGCATGGCGCGCGGCCCAGTCCATACCCAGCGCGCCGCCCCAGTCGTGCCCCACGAGCACCACCTCGTCCAGCTCCAGGGCGTCGAACCAGGCGTCGAGGTAGCGGGCGTGATCGGCGAATCGGTAGGCGATATCGGGCTTGCCCGAATCCCCCATGCCGATCAGATCCGGCGCGAGCACCCGGGTCAGCGGGTCGACGTGCGGAATCACGTTGCGCCACAGATACGACGAGGTCGGGTTGCCGTGCAGGAAGACCACCGGAACCGTTCCGGTGCCGCTCTCGCGGTAGTTGACGAAGGAATCGAGAGTCACGACGGTCGGCATGATGTGTCCTCGGATCGGTGCCCGGCCGAGTTTTCGGCCCTTACATCCGGTTTCGACACGGGCAGGACGAGGTTGTGACCGGCCTTCGCTGTGATGCGAGACACACCACAGCGCCGCGGGTCAGCGGGCGCGAGGCTGACGCACGCGGCTCATCGGGGTGGTTTCCGGTTCCCGCAACTGGTCGACGATTCCCTCCGCGCTCCGCGCCGCCGTCAGGCAGGCCTCGGTGGTGAATCGGTCGGCCAGCGGGTGGCGCGCCCGACCACGCCACTTCCGCACCGCCGCCACAGCGTGTGCCTGCACTTCGCCGCCCGGAGCGTCCGGGGGCAATCCCAGGCGCAGATGCGGCGCCACACCGGAACCGCCGACCAGCCGGTACAACTCGGTGACATCGTCTGCGGGCAGGGGCAATTCATCGGTGCGCAACCGCCCGAGCAGCCGCAGCTCGGCGAATCCGTGCACATCCGCCAACAGGCTGTTGATATGGGGCAGCAGGTCGTCGGCGCGCGTTCCCGGATGGGCGGCCACGATCCGCGCCACCGCGGTCAACGCCGAATGTGCCTTCAGTTGATCGGCCCGCTGGGCGAACTGCACGTCGAGCACCGTGCGCAGTTCCTCCACGCCGCTGCGCTCGCCGAGTTCGCGTGCCAGCGTGGCGGAGTCGCGCACGCCCAGCCGGATCAGCGTCACCGCCATGCGAATGCCGAACAGGCCGAACCGGGCAGCGAGATGGGCTCGCAGTTCCGCCGGCACCGGCAGGGGCAACTCCGGATGCGCGAATCGGTCCGCGGACAGCAGCGCGATGCTCAGATCGTCCACCGAGATCCGCGCCAGCGCCTCGAAGGCATCGAATTCGCGCTGCCGCAGCGTCGCGCCGGCGAAGGCGAGCAGGCCGGCGACCGGAATGACCGCCTGGCACAATCCGGTTCGCTCCAGTTCGGTGGCGAAGCGGGCCGAGACCTCGCGGGCCGAATGCAGGGCATCGATGCGGCCGGCGCCGATCTCGTCGGCCCGGGAGACCACCCCGATCACGCCGAGCGGACCCGAAATACCCTGCCGGGCAGCACCCCCGGCGCCGATGCGTTCCAGGAATCCGATATCGGAGGCGTCCAGCCGGCGCAGCAGATAGACGACCGCGTCGGCCTCGGGGACGGTCACCGCCGCATTCTCGTCGGGCGTGAGCAGCCGTGAGGTGCGCAGCGACACCTCCCGCGACAGCGACGAGGTGCCGGGGGTGTCGATGATGGTGGTGCGAGCCAGGGTGGCGGCCGGCCACTGCACATCCAGATGGTCGACCTCGTGCTCACCGGCGGCGTTCCAGCGCAGCGCCGACAGGTCGAAACTCAGACCGTGCGCCCCGGGCAGGCCGTCGGCGCCGGGAGTGCGCCGCACCACCACATCGGCGCTCGCGCCGTCGGCGGCCAGGGCGCTCACGCGCGGTGCCGGGCCGTGGCGGTACCAGGTCACCATCCGCGTGCACTCGGTGGCATCGGTCGGTGCGATGTCCTGTCCGACCAGCGCATTGAGCAGTGTCGATTTACCGGCCTTGAGCTGCCCGGCCAGCGCCACCCGCAGCGGTTGGTCGAGGCGGCGCGCGCAGTCACCGAGCATCGCGGCGGGGCGCGACCGCGGCGCATAGGCGTGGCGGGCCGCCGAAACCAACCGGCGCGCCTCCCCCACGATGCCCGGCGTCTGGTCGCTGACCTGGTAACTCACGCGTCGACCGTACCCGAGCAGGCTGTGAATACCGGTGCCGTGGGCTGGGAATCCCAGGGCCGCAGGCTCGGAGTCCCGGTGCCGTGGGTCAGGACTGTGCCCCGCGCGCATGACGTCCGGACGGGCCCGCCGGCGGCAGCATCGCATCGGCATGACGTCGCAGCTCGGCCACCACTCGCAATTGCCGCTCGAGTTCCGCGCCCCGCTGCGTGCGCTGGGCGTTGGCCACTCCGGCGGCATCCTGCGCGGCTTGCAGCGAATCGTTGATCGAACGCAGACTGCGGTCGGCGATGCCGGTGAAGTGATCGCGCAGAATGCGATGGATGCGATGCAGCCGGTCGCGCGACTCCTTGCCCGCCTCGAAACTCACATCGTCGAGGTAGCGGCGCACCGCCATCTTCGCCTCGGCGCGCTTGCGCGCCAGCCGTTCTCGTTTGTCGTCGCGAAACGCCTTGCCGCCCAGCAGCACACCCGCGCCCAGTGACACCGGGTTGATCAGCGCAAGGCCCGCGACCGTACTGGCCAGCCCGATCATCACCATACCGCCGTAGGAACCACGCATACCGACGAGCAACTTGTGGCCCATGCCGAGATCCGGCTCGAGATCGGCCAGCGTCACCGCCGCCACCCGCGATTCCTCCAACTCCGAACCCGACCGCACCGCAGGCAGATCCACCGCGCCGAATTCGAGGAAGTGCTCGGCCACCCGCTCGGCCAAGTGGATGGCGCGATGATGCGTCCACAGCAGATTGTCGCCGATGGCGGTGTCGGTCGTTTGCATCAGCCACTGTTCCAATTGATCCCACAGCCGGCCGGGATCGTTCTCGTCGATCCATTCCTCGGCGGTCCTGCCGATGGCGCGCAACCGATCTCGCAGATCGTGGTCGATATCGCCGGCCAGATCGGTGACGCCGTCGCCCAGCGTCTGCTGCCAGGCCGCCGTCCGGCGATGCAGTTCCTCGGCCTGTGCCTTGGCGGTGCGTAGTTCGCGGATGGCGGCCGCACCGCGTTCGGGGTCGCGCAGGGCGACCAGCTCACTGCTCAGTGCCAGTGCGAGATGTTCTGCGGCAGAGGAGATGTCGAGAGCCACCGCGCGTTGCGCCGCCGCCTTGTCCCGGGCGACCACCTGCTCTCGCAGGAAGTCGAAGAGGACACCGAAACCGGATTCCCGGCCCAGCTGCTGATCCTGCAGCCGCATGGCGTGGCTGCGCAGCAGCGCCGAGACCGGGATGATCGGCAGCGCCAGGCGATTGCGCTCCAGATGCGCCTGGTCGGCCTGCAATACCTGCCGCCAATGCGGATACAGATCGATCTTGCTGAGGATCAGCGCCACGGCCGGGCACAGTTCGCGCACCTGCCGCAGGAAGTCGACCTCCGGTTCGGTCAGTTCGGTGGAGGCATCCGAGAGCAGCAGCACCGCATCGGCGGCCGGGGCCAGGGCGAGAACCGCTGCGGCCGTGGCGGTTGCGTGGCCGCCGACCGGCGGGGTGTCGATGACGACGATCCCGTCGGCCAGCAGCGGATTCGGCAACTCGATCTCCACCCGCGCCACGCGGCCGTGCGGAGACTGCGGCGTGACGGTGCGAATATCGCCGAGCGGCAGCGGAATTCGCCGGTTGTCCCGCTCGTCACCGGACGGCGTGGTGACGACGGTCTCGGCCCGGGCTTGCGCGCCGTGCGAGAGCACGATCGGTACCCCGGTGGTCGCATCGTCTCCGACCGGGCTGATGTCGAGATTCAGCAGCGCGTTGACGAATTGACTCTTGCCCTGGTTGCCCAGGCCCACCACCACGATGCGGCGGCGGGGGTCGCGGATCCGGTCGGCCAGCACCTCCAGCCGGCCGACCAGATCGTCACGATCGGCGGTGCGCGCGGCGGTGATGGTTTCGGCGAGAATCCGCGACAGCGGTGAGGCAGGCGCCTCCGGGGCGGTGTTCGCCACGACCACACTGCTCATTTTCGTTGCACCCCAACCTGTTTCGTTGACCGAACCGATTCTTCGCTACCCTCAGTGCAGCAGTCCGCCGGTGATGTCGCCGGAGGCGTGCGTATCGGTGACGGTAGAGGCGTGGCCGGAAGTGTCACCGAACAGGCTCGAATCCGTGTGACCGCCGGTGTCGAGCCCGCCCGACAGCGAGCTGTTGCCGCCCGCCGCCAGGGTGCTGTCGATTCCGCTGTGCGCACCGAGGGCGCTGTCCACGCCGCCGCCGATACCCGAGGCGCCGACGCCGGAGATATCGGTGCCGACACCGCTGCCGAACGCGTGCGACACATCGACACCGGACCAGGTGCCGGCGGCCGTACCCGAGAGTGCCGAGGAGGCATCCGTGCCCGCGTGCAGCCCCGAATCGACCGAACCCGTCAGACCCGAGCTCGCATCGGCGCCCGCGTGCAACCCCGAATCCGCCGCGCCCGACAGCGAGGTCGACAGATCGCCCGCACCGTGGAGACCGGACTCCGCGGTCCCCGACAACGAGGTTCCGAGGTCACCGGCACTGTGCACACCCGACGCGGCGGTCCCGGACAGCGATGTCCCCAGGTCGCCCGCACTGTGCACAGCCCCCGCGCCCGCGCCGGACAACGACGTGCCCAAGTCGCCCGCACTGTGCACGGCACCGGCACCCGCTCCCGAGAGCGAGGTCGCCAGGTCGCCGGCACTGTGGACGCCCGCATCCGCTGATCCGGACAGGGAGGTTCCGAGGCCCGTCGCGCTGTTCACACCGGACGTCGCCGCACCCGACAGCGAGGACGACAGATCCCCGCCCGCATGCGCCCCCGAGGCCGCGGCCCCGGACAGATCCGCGCCGGTGTGCACACCGCTGCCGAGACCACCGGACAACCCGGTCTCCAACCCGGTCGCACCCTGCGCCCCCGAAGCCACCGCCCCGCCGAGCCCCGCTCCGATACCGGCGGCACCCCCGAGTCCCGCGGCGGCATTCGCAGCACCGCCGAGGGCACCACCGAGACCGGCACCGGCATTCGCCGCACCGTTCAGGGCACCGCCCAGTCCTGCACCGGCATTCGCCGCACCGTTCAGGGCACCGCCCAGTCCTGCACCGGCATTCGCCGCACCATTCAGGGCACCGCCCAGTCCTGCACCGGCATTCGCCGCACCACCCAAGGCACCACCGAGCCCCGCACCGGCATTCGCAGCGCCGCCCAGTCCCGCTCCGGCATTCGCGGCACCGTTCAGTGCACCACCGATACCACCCTGCGCAGCACCGCTCAGCGCACCGCCCAAATCTCCGGCCGCCTGTGTCGCATCCGACAGATCACCCCCGATCCCGGCACCGGCATCGGCCGCCCCGCTGAGTGAACCACCAAGGCCCGCAGCCGCATTCGCCGCTCCCCCGAGTGCGCCACCGAGCCCAGCGCCGCCCGCGAGTTCTCCACCGAGTCCGGCACCCGCTTGGGCCGCACCCCCGAGAGCACCACCGAGGTCGGCTCCGGCCTGCGTCGCACCGCCGAGCTCACCACCCAGATCGCCACCCGCATGGACCGAATTCCCGAGCGAACCTTCCAGCCCCGCACCAGCATTGGCGGCACCACCCAAGGCACCGCCCAGTCCGGCACCGGCGTCCGCCACACCACCCAGCGCACCACCGAGACCAGCGGCCGCGTCGGCCGTACCGCCCAAGGCACCACCCAACTCGGACCCCACCCCGGTCGTGGCGCCCGCGGCACCGGACAGCCCCGCACCCAAGTCACCCGCCGCATTCAGCGCACCACCAAGGCCGGCACCCGCATCGGCAACACCGCCCATCGCGCCTCCCAGTCCTGCACCGGCGTTGGCCGCGCCGCCCAACGCGCCACCGAGTTCGGAGCCCACCCCGGTCGCCGCACCCGCCGCACCGGACAACCCCGCACCCAAGTCACCCGCCGCGTTCAGCGCACCATCGAGACCCGCACCGGCGTTGGCCGCACCACTCAGCGCACCGCCGAGACCAGCGCCCGCGTTGGCGGCACCGTCCAAGGCACCTCCCAGCTCGGAGCCCACGCCGGTCACCGCACCCGCCGCACCGGACAAGCCCGCGCCCAGGTCACCGGCCGCATTCAGCGCACCGCCGAGCCCCGCACCGGCCTCCGCCGCACCACCGAGCCCAGCACCCGCGTCGGCCGCGCCGCCGAGCGCACCGCCGAGACCAGCGCCCGCGTTGGCCGCGCCGCCCAAAGCACCACCGAGTTCGGAGCCCACGCCGGTCACCGCACCCGCCGCACCGGACAGCCCCGCACCCAAGTCACCCGCCACGTTCAGCGCACCACCGAGACCAGCACCGGCATTCGCCGCGCCACCCAAAGCACCACCCAGCTCGGAGCCCACCCCGGTCGCCGCACCCGCCGCACCGGACAACCCCGCACCCAAGTCACCCGCCGCATTCAGCGCACCACCCAGCGCACCGCCGAGCCCCGCACCGGCCTCCGCCGCACCACCGAGCCCAGCACCCGCATCGGCAACGCCGCCCAGCGCGCCACCGAGACCGGCACCGGCGTTGGCCGCGCCGCCCAACGCGCCACCAAGTTCGGAGCCCACCCCGGTCGCGGCACCCGCGGCACCGGACAGCCCCGCACCCAAGTCACCCGCCGCATTCAGCGCACCGCCCAGCGCACCGCCGAGGCCCGCGCCCGCTGCTGCCGCACCGCCCAGGGCGGCCCCGAGGCCGGCACCGGCTTCCGCCGCGCCACCCAGGGCACCGCCGAGGCCCGCGCCCAGACCTGTTTCGAGTCCGGTGCCGAGTTCACCTCCGGCGTTCAGAGCGCCTCCGAGGGCTGTGCCGAGGCCGGCACCGGCTTCGGCCGCACCCCCGAGCGCTCCGTTGAGTTCGGTTCCCAAGCCCGCGCCGGCTTCGGCCGCGCCGCTCAGCGCTCCGCCGAGCCCGGCGCCGAGGCCGGAGATGCCGGCGCCGAGCCCTGCCGTCGCTTCGGTCAAACCTGTTGCGGTGGAGGAGATTCCGGCCTGGATTCCGGTGCCGATCTCGGTGGAGAGGCCGGCGCCCGCCTGCGCGATGGTGTCGGCGGCGCCTTCGATTCCGGCGGAGAGGCCGAGATCGGTGCCAGCGGTGCCGGCGGTGCCGGTGCCCGAGAGCGCGCCGCCGAGTCCGACCGCGACCCCGGTCAAGGCGCCCAGTCCGGCGGTGAGCCCGGCCGCGGCGCCCGCGCCCACCGATGCGGCGGCGCCCAGTCCGGCGGACAGCCCCGCCCCCAGGTCGGCGCCCAGCCCCGCACCGAGGCCGAGGCCCGCGCCGGCCTCGATTCCGGTTTCACCACCGAGCGCGGCCCCGGCGCCCAGGTTGGCCTCGCTGATCGCACCCGCTTCGCCGGCCAGGCCGCCCGCGAGCCCACCGCTGCCGCCGGCCGCCACGCCGAGACCAGCGCCGGCGGCCGCACCACTCCCGGCCGCAACGATGGCGGCGAGCTGCGAGCCACCCGTGACCAGGGCGGATTCGGCGACCATCGGCGCCACGGCGGCGATATCCTCCGGCGTCACCGCCTCGAGTCCGGCCGCGCACAGCGATTCGGTCGGGTTGGTGCAGTAACCGACGGCGGCCTCGTGGTCGCGCAACAGGTTGAGGATGAATTCGAGAATGGCGTTGGGGGTCATCGCAGATCGTCTCCTGGATCGGCGGACCATCGTCGATCCGCAGCAGTCGAATTGCCTTTCACGCTAAGAAGCCCCGGCGTTACGCGAAACGGGGTGAATCCCCTGATTTCCGTATCGGCACCGATAGGGGAATCAGGCGCATTAGGGGACTTTCCCCAAAGCTTCCGGATCAGGGGTAACGGCGGCCCCCCGGCAACCGACAGTGGGATAGATCGTGACGACCGCAAATATTCGTGACGACCGCAAATACCAACGACAGGGGTTCTCGAATGACTCAGGGCCTGACGCTCGGCATCACGGTCGGGTCGTCGCGCACAGTCGCCGCGACCGGCTCCACTTCCGCGAGCGCCGACCCGGAAAATATCTCTGTTCACATTCGTCGCCACCGTTTCGGATCGGCGCCCGAATTGTCGGAGAATCTATTGTCCCGAGTGGGCGATCCGGTCGATATTCTCCTGCCCGACGGCTCCTCGGTCGCTGCCGCCGATCTGGTCGCCGAAACGATCTCCCAGGTCGTCGCCGATTTCGATCCGGATTCCGTGGTCGCGACCGTACCGGCGTGGTGGCCCGCACACATCGTCGAGGCACAGCGCCGCGCGCTCGACCGCGTCGGCGCCGAGGCGGTGGTACTGGTCGCGGAACCGCTCGCCGCGCTCCGTCGGCTCGAGGCGAGCACTCCCTTCCCACCCGACACCCCCGTCGTGATCTACGACTCCGGCGCCACCGGCACCACGGTGTCGGTCGTGGGTTCGGGCCCGCACTCGGGGCTACTGGGCGAACCGGTTCGCTCCACCGAGGTCTCCGGCGCGGAATTCGATCTGCTGACGATGCGCTACGTGCTGGCAAATGCATTGGGAGAAACGGATTTCGACCCGTTCGACCCGGTCGTCGAACGCGAATTGTCGATACTGCGAAACCGTTGCGCCGATGCGAAACACCGGCTTTCGACCGAGACCGCCACGATGGTTCCGGTCCGTCTGGCCGGTATCGCGCGCGATGTGCGCCTGGTGCGTGACGATGTGGAGGATCTGTTCCGCGGACCGCTCACGGATTCGCTGAACCTCGTGCACGAGGCGGTGCGGCGCGCGGGAGTGGGCATAGACCAGGTCGGCCGGATCCTGCTCACCGGCGGCGGTGCATCCATCGGCCTGCTCACCGAACTGATCTCCGGCGAGTTCGCGATCCCGATCGCCCCGGTCGCCGATCCCGGTTCGCTCAGCGCCCGGGGAGCGACGTTGCTCGCGGCGGACCTGTACACCGACGCGCAGCATCACGCCGCAGCCCTGGCCGTACCCGATCTCGCGCTCGATTCGACCGAGCCGCAAGCTCTTTCCGACGACGCCACGACCACGGCCCTGCCGGCGATCAGCGACCGGACCGTCGTCGAACCGCCGCCCGCCGATACCGTCCCGCCGGCCGGAACCAGCCGGTGGCGCCGCGTCGCCTTCATCGCCGGCGCCGCGATCGCCGTGGGCGCGGTGGCCACCGGCACCCTGGCCCTGGGCACCGCGGGAAGTCCGTCGAATTCGTCGCCCGCTCCCGCGGCGGCGACGTCCGCGGCTCATGCGGCGGCGACCTCGGCGGGGGTCGCCCCGGCCGGCGCCACCGACCCCGCGCATCCGACGGCCGGGAGCCCGGTGACGGCCGCGAACAACACCGGCACCACCCGCGCCGGCACGGCCGCCGCCGAGAACTCGGCGGGTGCCCCCGCCCCGGGCACGGCCGCGCCGAATTCCGCCGACCCGAACTCCCCGGCTCCGAATTCACCGGCCCCCGCCTCCGCGGCGGCCCCGGACACGCCGGCACAGAACTCCCCGGCACCCAATTCCCCTGCCCCGCAGGCACCCCCGCAGACGCCCGTCCAGACGCCGTCCGCGCCCTCGGTGCCCTCCCAGCCCACCACTCCGAGCTCTCCCGGTGGTTCGCTGGGAAATACGCTGGGCAACACGCTGAACGACGGTCTCGACCAGACAGGCAACACCCTCGGCACGGTGCTGCAGGCGCCGGGCAAGGTGCTGCCCCACGAAGGCAACTGAGGATCGGTGACAGTGGTCGGCAACCTCGCGGTGGCGTACGGCGCCCTTCCGGGCGCGCGGGAGATTCTTCGGGAACTGGATTCGGACTCCCCGGATCCGCTCGTCTACCTGATTCGGGGACGGTGCGGCACCGGGAAGTCCACGCTGCTCGCCGCGGTGCGAAATCGCCTGCGACGCAGCGGTATCGGCTGCTTCGACGATGTGAGCGCGACCACCACCCCGCCCGATACCCGCGCCGCCGTGGTCGTCGACGACGCCCACACCCTGGACCAGCTACAGCTGGAAAAGCTGTGCGCCGCCGTGGAATCGGATTCGCGCACGATCATCGTCGCGACCCGGCCGCAACCGCACGACAGCGCCCTGCGCGCGCTGGCGGACGCGGTGTCGCGACGCGGGCGGGTGATCGAACTCCGGCCGTTGGGCACCGCCGATATCGCTCCGTTCGCCCGCGAATTGGGAATGACCGTGCCGCGTCCGGTCGCCGATCACATTCACCGGCACACCGGCGGCATCCCAGGTGGTGTGGTGGCCGCCCTCACCGCCGCCTGCGCCACCCGGCTCGAGGGTGGCATCGAGGCCGTCGACCAGGCCGTAACAAGCTGGGCGCGAGCCCTTCTCGACGATACCGAACCGCAACTGCTCGAGGTGCTCACGGTCGCCACCACCGGCGCCGGCCTCGATCCGAGTGAGCTGGCGGAGGTGCTCGGCACCGACGAGACGACGGCGGTCGGGCTCGTCGACCGGGCCCGCGCCGGGGCCCTGATCACCGATGCCGACCTGTTGCTGAGTCCCGCGATCGAACCGTTGCGCACCCTGGTCGGCGAACGCCGGTTCGTCTCGATTCAGCGCCGCCTGCTCACCGCCCGTCTCGAGGCCGGGCTGCTGCGCGACCACACGGCCTTGCAGCTCGCCGAATCCGGGGTCCGCGACGATCGGCTGGCCGAATTCCTGCGCGCCGCAGCCGAAAACGCGGGCAGCGACGCGAGCCGGTACTACACCGCCGCCGTGGCCAGCGGGTACGACGCACAGCGGATCGCCATCCCGCGCGCCACCGCGGCCGCCCTCGGCGGTGACGACGAATCCGCCCTGCGCTTGGCCGAACCCGTACTCGCGCGCAGCGACGCGCCACCCGCGGAACTCGCCGCCGCCGTGCGGATCAGCGCGAGCGTCCATGCCCGCCGGGGACTGATCGGCCGGGCGGTGCAGCTGTACGCCTGGCTCGGCACCGCCCGCACCGGCGCCGACTGGGCGACCGCCGCGGCGGTGTTCCACCTCGCCGGAGCGGTCGGCGACGCGCAAGCGGTGTCGGGTTCGGCGGCGCAGTGGCCGCCCACGGAATCCAATGCCCGCACCGGCCGTTTCGCCACCGCGCTGGCGCAGAGCATCACCGGCGAATCTCGCAGTGCCGCAACGTCGGCCGCGGCCGCCCTGATCCAGCTGGCCCGCACGGCCGCGCCGGAGGATCGCATGCTGCCGTGCGCGCCGGTCGCGCTCGCGACCCTGCTGTGCCTGAGTATGGGTGAACCCCGCCGCGCCGCCGACGCCCTGCGCGGCACCGATCCGCACGATCCGCAGATCCGGGTGCTGACGGCGTGGACGGCGATGCTCGGCGGCGACGAACAGACCGCCGCCGGGACGGTCGCGGCCGTCGACACCACCGCCCTGCCCCCGCGCGATCGCCTGCTCGCGCACGGCGTCCTGGTCGGCCTGGCCCGCCGCGCCGGAGACCACGGAATCCTGTTGCGCGCCTGGGAGGCCGCCTATCCGACCTTCGACGAGGTCGACGCCGATCTGCCCGCGCTGCTGCCGATCGGTGAGCTGTGGCTGGCCGCCATCCGCCTCGGCGAGCAGGAACGGATAGCCCGGCTGGTCGAGGCGGCGCGAAATGTGTTGCGCAGTGCGGGAAATCCCCCGGCCTGGGCGAATGTGTTCCACTGGTACGAGATTCAGGCCGCGATCGCCCACGAGCGCCCGGACGAACTGATGCCACCTGCTCGACTGCTGAAAACGGCTGCGCAGGCGGGTGATCCGCATGCCGCGATTCTCGCGGACGCGGGCCGCACCTGGGTGCTGGTGCTGCGCGGTGAGGTCGCCGAGGATCGGGTGACGGCCGCGGTGCGACGGCTGGCCGCGATCGGCATGGTCTGGGATGCGGCCCGGCTGGCCAGTGAGGCGGCGTTGAGCGCCGGCGATCCCGCCACCGCGACGGCCCTGCTGAAACTGGCCCGCACTGTCCGCACCGTCTCCCGGCCCTCGGCCGCGCCCGAGCGGACTCCGGCCGCCCCACGCACCGCGACCCCCGAACCGGCGGCGGCCTCGGTCCTCAGTGAGCGCGAGCGCGAGGTGGCCGAGCTGGTCCTGCTGGGCCTCACCTACCGGGAAATCGGCGCTCGACTGTACATCTCCGCGAAGACGGTGGAGCATCATGTCGCGCGGATCCGGCGTCGAATCGGAGCCGGATCGCGCTCGGAGTTATTGTCGATGCTCCGCGCAATGGGACACGGCTCGCTACTCGTGTGATCGGCGCGCTCGAGACACCGAAGCGAGGTATTGAGGATGGCCACAGGGGTGGGCCTGCGGATCGCCGACGATGAGTGCATCGCGGCGATCGTCACCAGCGGTGGCGAAACCGACGAGACGCCCGAACCCCTGTACATCGCGCGCGAGTCGGTGCTGCACATGTCCGACGAGGGCGATACCGCGCTCGGTGGTGAGGCGCCGCCCGGACATGCCCACTCGATCACCGGATTCGTCCGGGCGGTCGGTGATCCCGCCGGTATCACCGTCGACGACGGGGAGGCCTACCGCGCCGAGGATCTGGTGGCGACGGCGATCTTCTGCCTGATCAACCTGGCCGCCGAGCATCTGAGCGGCCCGGCCGAGTTCTACGCCACCCATCCCGGCGACTGGCCGGCCGAGTATGTGCGCGGTTTGCGCGAGGCCCTCGACTACCTGGGGCTGCGCTCGGTGGTTCTGGTCAGCGACGCCGACCTGCCGGCCTCCGACGACAGCCGCGGTCGTGCGCGCGACGCTGCCCGCGCGGCCCTGGCAGCCGTGCTCGCGACCCCGGCCGGGACCACCCCGCCCGATCCGACCGGCACCGAGAACGCGCTGGTGGTCACCGATGTGCTGCCCGCGGTCCACGCCGCCGACGGTACGGTTCAGGCGTATTCGGCGGCGATGCCCGCCGCCGAACCCGCGCCCGACCCCGAACCCGCCGCCATGACCGTCGCGGCCACCGTGGCCGCCCCGGCGGAAGTGCCACCGGCGGAGCCGAAGCGCAGTCGACGCACCCCGCTGCTCATCGCCGCGGCCGCGGCCACCGCCGGTCTCGTCCTCGGTGGCATTGCGGCGGCCCTGCTGCTGCACGACGATGCTGCCACTCCGGTCCCCACGACCGGCGTTTCCGGCCGGGCGGAGGCCCCCACGCCGGTGACGACGACGGTCGCACCACCCCCGCCGCCCCCCGTCGCGCCGGAACCCGCCCCGCGGGAGTACCCGGAGACGCCGACGGAGACGACGACCACCCCGCCTCCGCCGCCACCGCCGCCGCCCACGCCGACCGTGACTCCGACGCCGACCACGCCGCCGGGGACCACCACGTGGCAACGGCCCACGACCACCCCGCGCACCACCACGACCACGCCCAACGGTCTGGAACCGGTGCCCGGATTGCCGCTGCCGCCGGGCCTGCAGTTCTCCTAGTCACCGACTCCGTGATGATTTCGTAGCGAAACTCACGCCGTTGTGCCCTAAAGTGATGCGCTGACCGGTCGTTCCGGACGTGCACCGGGCGAGCGGTCTGTTTGATGGTCGAGGGCTGTTGCCACCCAATGGTTTACCGCCCACGGGTGGCCGGCACGTATGTGCCTGACGAAGGGACTCCATGCGCAAGTTGGCGGCGCGTCGCGCCACGGTCGGACGCGCCTCGGTGGCACGCGCGTCGGTGAAAACTGCTGCTGTCGCCCTCGCTTCGACTCTGCTTCTCGGCCCGTGGATCGCCACATCGCCCGCGCTCGCCGATCCGGCGCCGGCCCAGTCGGCGGCCGACACGCTGCCGCCCGAACTGGTGCAGGCCATCGGACGCGATCTGAAGATGTCGCCCGCGGAGTATCTGGACCGTGCCGCCCGTGCTCAGCAGTTGCGCGACTACGCCCGCGAATTCCGCTCCTCACACCCGCAGGCCTTCGCCGGGGCGTGGCTCGGCGCCGACGGCAAGCCGGTGATGGCGGTGACCTCGCTCGACGCCGCGCGCATCGCCAACTCCGCCGGATATCAGACTCGCCTGGCGCCGATTTCGGCCGACAATCTGGAGAGCTCGCTCGACCAGCTGGTCAAGTGGATCGGCGGGCTGCCGCGGGAACTGTCGGCCGGGATCAATTCGGTCGCCATCGATTTCCTGAACAGCCAGCTGGTGCTGAGCGTCGCGAACACCCCGGCCGGTCACCTGCTGAACCTTCCGACCCTGATCGCAAACGTCAAGGTCGTGCTCTCGCCCGACGGCGGCGGCCCGGTCGAGCACCGACCGATGGCCGGCGACACCTACATCAGCGCTCCCACCTCCCTCGACGATTCCGCGCTGAAGTCGGTGGACGTCTGCTCCTTCGGCTTCAACAGCATCGACGCCGCCGGGAACGCGCTGAATATCAGTGCCGGACACTGTGATCCGAACGTGGGCAAGGGCAACTCCGAGGCCGGGGTCTACCTACCGAACGTGCGCAACCTGAAGGCCAGCCCACAGTTCGGCACCTTCGTGAAGGCGCAGCTGGGCGGCAGCACCGGACTGGACTACTCGGTGATCAAGCTCAACGAGCGGGCGATCACCGCCGGCATGGACCAGCCCTCGGTGCGCGGCGGCAACGGCACCACCCTCACGCTGACCGGAACCGCCGAACCGATCACCGGCGCCCCGATCTGCAAGTCGGGGCAGTCGTCCACCTTCACCTGTGGGTTCGTGGTGGCCGACCGGGTCGAGACGGCGCTGTTCACCGCCGAGGGCGAATCCAAGACCGTGCGCGGATTCGCCAGCTCGGCGTGCACCCTCGGTGGCGACAGCGGCGGGGCGATCGTCTCCGGCACCCTCGCCCTGGGCATCACCAGCGGTTCCAATGCCGCCGACGCACCCGATTGCAGGTCCGCCAACATGGATCTGGCGCAGTACGGCGGCACCGCCACGCTGGGCATCCCGATCCGGCAGATCCTCAGCGATATCGATGCCAATTCCGGTGGCGGCCTGGGCGCCGGCATCACGGTGCGTACGCGCCCGAACGCGGGCTGACGATCCTTCCACTGCGCCGAGGGGCACGTTCGCCGGAGCGGACGTGCCCCTCGGCGCGATACGGGCCGGGTGAACAGCGGGTATCGATTTCCGGTATGCCCGGTGTGAGTTCGGCCAAAGTCCGCGACAAGTAGGCATAGCCGCGCAAACCCCATATAGTCGCCTCATGCTCCTGCCACGCATCCGACTTTCGTCCGCCGCGGGACGTGCCCCGCGCACCCGCCGCCGCAGCGCGGCCGTCGCCGCCTCGGCGGCGGTTCTGGTTCTCGGGCCGCTCGCGGCGACCTCTTCCGCGGACCCCGCGCCCGCGCCGGCCCCGAACCTGCCTGCCGATCTCGTTGCGGCCGTGCAGCGCGACCTGAAGATCTCGCCGGAGGAGTATCTGCACCGCGCCGATGTGGCGCAGCACGTGGCGGCCTTCACGGCCACCGCGCAGCGTCAGTTCCCGCAGGCGTTCGCGGGCGCGTGGCTCGACGACGCCGGCAAGGCCGTGGTGGCGCTGGCCCCGGGCCAGGGCCTCGACGAGGCGAAGAAGGCCGCCCAGGACGCCGGATTCGGCGTGAAGGACGTGGCCAAGAGCCAGACCGTGCTGCGCAGCGAGAAGAACGCCTTCCAGCAGTGGCTCTCGGGCCAGCCCGAGGCCGTCGTGCAGGCCGTGCGCGGCGTCGTGATCGATACCGTCAACAACAGCATCGCGGTGCGCGTGGACAAGGCCGGCGTGCCGATGCCGGGCTTCGTCGACCCGGCGCACGTGATCGTGATGGCCGCTCCCCCGGTCGGCCCGCCGGAGTCCGACGCGCAGGTGAAGCCGGTTGCCGGTGAGCAGCCCAACGCTCCCCGCGCCGGCGGCGACGCCTACGCCTCGGTGGCCGGCAAGATGCAGCTGGTGTGCTCCACCGGCTTCAACGGTGAGGACCGCAACGGCAACCCGGTGAACATCACTGCCGGACACTGCGATCCGAACATTCCTGCCGCCGGTACCGCGAACGCGCCGGGCATGTTCGAGCTGCTGCCGGGCAACCACATCGGCGCCCAGCTGGGCTCGTTCCAGAAGTCGATTCTGGGCAACCAGGACTACTCGATCGTCTCGATCGACGCCGGCAGCCGGGATCGCTTCGCCAACAACCTGGTCCGGGTCCCCGGTGCCGCGCCGATCGCGATCACCGGTGTCGCCGACCCCGTCGTCGGCGCCCCGGTCTGCAAGTCGGGTTCGCGCACCGGCTTCAGCTGCGGCGTGGTCAACGCCGTGGATCAGACCGTGCAGGTCGGTGACCGCGACCTGACCCAGGCCTTCTCGGCGAACATCTGTGCGCTGCCGGGTGATTCGGGCGGCCCGATCGTCACCGGCACCATGGCCCTGGGCATCTCCAGCGCCTCCTCGGTGGCCGACTACCCGATCTGCGAGATCCCGAATCTGATCGGCGCCCTGACCGGTGACGCGCCCCAGTTGTTCGCGCAGCCGGTGAACCAGGTGCTTTCCGACAACCCGGGTCTGCGGGTTCGCACCAACTGAGCGCTTCGAGCATCGTCGAAGGCCCGGCAGCAATGCCGGGCTTTCGTCGTATCCGGGGCGGGAACCGGTGTGCCCCGAGCATTCGGGGCAGCGCAATTCGGGGATCCTTCTCCGCGCTGCCGGATGGAAGGATCGCACGCATGTTCACAACGAAGCTTTTCACCGTCGGTTTGCTCTGCGCCACTTCACTTCTCGTCGCCGCCCCCATCGCATCGGCGACGACCGCCACGCCGGTAGCCGCGTCCGATACCGCCGGTCTGTCCTCCGGCAGCAGCCAGATCAACCTCGGCTGCCTGCTGGACACCCTGTCGGGCGGCGGACGGACCGCCGACTGCAACCCGCCCTCCATCCCGGTCGGCTGATCGCCCACGAGGAGGCGCCTCGTCGGCAGCACCGAGCCCGCTGTGGCTCGTGCCGACGGGGCGCCTTCGCGCGCCGGTGACGAGACTCGGTGGCCGCGACCGCGATAGTGCCGGCACAGCGGCTGGGGCATGCTGGAGTTATGTGTCTGGTGTTGATCGGGTGGCGCGCGCATCCGGAGTATCGGCTGATCGTGGCGGGCAATCGCGACGAGTTCTACACGCGCCCAACCGAATCGATGCGCTGGTGGCCGGAGCGGCCGAACGTGCTGGCCGGGCGTGATCTCGGAGCTCCGGACGGCGTGCCGGGCACCTGGCTGGGGATCGTCCCCGAGGCCGGCCGGTTCGCGACCGTCACCAATGTGCGCGGCCCGAACGAGGGGCGCACCGATGCCCGCTCCCGCGGCGCCCTGCTGATGGACTATCTGACCGCCTCCACGGCCCCGGAGAAGTTCATTCGTACCACCGCGGCCGATCTGGACGACTACAACGGCTACAACCTGGTGGTCTCCGATCTGGAGACGCTGTGGTGGCAGAGCAATCGCAGCGAGGCCACTCCGCTGGCCCTCCCGCCGGGAGTACACGGGCTGTCCAATGCCGCCCTGCTCGGTTCGACCCTTCCCGGTTCCGAACGGACAGCAGGCATCGCGGATGGTCGGACCGCGGAGAGCGAGGGCACCGGAGACGACATCGTGCACACCGACACCGGCGCCACAGCGTGGCCGAAGGTGCGCGACGGCGTGCGCGCGCTGAGCGCGATAGTCGGTTCGCCCGCTGTCGAGGACTACTTCGACGTCCTGGCCGACCCCACCATCGCACCCGACGCCGAACTACCGCAGACCGGATTGTCGCCGGATCAGGAGCGCTCGGTATCGGCCCGCTTCGTCGCCAACGACTGGCACGGAACCCGCTGCAGCACAGTCCTCCTGGTCCGCGAGGACGGACGTTTCGAGATCGCCGAACGCTCCTTCGCCGAATTCGGCAAACCGCTCGGCGAGGTGAGCTACACCGGGCGGCTGCGGTTCGCGGACTGACCACCACAACGACAACGGCCCGCCTTCCGTGTGGAAGACGGGCCGTACACGTCTAGGAGCCGGCCGATGACCGGCTCCGCGCCGCGAACTACTTCGGCTGGTTGGCCTGCTGCGCCTGGCCGCTGGCCGCCGCCATGGCCGCATCCGACCACTGGGTGGTGCCGTCGGCGGCCTGCATGGTGTTGACGAGCTCGACGCCCGCCGCGACCAGAGCAGGGCCGCCCACCGCGACGGTGCCCACGATGCCGCCGACGCCGGCGCCGGTCACCAGACCCGGGATGCAGCCGGCGACGATCGTCACGACACAACCGATCGCGGCGCCGATGGCGGTGCCGACGAAACCACCGATCGCGGTCGCCAGACCGAACTTGGTGGCGAAGTCGCTCATCGCGCGCTGGTTCTCGATCGGCGAGGCGACATCCTTGGCGACCAGAACCGGCTTATCGGCCTGGATCGGCGCCTGCTGGTCGACCTTCGTGTCCGCGACCGCGGCCACGGGGGCGGCGGCGACCGGCTTGGTCAGGTCGACGTTGGCGGGCTTGTCCGGCGTCAGCTCGAGTACCGTGCCGTTGTCTTTGAGCACCGGCTTGATCGGAATCTGAACGCCCGCGATCCGGTAGTCGATCGGCATCTCCAGGGCGACATTGCCGGCCTGGTCCTTGATGTCGACGACCTGCTGCTTCTGGTCGGGAGTCGTGCCGTGCTTCTCCACGAGCTCGAACGTGCCGTTCTTGAGCTTGGTGACGACAGTCTTGTCGACCAGTTTGGTGGAGTAGTCGATCCCCGGCTTGGCGTCGGCGGCCGGAGCCGGGGCTGGTGCAGGGTCGGCGTTGGCAGTTCCCAACGCCACGGTCATTGCGCCGATGACCATAGCGGCGACCGCAGTACCTCTGCGGAGCTTCATTCGGTTTCCAATCCGTCATCAGGGTTTGCCGCACGCAACTTCTCCGCGAGAGCCCACGCATCCATCAGGCCATCAACCCCGACTTCAAACCTGACGGACCTCCCCGAGCAGTGTGAAGGTGCACACAGCAAGCAGGACGAGGTGAGCTTAGTCGAATACCCCGACCGAAAGCGAGAATTGTTATGTGCCCTAACAATTAACGCGGAATTCCACAACGGTTCGCCTTCGCGGCGAGTAAGCCTGTCCTGGCTTGAGCACCGGATTTGCCGGGATTTACCGTGTCAGACGACCGAGCCCACGCCAAAACCGCAGGACAACACGTGAGAACGGTCACACCCCCAGTACGGTTGGACCCCACAACCTGGGATAGACCACTCGTGCATCATACGATGGACAGATAAGTTACCGGCGGGTAACTTACTGCCCGTTACGATACGAGCAACCGACGGCGACCCCAGCCCGGTCGCCGGAATGCTCGTGGAACCGAAGGAAGGTCGCGACATGAATGCCCTGACAGTGACGCTGGGCACGATTGGAGCGGTGCTCAGCCTGGTGTGCTGGGCGTCGTTCATCGGCGGCGCGTGGAAGATCTTCAGCGCGATCAGGGTCGGTCAGCCGGCACCCGATCGTTGGCGGCCGTTCTTCCCACGCCTCAAGACGATGCTGGTCGAGTTCATCGCCCATACCCGGATGAACAAGTTCCGCACCGTCGGCTGGGCGCACTGGCTGGTGATGATCGGCTTCATCACCGGCGCCATCCTCTGGTTCGAGGCGTACGGGCAGACGTTCGA
Source organism: Nocardia sp. NRRL WC-3656 (assembly GCF_000720265.1). Classification (NCBI taxonomy): domain Bacteria; kingdom Bacillati; phylum Actinomycetota; class Actinomycetes; order Mycobacteriales; family Nocardiaceae; genus Nocardia; species Nocardia sp. NRRL WC-3656. The sequence goes on along the minus strand of NZ_JOJF01000004.1, from coordinate 319,456 downwards.
CCCCGAATTCCATTGGCCGATCATCGGCAACTGGGGTGTGTACCACTTCTGGGACGAGCTGATGGGCATCGGAACGGTAGTCGGCATCCTGACGCTGATCACCATTCGCCAGCTCAATCACCCGCGGATCCCGCAGCGCCTCTCGCGCTTCAGCGGTTCGAAGTTCGGGCCCGCCTATGTGATCGAAGCGATCGTGCTGATGGAAGGCCTCGGCATGATCTTCGTCAAGGCCGGCAAGATCGCGCTGAACGGCGAGGGCAACCCCGCGACCGACTTCTTCACGATGCGGGTCGCCGAATTGCTGCCCGCCAACGCGACGATGGTGTCGATCTTCGCCTTCATCAAGCTGATGTCGGGTATGGCATTCCTCTATTACGTCGGTCGCAACATCACCTGGGGTGTGGCGTGGCACCGGTTCTCCGCCTTCTTCAACATCTACTTCAAGCGTGAGGACGACGGCGGCGTCGCCCTGGGTGCGGCCAAGCCGATGATGTCCAAGGGCCGCGCCCTGGATATGGAGAACGTCGACCCCGATACCGACACCCTCGGCGCCGGGCGGATCGAGGACTTCTCCTGGAAGGGCTGGCTGGACTTCACCACCTGCACCGAATGTGGTCGCTGCCAGAGCCAGTGCCCGGCGTGGAACACCGGTAAGCCGCTCTCGCCGAAGCTGCTGATCATGTCGCTGCGCGATCACGGTGCGGCCAAGGCGCCCTACCTGCTCGCCGGTGGCCGTAAGGATATGGGCGGCGACGAGGTCGGCCTGGTCGACGCCGAGGGCAAGCCGAACGAGACCGCGCTGGCGAAGATCTCGGAGGCGGCCAAGGCCGAGGCCGAGCGCCCGCTGGTCGGTGGCGAGGATGTCAACGGCATCATCGACCCCGAGGTGCTGTGGTCCTGCACCACCTGTGGCGCCTGTGTCGAGCAGTGCCCGGTGGATATCGAGCACGTCGACCACATCATCGATATGCGTCGCTACCAGGTTCTGATCGAATCGGAATTCCCCTCCGAGCTGGCCGGCCTGTTCAAGAATCTGGAGAACAAGGGCAACCCCTGGGGCCAGAACGCCAAGGATCGCTTGAACTGGATGTCGGAGCTGGACTTCGATATCCCGGTATTCGGCCAGGACGCCGAGAGTTTCGACGGCTACGAATATCTGTTCTGGGTCGGCTGTGCCGGTGCCTACGAGGACCGTGCCAAGAAGACCACCAAGGCCGTCGCCGAACTGCTGGCCACGGCCGGCGTGAAATTCATGGTGCTGGGTGCGGAGGAAACCTGTACCGGTGACTCGGCTCGCCGCGCGGGTAACGAATTCCTGTTCCAGCAGTTGGCGATGCAGAACATCGAGACGCTGAATTCGGTCTTCGAGGGTGTGGAGCCGTCGAAGAAGAAGATCGTCGTCACCTGTGCGCACTGCTTCAACGCGCTCAACAACGAGTACCCGCAGGTGGGCGGCACCTACGAGGTCGTGCACCACACGCAGCTGCTCAACCGGCTGGTGCGGCAGCGCAAGCTCGTTCAGGTGAAGCCGGTGTCGGAGAAGGTCACCTATCACGACCCCTGCTACCTGGGCCGGCACAACAAGATCTACAACGCGCCGCGCGAGCTGATGGCCGCCTCGGGCGCGAAGGTCACCGAGATGCCGCGCCACGGCGAGCGCTCGATGTGCTGTGGCGCCGGTGGTGCCCGCATGTGGATGGAGGAACAGCTCGGTAAGCGAGTCAACCTCGACCGGACCGATGAGGCGCTGGCCACCCTGGACGGCGGTAACTCGCCGTCGCTGATCGCCACCGGCTGCCCCTTCTGCCGCGTGATGCTCACCGACGGTGTGACCGCGCGCAAGGATTCCGGTGAGGTCGGCCAGGGCGTCGAGGTCGTGGATGTGGCGCAGCTGATGCTGCAGTCGATCGACCGAGTCGAGCCCGCGGCGCTGTCGGAGAACCTGAAGGTGGTCCAGCAGCCCAAGGCTCCCGAACCGGTCGCCGAAGCCGCGGCCGCGCCGGCCGCCGCGGCCGCCGTTGCCGAAGCCGCGGTCACCGAGGCGGAGGCGCCTGCCGAGCAGGCCGCCCCGGCCACCGGTAAGGGCCTGGCGATGAAGGGTGGCGGCAAGGCACCCGGCGGTGGCGGTCTGGCCATGAAGGGTGGCGGTAAGGCACCGGGCGGCAAGGGCCTGGCAATGAAGGGCGCGGCGAAAGCACCGGGCGCCAAGGCAACTCCGGAGCCCGAGGCCGCCGAGGCGAGCGCGGAGGCTCCCGCCGCCAAGCCGGTTGGTCTGGCCATGAAGGGCGCCGCCAAGGCACCCGGCGGCAAGGGCCTCGCCATGAAGGGCGCGGCGAAAGCACCGGGCGCCAAGGCAACTCCGAAGCCCGCCGAAGCCCCCGCGGCAGAGGCGTCCGCGGCCGACGCTCCGGCAGCCGAGAGCACCGAGGCTCCGGCGGCGCCGACCGCCAAGCCCGGCGGCCTGGCCATGAAGGGCGCCGCCAAGGCACCCGGCGGCAAGGGCCTCGCCATGAAGGGCAAGGCGAAGGCTCCGGGCGCCAAGCCCGCGAGCGAAGCCCCGGCCGAGGCTGCCGCCGAGGCGCCCGCTTCGGCACCCGCTTCGGAGGCGCCCGCGGAACCGGCCGAGTCGGCTCCGACCGCCACGTCCACCGGCCCCACCGAAACCAAACCGACGGTGGCGCCGAAGGGTCTGGCGATGAAGTCCGGCTTCAAGCGCCCCGGCCCCAAGGCCCTGGGCACCGCCGAGCCCGCCGCTTCCGAATCCGCCCCGGCGGCAAAGGAATCCGGTAACGGCGCGGCACCGGCCGAAGCGGCCGGCGGCGAAGCAGCCGAGACCGAGGCTCCGGCGACCGAGTCGGCTCCCGCACCGGAGGCACCGGCGGCTTCCGCCGAATCCGCCGACAGCGGCAACGGTGAGGTCCAGCCTCCGACCGCCAAGCCGGGTGGCCTGGGCTTCAAGTCCGGAGCGAAGGCCCCGGGCCGCAAGAAGTAGTTCGCCTCACCGCGAGGGGGCGCTGCCGAGACCGGCAGCGCCCCCTTGTCGTATCCGGCACTACCGGCCTGCGAATCGGAGCATCCACGGATAGCGGCGGGTTCGCCGCAACGCCGAAGGCCGGCCGCTGCGCGAGCGACCGGCCTTCGATGGTGTGTAACTCCTAGTTGCCGGCGGAGTCCTTGGCCCACTTGCTGGTTCCCGGGGCGGCCTGCAGGGTGTTGATCAGGTCCATCCCCGCGATGCCGAGTGCGGGGCCACCGACGGCGATGGTGCCGAGGATGCCGCCGACGCCGGCGCCGGCGATCGCGGCGGGGATGCAGCCCACGCCGAGCAGCGGCAGGCCCAGGATGCATCCGGTGATTCCGCCGACCACGACGCCGATCGCGGTGCCGACGAATCCGCCCACGGCCGTGGCGAGTCCGAACTGGGTGGAGAAGTCGTTCATCGCGCGCTGGTTCTCGAGCGGCGACGCGATCGACTGGACGGTGACCGGATGGTCGGTGGTCATCGTCTTCTGCGGCGTCAGTTCGAGGACGGTGCCGTCGTTCTTCACCACCGGCTTCACCGGAACGGCGACATCGTCGACGCGCACATCGGTGGGCAGCGAGACCACGGTGGCGCCGTGGGAATCGGTGACGGAGTACGACTTCTCGTCCTGCGCCAGCCGGAAGGTCCCCCCTTGCAAGGTCGTCACGACCGTCTTGTCCACGAGTTTGACCGAGTACCTGATCCCGGTCTGCTCCGGCGTGGGAGCCGGGTCGGCGTGGGCGGTGGTCAGCCCGGCGGTCAGTGCGCCGATCGTCAGCGCGGAGGCCGCGGTGAGGCTGCGGAGATTCATCGATACTTCCATTCCGTCATCGAATCTCGGCGCCCGCCCCCTCGACGAGCGCCGTCACACCTGCGGGTTTGCGGTGAATTCGCTTCGAGCTCACCACTTTCGGCCACGCAAGCGGGTCGATGTTACGCGCATGCCCACCAGCAGAGGAGCCCCCAGTACTGGGGGCCCTCACAAGGCACTGTGCCGCGAATCGGGTTGCGGCACAGTCGGACCGCGGTCGGCCGGAACCGGACCTACTTGTCGTCGGCCCACTTCGTCGTGCCCGGCGCGGCCGACAGGGTGCCGATCATGTCCAATCCGGTGATCGCCAGCGCGGGACCGCCGATCGCGATCGTGCCCAGGATGCCACCGATACCGGCGCCGGCGACCGCGGCCGGAATGCACCCGATACCCAGCAGCGGCAAACCCAGGATGCAGCCGGTGACACCGCCGATGATGGCGCCGACAGCGGTACCCAGGAAGGTGCCGACGGCGGTCGCGACGCCGAAATTGGTTTCGAAGTCGTTCATCGCGCGATGGTTCTCCAGCGGCGAGGCGATCGGTTGCACGGTGACCGGCTTGTCGACGGTGACGGTGCGCTGCGGCGTCAACTCGAGGACGGTGCCGTCGTTCTTGACCACCGGTTTCACCGGCACCTCGGTCCCGGCGACGCGCACCTCGGTCGGCAGTGAGATCACGGTGGCGCCGCGGGGATCGGTGATGGCGTAGGACTTGCCGTCCGCGGCGATCCGGAAGGTGCCGCCCTGCAGGGTGGTCACCACGGTCTTGTCGACGAGTCTCATGGAGTACTTGATCGCCGCCGGTTGGGGTGCGGCGGCCGGTTCGGCGTGCGCGGCCGTGGTTCCGGCGGTGACGGCGCCGACGACCAGTGCGGATATCGCGGTAAGGCGCTGGAGCTTCATCCGGCAATCTTAAACGTCAACATGTCACAAATGGGTCAAATCTGAAGAAGGACTGTTCCGGATGTGATGGTATCCACGTTCCGAATCCGGGTCCGCCCCCGACAGGCAACGAGGCGGACCCGGACCGGCAGCGGCGAGGACCGGTCTGCGGGTTCAGTCCTCGCCGCCTCTTCCCACCGCCAGCGCCGTCGTGACGACTATCGAAAGGGGTGGAAGTTCCAGGTCGGGCCCCGGCGGCACGATCCAGTGACAACCCTCGCGGGTCCATCGGCCCAGGCTGGTGGGCATCATGATCTCGCCGCCGTCGGCCGGGATGCCGATATCGAGACGCTGCAGAATCTCCGCGATCTGCCCACCGGGCCGGCTGTCGGGAAATACGAGAAAGCTCCAGCGCGCGCGCCGGGCCAGCACCGGCCCGCACCCGCCGTGTTCGGTCAGCGATCGGCACACCGCTTCGGCGCGGTCGGCCGGCAGATGCACGACACCGACGGCGCCGGTCACCGGCAGCGTGACGAATCCCCCACGCTGGATACATGTCAGACCGGCGTGATGCCGATAGAACATCACCCAATCGTCGGCGGTTCTGAGCTTCTCGACGTTCACAGTTTCCCGACCTTCACGGCGACTCTCTCGATATCTTCAAGGCTCCCGCCACTGCGACGTCCCCGAAACGCCCCCACACGCGCCCTGCACTGCCCTTTCACTGCCCAAACCGCCGGGACCAGCCAATTCCCCTGTACCAGCTCGGTTTCGGTTGTGGCCGTGATCACCGTCCGCTCGTACTCTGGAGACCAGTTCGCGCGGAAGGGATGACATCGTGGTCCGGCAGTGGTCAGGTAAGGAAGCCCGTGCCCTCCGCGATGCCAAACGCATGAGCATCAGGGAGTTCGCGGCCCATCTCGGTGTGCACGAACGCCTGGTGTCGAAATGGGAGGCAGGCGGTGCCCGGGTGCATCCGCGCCCGGTCAACCAGGCCGCGCTGGACACATCACTCGCCAGGTCCGACGAAGTCGTGCGGGCACGGTTCGCGGCCATGATCGATCAGCCCGTCATCGATCGGCCGGAACCGGAATTCGAGGTGCGTCAAGGTCATTCGACGCGCAGCAAGTATTCGAGCGACGCGGAACTTTTGGCACTCGTAGACGCAGGTGCGATGAGAGGTGATGCGTTAGCCGAGATTTCGGAGAGGGATCTGATCATGGCGGCTGCCCACGAAGCCAGCGAGCACGCCGGTCGCGCCGAGGCGAGTAACGTCGGCGCCTCCGCGCTGGAACAGCTCGACGCCGATGCCACCCGCATCGCCAGAGAGTATGTCCACGTGCCGCCGGTTCCGATGATGGTGGAGATGCTGCGGGTGCGCCGGCGGGTGTACCGGCTGCTCGAAGGCCACCAGAAGCCCACGGACACAAGCCATTTGTATCTGCTGGCCGGAACGCTGTCGGGTCTGCTGGCCAACGCCAGTACCGATCTCGGACATCTCGACGCCGCCGGAGAACAGGCCCGCGCGGCCTGGGCCTATGCGGAACTGTGCGGCCACAACGGATTACGCGCGTGGACGCGCGGCATGCAGGCGCTGATCGAATACTGGTCCGAGCGGCCGCGCCGGGCGGTGGCACTCGCGCAGAACGGTCAGCAGTACGCCGACTCGGTGACCGCGAAGATCCGGCTGCACAACATCGAGGCGCGCATCTGGTCCAAACTCGGCAGCGCCGCGGACGCCGAACGCTGCATCCGCGCCGCCGAGGCCGCACGCGCGGGCACCGGCACCGACGAACTGCACGACGAGACCGGCGGTGTCTTCGGCTTCCCGGAGGCCAAGAGTCATTACTACGCCGGCGCCACCTACATCCATCTCGGCCAGGCCGAACCGGCGCTGGCCGAAACCCAGCGCACCATCGAGTTGTACAGCGGCGGCCCCCGCGAACAGCGGTCGTACGGAGCCGAGGCGCTCGCGCGGGTCGACAACGCGGCGGCCCAGCTGATCAACGGCAGTCTCGACGGCGCCGGCGACGCACTGAGTCCGGTACTCGAACTCTCCGAGGATCGCCGCATCGCCCAACTCGAGGAGCGGCTCACCGGACTGCGCCGCCGCATCGCCACTCCCCGCTTCCGCGACGCGGTCGAGGCGCGCCGCCTGGACGAACGGATCGAGGAGTTCTGCGGCACCACGGTCGCCACCGGGATGCTGCCGGCCAATCCGCCGACCTGAGCGGCGGGCGCGCCGGCCCCGATGTGACCGGCACAACGCCGATACGGCGCGGGGGCGATGCCTCGGATATGCAGTTGCGGGGCGGTGGCACCATTGAACAGGTGAGCCCTACCAGTCAGTCACCGCATCAGCCGCCCCGGATTCTGGAGCAGTCCCTGAAGCTCCAGAACGTTCTCTACGAAATCCGTGGGCCGGTGCACGCACATGCGGCACGACTGGAGGCCGAGGGCCATCGCATCCTGAAGCTGAACATCGGCAACCCGGCGCCGTTCGGTTTCGACGCCCCCGATGTGATCATGCGCGACATGATCGCCGCGCTGCCGTACGCGCAGGGCTACTCCGAATCCAAGGGCATCCTGCCCGCGCGCCGCGCGATCGTGACCCGGTACGAGCTGGTCCCCGGCTTCCCCGAATTCGACGTGGACGACGTCTACCTGGGCAACGGCGTCTCCGAACTGATCACGATGACGATGCAGGCGCTGCTCGACAGCGGCGACGAAGTGCTCATCCCCGCACCGGACTATCCGCTGTGGACCGCCATGACCAGTCTCGCCGGCGGCACCGCCGTGCATTACCTGTGCGACGAGTCCAACGGCTGGCAGCCGGATGTGGCCGATATCGAATCGAAGATCACCGACAAGACCAAGGCCCTGCTGGTGATCAACCCGAACAACCCCACCGGCGCGGTGTACTCGTCGGAGGTGCTGCAGCAGCTGGTGGACCTCGCTCGCAAACATCAGCTGTTGCTGCTGGCCGACGAGATCTACGACAAGATCCTCTACGACGACACCAAGCACATCTCGCTCGCCAGCCTGGCTCCCGACCTGCTGTGCCTCACCTTCAACGGCCTCTCCAAGGCCTATCGCGTGGCCGGATACCGGTCCGGCTGGCTGGTCATCACCGGCCCCAAGGAACACGCGGCCGGATTCCTCGAGGGCATCGACCTGCTGGCCTCCACCCGGCTGTGCCCGAACGTGCCCGCTCAGCACGCGATTCAAGTGGCGCTCGGCGGCTACCAGAGCATCGAGGATCTGATCCTGCCCGGCGGGCGGCTGCTCGAGCAGCGCGATGTGGCGTGGGAGAAGCTCAATATGATCCCCGGCGTCTCGTGCGTGAAGCCCAAGGGCGCGCTGTACGCGTTCCCGCGGCTGGATCCCGAGGTGCACGACATCCACGACGACGGAAAACTGGTGCTCGACCTGCTGCTTCAGGAGAAGATCCTGATGGTGCAGGGCACCGGTTTCAACTGGCCGCAGCACGATCACCTGCGCATCGTGACGCTGCCGTGGGCCCGGGATCTGGCCGTGGCGATCGAGCGCTTCGGCAATTTCCTCTCCAGCTACCGCCAGTAGTCGGGGCCGGGACGTGCCAAAACAAACCGGGAGTTTGGAAAAGTAGGTTTTTGAAGACTTTACTGGCGCAAACTTCGAACTTTTGTGTACAGTAGTCCTCGGCACTCACAGTGCCCGGCCGAGCCGCCTACCCCCCCTGGGCCGCTCGGCCCTGGATTCGACCGCCTACCCCCCTGGGCCGTCGGATCCCTTTCGGGCGGCGGAGACATCCCCCTGCTCTCCGCCGCCCGCTCCCACTCCCCCGCTGTACCGCCTCTCCGCGTATTCAGGCCTGGTTCAGGCGCGGGATCCTTTGCGTTGGCGGCCTGCGGCTGGTCGATTGGTTCTGTTAGCCCGTGCCCGGTGAGTTACCCATGTTCTTGCGTGATCAGGTGTGCGGTTGTTCTTTGAGGCTGAAGCGGGCGCGTGAATCCGGCCAAAGCACGCGGAGACGTAGTACGCGCTGCTGTTGAAAATAAGTTCCTTTAAGCTCCCTGCGGTGAGCGAGCATCATCACCATCATCATGACCATTCCGGGCCCATTGCTATCGGGGCTACGGCGGCTCGGGTGGTGGTGGGGGTGCTCACCGCGATCGGGGTGATCGTCGTGATCGCCATGATCTGGTTGTGGCCCAGTCGGCAGCATGTGGATATTCCGTTGCCGATGCAGAACGGTGGCGGCGGGGCGGTGCAGACCGAGGCCGGGACCGTGGCGATGCAGGATATGGGGCCGTGCGGGAGTCCGTCGAACGGGCGCGCGTTTCCCGATACTCCGCAACCACCGCCGACCAATGCCTACACCTGCCAGCGCAGTCTGGTCTCGATCGAATCGGGGCCGAACAACGGCAGCCGTACGCTGCTCGAAATCGCGCCGGGGCCGGGACAACCCGATTTGCATGCCGGAGACCACATTCGGCTGGTTCGCCAGGACGACCCGAGCGGAACCACCATCTATTCCTTCGACGACTATTCGCGCGGCATGCCCCTGCTGCTGATCACGCTCGTCTTCGTGGTGGTGATCGTCGCGGTGGCGCGGTGGCGCGGGTTGCGCGCGGTGCTCGGCCTGGTGTTCGCCTTCGGGGTGCTGGTCGTATTCCTGCTGCCCGCACTGCTCGACGGGAAGCCCGCGCTGCCGGTTGCCCTCGTCTCGGGAGCGCTGATTCTCTACGCGGTCCTCTATCTGGCGCACGGCGTCAATCTGCGGACCAGTTCGGCGCTGCTGGGCACACTCAGCGCGATGGTGCTCGCGGCGGTGCTGTCCTGGGGCGCGCTGGAGGTGACGAATCTGACCGGGTTGTCCGAGGAGCAGAACACCAACGTCGCCACCTATATCCAGCACGTCAGCATTACCGGTCTGCTGCTCGCGGGCTTCATCATCGGCTCCCTCGGTGTGCTCAACGACGTCACCATCACCCAGGCCTCGGCCGCTTTCGAACTCGCCGCACTCGACGAAGAGGCAACGCGGCGTGAGGTTTTCGCGGCCGCCATGCGTGTCGGCCGCGACCACATCGCCAGTACGGTGTACACCCTGGTCCTGGCCTACGCCGGTGGCGCGCTGCCGCTGCTGTTGATGTTCTCCGTCGCCGGGCGCTCCATCAGCGACGTGCTCACCGGTGATGCGGTGGCCATCGAAATCACCCGATCCGCGGTCGGCGGCATCTGCCTCGCGCTGTCGGTGCCCTTGACCACCGCCATCGCGGTCATGCTCGCCCGCCCCTTCGGGCAACGCGCCGGCTTCGACGACTACGAGCCCGAACCCGAACCCCGCCGTGCCGTTGCCACGGGCCGGCGCCGGGCGGAGAGTGCGGCCGAAACCACCGGCAGCCACCGCCGCGTCGCCGCGCGTGACGAGACCGCAGGAAGTCGGCGCGTGCAGGGCCGGGAGAACAGGGCCGGTCACGACCACATCGACCACCGCGGTGGACCGAATACGGGCAGTCATCGCCGCGTCGAAGGGCGTCCGGCCGAGCCGCCCACCCGTCGCCGCACCGCCCCCTCGCCCGATGCGACCGGGGGCCAACGCCGCGCCGACACCGGCGGCCACCGGCGCATCGACGATCGCCGGGCCGATACCGGCAGTCACCGGCGCATCGATGATCGCCGGGCCGATACCGGCAGTCACCGGCGTATCGACGGCCGCACCGGAGAGCCCACCGGCGGCCACCGGCGCGTCCCGTCCGGCCGCCCCCACCAGGACGACCCCCGGCCGAGCTGGCCCACCCGGCCGCCGCGACCGGATGACGAGCCATACCCCCGCAACGATCCCCCGCCGCGCAACCGATCCTCCTGGCCCACAACGGGTTACGGAGATTGATCGACGCTCCTCCGACTACCGGCGGTGACGATACCTGCCGCCGCGATCGCCAGCGCTGCCATCACCGCGGTGACAGCCCAGCCGAACCAGCTCACCGCGGCCGCACCGAAGGCGGTGCCGGCGCTGCCTCCGACGAAGTACACGACCATGTAGGCGCTGTTGAACCGGGCGGGTGAGCCCGGGTCGATGGCCAGCACCGTGCTCTGATTGGCGACCTGCGCCGCGAACAGGCCCGCGTCGAACAGACCGAGACAGAGCAGGGCGAACACCGTATTCGACAGGGCGACAGCGAGTATCACCGCGGCCGTGCCGGCGACGACGAGACCCACCAGGATCACGCGCCGCGCCCCCACCCGATCCGTCCAGGCTCCCGCGATGCGGGTCGCGGCGACACCGGCCAGTCCGGCGAACGCGTACAAGCCGATTCGCTCGGACGAGTAGGAGAACGGCGGCTGCGACAAGGCCGCCGCGAGACCGCCCCACACCGTGCAGAAGGCGAAGAACCACAAGGTGCCGCGAAGGGCCGCCGACCCCAGCAACGGATAGCGGGTGAACAGTCCCGGCAGCCCGCGCAGCATCGCCAGATACCCGGAGCCGACCGGGGCGGTTGCGGCGGGCAGCACGACCCGGGTCGCCGCCGCGAGCACCACACACGCCGCCGCGAAGACGAGCAGCATGCCCCGCCAGCCGATGAGGTCGGTCAGCCAACCACCGACAATTCGGCCGACCAGGATTCCGGCCGAGATCCCCGCCGTCACGGTTCCCAGCACCGTCGCACGCCGGCTCGGTTCCGCGAAACGCCCTGCTACCGAGCTCATCTGGGCACCCACCGAGGAGGCCGCACCGATCAGGCCGATCACCGGGCCGAGCAACCACACCGCCCCGGCCGCGGCGCCGATCGCCGAGGCCGCGGCGAGCGCGGCGAACTGCAGCGACACCACTGTCCGAGGTGGATACCGGTCCACCAGCGGAACCAGGAGGGCGAGTCCGAGCAGATAGCCGACCGGCCCGCATGCCAGCGCTATCCCCATTTCCGCGACCGATGCGTGCAGCGATCCCGCCACCGCCGCGATCCCCGGCTGCAGTACGTACATGGTCGCGGTGCCGAGCCCGGCCGCCACCGCCATGAGTCCGACGACGGCCGTGCGCAGCACCGGAGCACGGGTGTCGATCAGCAGGTCGTTGTCCATGAACACGACGCTAGGAATCGGTCCCGGCCGGTGCTGGCGCTAATCGGACGCGACCGTCGACGCTTCCCGAGGGAACCGGACGGCCGACTCGTTCAGCGTCGTTCAGTCCGGGAGGAGGCCCATCGCGGTGAGAATTCGGTCCGCATAGCCGGAATCGATGGTCTCCCCACTGACCAGCAGCCGGTAATAGAGGGCGCCGTAGATCAGATCGATGGCAGTGTCGGGGTCGAGACCCGCGGGAAGGCAGCCGGTGGATCGGGCGTCGGCGAGGAGCTCACCCACCTCGGCCCGCCGCCCTGCGATGAACCGATCTCGCAGCGCCGCAGCCAATTCCGGATCGTGCTGCGCGGCGGCGACCAGGGCTACGAAAGGACGCCGAGCGTCGGGATCGCTCATCAACGTCGCCACCCGGCGGACCGTGGTGCGCAGACGGGTCAGGGCATCCCCCTCGGCGGGGACGCTCATCCGGTCCGCGAAGGCGTCGGTGAACGCATCCATCAGGACGGCCGCCTTGGTGGGCCACCAGCGGTAGATGGTGTTCTTGCTGACTCCGGCGCGGGCGGCGATCTCGTCCACACTCAGACCCGGCAGGCCGCGGTCGGTCAGCAGGTCGCGGGCCGCCTCGAGCACCGCGCGCCTCGATCGTTCACTGCGCGGCCGGCCCGGACCGCGCGACTGTTTCACCTCGACCATGGCACGAGTCTAACCTTTTGGATACGATACGAGCGGTATCCTAATTAACCGCAGGTGAGGACATTGCGATGGCGACAGACAAGGTGTGGCTGATAACAGGGGCCTCCTCCGGATTCGGATTCGCACTGACTCGTGCGATCGCGTCCGCCGGGGGCCGGATCGCGGCGACGGCCCGCGACCCTCAGCGCGCACAGGCCCTGCGAGAACTGGCGGCCGAGCATCCCGGGCGAATCCTGGTGACCCCGCTGGACGTCACCGACGCCGAGCAGTCCCGGCAGGCGATCGCGCAGGCGAAGCGGGCCTTCGGCCGGATCGACGTGGTCGTGAACAACGCCGGCTACGGGGTGTTCGGTGCGCTGGAAGAGATTCCGGACAGCGAAGTGCGCGCGGTGTTCGAAACCAATGTGTTCGGATCGCTCAACGTCGTGCGCGCCGCACTGCCGGTATTGCGCGAGCAGAAGGGCGGCCACCTCGTGCAGATCTCGTCGGTAGCCGGTGTGGCCGCGCCGTCGCCGGGCCTGGGCCTTTATGCCGCAACGAAATTCGCCGTCGAGGGCATGAACGAGGGGCTGCTCCGGGAGGTCGCTCATCTCGGCATCGATGTGACCATCGTCGAGCCCGGTATGTTCGGCACCGGTTTCGTTGCGTCGCTGGGGATTACACCTGTCACGCATCCCGACTACGACGCCAGTGTCCGAGCGGCCTTCGACCGTTTGTCCACCCTGGACCCGAGCGTCTACGGCGATCCCGACGATGCCGCGCAGCAGATCATCGCGGCCGTCGAATCGCCCACACCTCCGCTGCGGCTACCGATCGGCCGGGATGCGATCACCGCGATCCGCGCCAAACTGACCGCCGAACTCGCCGCCCTCGACGCGCTGGACAGCGCCGCGGCGGCCGGCCGCTGATGCCGCACCGGATCGCGACGCCTCCCCGCGGGTTCGATCGCGGGGTGGCAGGCGCGCCCGAATGCCGCTAAGGTCGGTGCGTTCCACCGGCACGGTGCCGGGGGAATCTTCAACGGGGGTGGGCCGCATGGCATTCCGTAAATCGACGATCCAGAAACAGCTGGCCGAGAAGCTGGTCGAATTCGCCCCGCCGGGTGAGCAGATGCAGCTCGCCTTCCAGGCGATCACCGGCCCGAGCCCGTGGGTGGACGACCTGCCCTACGTGCGGTTCGCGATGCTGTTCGTGCGCAAGTACTACTTCGTCGTGCTGACCAATACATCGGTCGTCATCGTCGAGGCCAACAAGTGGACGGGCCGGCCCGCGAACCTGGTCTGCGCCGAGCATTTCAGCACGGCCATGTTCACGGAGATGAAGATCAACCCGCTGTGGTCGAAGGTGTACTACCGCATGCCGCACACCGGAGCCCCCGAGCGCCTCAACGTGCATCGCCGCTGGCGCGAGGAACTCGACGCACTGGTGTCGCGGCTCCCGCAGTTGGCCAACCTGGCCGCCTGAGAGCAGATCGGCTCATCGCGGGCGCCTTCGCGAATCGAGTTGCAGCGACGACGGATTCAGCGACCATGTTCCGGCAGGGTCGCTGATCCACTTTCAGCTCGAACCGATTCGCGCCGAACGCTTTTCATCATGTCGCTCAACGGCCGGCCGAAGTCTTCGCCGGCCATCACGCCCGACTGCCGGTTACAGTCTGGTCCCGCTCACGCGCCTAGTGCGCCGGGCGGAGTTCCACGCAGCATTCGCCGGCGGTCGGCGCGAGCACCGCTTCGATCGCCTCGGCTTTCAGGCCCGTGAGCACCCCGCGCAGGTAGGCGTGGTTGAGGCCGCAGACCAGGCCGGGGGCTTGGGTGGAGAGGGGGTGGAAGGGGCAGTTGCGCAGGCGTAGGCAGTTCAGCGGGTCGCGGCTGGGTTCGAAGCCCTGGTCGGAAAGGATCGCCTGCACCACCGTCAGGGCGCGCTCGACGCCGAGGCGGCCGGGGCGTAGGCGCTCGCGGGCGTTGTGGCCCAGGGCGTTTCCGCGTTCGGCCGCGACTCGTTCGGCGGCGTCGCGGGCCGTTTCGCCGGTACTCTCGGCCAGCACCGCATCCATCAGGATTTCGGCCAGCACTTCGTGGCGGCGTTCGGGGATGTTCACCCGCACTTCGGCGGCGGTGGGCTCGTACACCTTGGGAGCGCGGCCGACCCGGCGCAGGCCGCCGGTCTGTTCGTAACGGGCCTGGAGGAGTCCGGCGGCGACGAGTTTGTCCAGATGAAACGCTGCCAGCTTCCGCGAGATCCCGACCTGTTCGGCCGCTTCGTCACGAGTCACGGGCCGCCGGGCGCCGCGAATGAATCTGTACATGCCGCGCCGCAGGTCGTCGTCGAGCACCGCGACCGCACCGATCGCCGAATCGCTGGTCATTCGACCACAATAACGCCGAATCCGTTGGGTCGAAAGATCGATGGCACCGATTCACATGCGGTGTATTGACCACCGACACAGTTTCGCCAATACTTATTGGCGAAACTGAACCTCGACCGAGGGAGAGTGGAGCCATGGCCGGTGATGTCGCAGCCGGAGATATGGAGCAGGCCAAACAACCCGTCAGCGCCGCACTGGCCGGGCCGTACGGGCATCCGTTCCACCCGATCCTGGTGACGGTGCCGATCGGGGCGTGGGTCGCGAGCCTCGTCTTCGACATCGGCTCCCACATCGTCGACGACCCGCAGTTTCTCGCCCGCGGGGCCGAATGGCTGGTGGCGATCGGCGTGCTCGGCGCGTTGGCCGCCGCCTCGATCGGGTTTCTGGACCTGTTCGCCATCCCGTCCGGCACGCCCGCGTTCCGCACCGGGCTGATCCACATGAGCCTGAACCTGATCATCACCGTCGCCTATGCACTGAACTTCTGGTGGCGGACCGCGGCCGGCACCGATCGCGCGACACCCGTCGGGCCCCTGGTCTTGTCGATCGCATCCCTGCTCGTGCTGGGCATATCCGGATATCTCGGCGGCAAACTCGCCTACCGCTACGGCGTCCGGGTCGCCGGCGAAAGCACCCAGGCCACCGGCTACCGCCGCTGACCTTCCCTTCTCACACTCGGGAGTCATCATGGGCATCGCAGCTCTGATCCTCTGGCTGCTCACCGCGGGCGGAGGGTTCTTCCTGCTGGCCACCTGGATCGCCAAAGGCGGTGTGCGACAACCGGGTTCCAGTCATCTGCCGCCGCCGGTGGTCTTCGGGCACTTCCTGCTCGCCGTGGCCGGTCTGGTGGTGTGGATCGTCTATCTCGTGCTCGACAACGACGCCTTGGCCTGGGTCGGATTCGGACTGCTGGTTCCGGTCGCGCTGCTCGGATTCGTGATGCTGTTCCGCTGGCTGCCCGTCTACCGCGCCCGCACCACCGGGCAGGTGGCCGCACCCGAGGCCGGAGAGCCCGCCGAGCGGCATTTCCCGGTGGCGATCGTCGGCGGGCACGGCGTCCTGGCCGTCGCGACTCTCGTACTCGTGCTGCTCACGGCCCTCGGCGTCGGCGGGAGCTAGCTTCGCGACCTGAGGCGACGGCGTCAGCCGGCGGGTCGAGCACCGGCCACGGCGAATGCGACCGCCTCGGCCGCATTCGCCGCCCGGTGACTCCCCTCGACGGTCTCGCCCTCCGCATCGAGGATCTGCCATCCGCCGATCGACACCACCGGCACGCCCCCACGTCGATTCGCCAGCGCCAGCTCCGACAGCGTTCCCCAGGAGCCGCCCACCACGACCACCGCATCCGCCGACGAGATCAGAATCGCGTTCCGCGCCTCGCCCATATTCGTGTACAGGACGGCGGAAAGTCCGGCACACACACCTGCTCGGCCGGTGTCCGGCCGTACTCCGATCACCAGCCCGCCTTCGGCCGACGCGCCCTCGGCGACCGCCGCCATCACCCCGGTTCCGCCGCCGCACAACACGACTGCGCCGGCCCGAGCCAGCAGCCGGCCGACCTCCCGCGCGGTAGCGGCCTCGGCGTTCGTGCAGTCGCGCGGCCCGCAGACCGCGATCTGGACAGGGGGCATCTCGCACACTCCTCGGACCAGCCGATAGGTGATGATCAGGCTGATCCGGTCGGATGTCACCGCCCGCGATGCGCGTTGAGCGACAGGCCGAGTCCGGCGACGGTGAGTCCCAGCAGACCGAAGACCGGTTGCAGCCAGAAGAACTGGCCGATGATTATCGGCTGCACCGCGACCCAGCCGACCAGCAGCGCACCGCTGCACACCGCCATCGCGGCCGCCCGGTGATCGTTTCGAATGACCGCGGCGGCCGTCGCCGCCATCGGAACCGCCACGAGCAGACCGAGGAGAACGGCTGCGAGAACCGGACTGTGCAGGGGCAATCGCGCCTCGACGGCGGCACCGAGGTCGGCACCGCCACCGGCGAGACCGATGGCCCCGGCCAGGGCCCAGAACGCGATGAATGCTGCCACGCCCGCCAGCACCGCGCGGGTCAGCCGGATCGTCTTGACCTCGGTGGAAATCGTCATCATTCGACAGTGCCCGGTCGGCCACCGGTTCGGGCAGGGCCGAAGGTCGTTGCTTTGCCAGGCCCTCGGCCGAATCGAGGCGCATCACGGCCCCGGCCTCGTCAGGCCCTCCACATTGTCGCGGTCCGGGCCTACTGCCGCGACGGGAACGGTGGCAGCAGCGGCGGAATAGTCGGCACCACGATCGGCGGCAGGCCGGGGACGACGATGGTCGGGGGTCCCGGCGGTGCGGCCGAGGTGGTGGTGGTCGGCGCCTGCCAGTTGGGAGTGGGCGCGGCCACCGAGGCGTTGGTGGCATCGGTGGTGGGCGCGACCGAGGGGTTCGCGGAGGCGCGGGGCGGAGCGGCGGGCACCGAACTGGAGGCGGAGGTGTTGCTCTGGGAATCACCGCGAAGAACCGATTGGCCCCAGCCCAGCCCGATCCCGAGCGCCGCGACGACGACCAGCGCACCGACCGCCACCCCGGCCACGCTCAACTCCCGG
This sequence comes from Nocardia sp. NRRL WC-3656, assembly GCF_000720265.1. NCBI lineage: Bacteria > Bacillati > Actinomycetota > Actinomycetes > Mycobacteriales > Nocardiaceae > Nocardia > Nocardia sp. NRRL WC-3656. Next base: position 302,038 of record NZ_JOJF01000004.1, on the reverse strand, counting down.
CGACGACCGGCACCGACGGCGCCGACCTTGCCGCCGAGCGTGCTCTTGCCGCGCGCCTTGTTGCGTTTGCGGGCGCGTCGCAGCGCATCCTCGGACAACCACACCGGCGCCAATTGCACGGTGTCGTCGGCGGATCCGGGCCCGGGCGCCTGCGGGACGGGTGCGGGTGCGGCCACCTGGGCCGGGCGGGCGAGCAGCGCCGCGCCGCGCACGATCACGGTCTCCGGATCGGCGGGCACCAGCACGGGCATGCCCATCCACCGCTCCAGAATGCGCGCGATCAGCGGGATTCGGGCACACCCACCGATCACGAAGACCGCCTGCACGGACTGTTCGGAGCGCGTCATCACATCGCGAGTCATGCGGGCCGACGATTCGACGGCGAGCATGATCAGCGCTTCGAAGTTCTCCTGCGACAACAGCACCAGGCCGTGCTCGGACGGGACGGCGACCGCCGTGGTGCTCGACAGCTGTTCCTTGGCCTGCCGGCATACGCCGTCCAGGGCCGCCAAACCCTGTGCGGTGGGCGGATGTTCGATCCGGCCGGAAGCGATCTGCTGTTCACGGATCAGCGAATCCAGATAGTCGCCGCTGATGTCGCTGGTGCGCTCGCTGTGACTCACCTTTCCGGATTCCACGTCGATCACGCTGACCGAGAGCCCGGAACTGCCGAGGTCGTAGAGCGCGACCGTGCGATACCCCTGCAGTTCACCGGTGGCGCGCAGGAATTCCCGCGCCGCCGCAACTTCGGGCACGAGTTCGTAGTTGGTGAGCTGACGGCGGGCGAGGGCGCCCCGCAGCGTGCGCGCGTGTTGTTCGTTGCGATAGGCCAGCGCGGTCGCGGCGATCTCCGGCGCGGAACCGAAGACGGCGCCGACGGTTTCGGCGGCCACATCGTCCATGGACTGCTGTTCGGCGACCGGCATCGCCTGGACGTCGAAGGCGGTGGAGACGAATCGTTCGGCGGAATTACCGGGATGTGGGATCGCGACGCGAATGGCGCCGGCCCCCACCGAAACTCCCAGTACCGAACTCATCTGCCGCCCATCTCGTTTCACGCTTCACGACCGGTACGCCCGACCGCCGCCCCCACGGCATGCGCTGGGCCGTGCGAGCGAAGCCGGGCCGCTGTGCGGGCCCGATGCGCATGCCGCAGGGCGCCGCCACTCTACCTGGCTCCCGCCACCCTACGACGTGCCGAGTCCCGCGTACACCCATCCCGCGGCGGTCCACTCGGCGCGCTCGAGACAGTTGCGACCGTCGATGATGGAACGCCCGCGCACCACCGGCTCGAGGTCGCGCGGCGAGAGTGCGGTGAACTCGTCCCATTCCGTGAGAACCAGCACCACATCCGCTCGATCACAGGCCTCCGCCACCGAGGTCGCGTAGTTCAGCGTGGGAAACACCCGGCGCGAGTTCTCCAGCGCTTTCGGGTCGTAGACGGTGACCACGGCGCCGTGCAGCTGGATCATTCCGGCCACGTTCAGCGCGGGCGAATCGCGCACATCGTCGGATTCCGGTTTGAAGGCCGCGCCCAGCACCGCCACATTGGCGCCCAGCAGCGAGCCGCCGCACGCCTTGGCCGCCATATCGACCACCTTGGTGCGCCGGCGCATATTGATGTTGTCGACCTCACGCAGGAACGCGACCGCGTGATCGGCGCCGAGTTCCCCCGCGCGGGCCATGAACGCGCGGATGTCCTTGGGCAGGCAACCGCCGCCGAAGCCGAGCCCGGCGTTGAGAAAGCGCCGGCCGATGCGGGCGTCGTGGCCCAGCGCGTCGGCCAGCATCGTGACATCGGCCCCGGTCGCCTCGCAGACCTCGGAGACCGCATTGATGAACGAGATCTTCGTGGCCAGGAACGCGTTGGCGGACACCTTCACCAATTCCGCGGTGGCCAGGTCGGTGAGCAGGAACGGCACCTGCGCCGCGATCAGGTCGGCGTAGATCTCGCGCACCTGCGCACGCACCCATTCGGCGCGTTCGCGTTCGGCGTCGACACCGAGGACCAGCCGGTCGGGCCGCAGGGTGTCACGCACCGCGAACCCCTCCCGCAGGAATTCCGGATTCCAGGCGACCTCGACGTCGGTGCGGGCGCGGGCCCGCATCCGGCGGCCCAGTTCCGCGGCCGTGCCGACGGGCACCGTCGACTTGCCGATCAGCACCGACGGCCGCTCCAGCAGCGGCGCCAGCGAATCGGCCACGGCATGGACATATTTCAGGTCCGCGCCGTATTCGCCCTTCTTCTGCGGCGTGCCGACACCGAGGAAATGGGCGTCGGCGTGCGCGGCCGCCTCCTCGTAGGAGGTGGTGAAGCGCAGTCGCCCGGCATCGAGATTGCGGCGCAGCACCGCCTCCAGGCCGGGTTCGTAGAACGGCACGACGCCGTCGGACAATTTGGCCACCTTGCCGGGGTCGATATCCACCCCGAGCACCTCGTGACCGAGCTCGGCCATGCAGGCGGCATGGGTGGCTCCCAGATATCCCGTCCCGAATACCGTCAGACGCATAATCGATTGATACGTGCCGGGTATGGCCGGTCCGCGTCCACGAGGCGAGGGCGCAGGCAACAGTGGGTGTACAGGGAGAAACCGTCGCCGATCAGCGCATTCGCCGACCACCTACCATCGCAGGGTGCGAAGAAGGTGGTGGGTGCGCGGTGCGGTGGGGGTTGTGCTCGTGCTCGCCGTCGCGGTGGCGGCGCTGTGGCCGGTGTACGTGCGCCCGCGGACCGACACCCCGCGCGCGGCCGATGCCATCCTGGTGCTCGGCGGAGCCCACGACGGCCGCGAGGAGCTGGCGCTGCGCCTGGCCCACGACGGTTACGCCCCGCAGGTGGTGTTCTCCGATCCGTACGACCACTCCCCGCTGATCAACCGAATCTGTCACGGCGGCTACAGCTTCCGGGTGAGCTGCTTCGATCCCGAGCCGCGCACCACGCGCGGTGAGGGACGCGAATTGGCCACCCGTGCCGCCCGCGAGAACTGGCGGCGCGTGATCGTGGTGACCTTCACGCCGCACATCTCCCGCGCCCGGTATGTGCTCGGCAAGTGCTGGGGCGGTGAGATTCTCCTCGTCGACGCGCATCCGCACATCGGTCTCGCGCGGTGGGCCTACCAGTACCTGTATCAGTCCTCGGGGTACATCAAAGCCGCATTCGAGGACTGCTGAACCGGTACGGCATCCGCGGCCGGGAGCCGGACCGCCACCCTTACCGCTCGGTACCGGTAAAACCTTGTGCCGCACCACTTTCCGGAAGCACCGGCCCCGAATAGCCGGCGATACGCACCCGCTCGTCCATGCGATCGCGGATGTGGCGAACGCGTTCGTCCACCGCGGTCCGCGGCGCGTACGCCGACACCGAGAGGGCATACAGCGCGGCCGCGTCGCCGGACTCCGCCCGCCGTTCCTGCAGTGCCACACCGAGGTCCGTGCCGTATCCCAGGTCGACGGCGGCGCGGTCGGCCCGGTAGTCGATGCGGCGCACGACCGGCACGAGCGCGCAGGCCGCCACCTCCGGAGCGATGCGCAGCAGCAGCGCGGCCGGAAGTCCCACGATCACAGTGGTGGCCGCGATCGCCGGGCAGGCGACCAGCACCCGGCTGACCGCACTCCAGCAGATCCCGAAGATCCGGGCCGCCGGGGGCGCCATCCGCCGCGTCAGCCACGCTCCGACCGCGGCCGGACCCGAGAGCAACACCCGCTCCAGCCACACCAACGGCAGGTTGAAATATCGGAATACGAACTGGCACAACGCTACTCGCCCCTCGGACCGATATCCGAGTTCACGGGCCAGCACCGCTTCGAGTTGCCGTGGGGGCGCACCGAGTACGGCGGAGGGGACCGCGACCATCCGCCGGGGCAGCAGCAATTCGCGCTCGCTCTCCCGGATCCACAGCGAGTGCGAGGAGGAGGCGATGCCGGACCGCCGGGCCACCCGTTCCCACGCCGTCGTCAGCGCGTGCCGCTCGGCGGAGGTGGGCGCACGCACCCCGAAACATGCCGTCAACCACCGCCGCTCGGCGCCCAGGAAGAACACCACCGCGACGAGTACGCACACCGCCAGCCACGCGATGGCGAGGATGCCGAGGGTGCCGAAGCCCATCGCCAAACCGAGCCCGTAGAGCAGCACCGTGAGGATCGCGGCGGTGGGTGCGGCGGCCAGTACCAGCGCCGTCCAGGAGCGGATCCGGTCGGTCGCGGAGGGCCGGATGGCCGCGCCCGCACCGGGGTCGTTCGCCTTCGCTGTCGAGTCAAAGGTCATGCACCACGGTAAAGGGAGAGCGCAAAACCGCACGTCGCGGGGCGTTACACGGCGGTAACCGAGCGGCAAAACGGACACCACACGGGACCTGCACCCTCGAAAGGCCGCGCCGAGCGCGGAAACGATGAGGAGTAGATCGTGGTTGATGTGCAAACCCGTCCGGCGACCGCTGCCGCCGCGACGAAGGAAACCCTCGAGGACTACACGCTGCGCTTCGCGCCCCGCAGCTACCGCAAATGGAGTCCGGCCGTGGTCGGCGTCTCCGCGCTGGGCGGCATCGCCTATCTCGCGGATTTCTCCATCGGCGCGAACATCGGCATCGCGAACGGCACCGGAAACGCGTTGCTGGGCATCGGAATCTTCGCGATCATCATCATGATCACCGGGTTTCCGCTGGCCTACTACGCCGCCCGCTACAACATCGATCTGGATCTGATCACTCGCGGCAGTGGGTTCGGCTACTACGGTTCGGTGATCACCAACCTGGTGTTCGCCTCGTTCACCTTCATCTTCTTCGCCACCGAGGGCTCGATCATGGCGCAGGGCCTGAATCTGGGCCTGCACATTCCACTGTGGCTGGGTTATCTGCTCTCCACGGTGCTGATTTTCCCGCTGGTCGTCTACGGCATGAATACGCTGGCGAAACTGCAGGTGTGGACGACGCCGCTGTGGCTGTTGCTGATGGTGTTGCCGTTCGCGTTTCTGCTGATCCGCCACCCTGATTCGATCGATTCGTTCTTCGCCTACGGCGGTAAGGACGGTGCGGGCGTGAGCCTTTCCGGTGCGCTGCTGGCCGCCGGCGTCTGTCTCTCACTGATCGCCCAGATCGCCGAGCAGATCGATTATCTGCGGTTCATGCCGCCGAAAACCCCGGAGAACGCGCGCAGATGGTGGGGTTGGATGCTGCTGGCGGGGCCGGGGTGGGTGATCTTCGGTGCCGTCAAACAGGTCGTCGGCCTGTTCCTCGCGGTCTATCTGATCGCGAATCTGCCGGGGGCGCAGGACATCGCGAATCAGCCGGTGCATCAGTTCCTGGAAATCTACCGCGATATGGTTCCGTCCTGGCTGGCGATGACGCTCGCGGTGGTGCTGGTGGTCATCTCACAGATCAAAATCAATGTGACCAACGCGTATTCGGGTTCGCTGGCGTGGACCAACTCGTTCACCCGCGTGACGAAGACCTATCCGGGCCGGCTGGTATTCCTCGGCGTGAACCTGGCGATCGCGCTGATCCTGATGGAAGCCAATATGTTCGACTTCCTCAACGACATCCTCGGCTTCTACGCCAACTGCGGTATCGCCTGGATCGTCACCGTCGCAACGGATATCGCGGTCAACAAGTATCTGCTGAAGCTCTCGCCGAAACAGCCCGAATTCCGGCGCGGCATGCTCTACAACTTCAACCCCGTCGGCCTGGTCGGTTTCGGACTGTCGGCGGTGCTGTCGATCATGACCTTCTTCGGTGTGTTCGGCGCGGCGTTGAAACCGTATTCGCCGATCGTCGCCGTCGTGATCGCCTTCGTCGCCACCCCGCTCACCGCCGTCCTCACCAAAGGCAAGTACTACCAGCGCCGGGTCGACGACGGAATCGAGCTGGACATGTTCGACGAACACGGCAACCCCTCGGGTGAAACCCTCACCTGCCACGTCACCGGAATGGACTTCGAACGCCCCGACATGATCGCCTCCGCGGTTCCGGGGCCGGAGGGCGAAATCCAATACATCAGCTCACTGGCACTGTCGACGGACAAGTCGGGCGCGCACGTGCTGCCGCCGGGCTGACCTACATCGGGTCGGCGACATGAGCGGCGGCCGGTTCGGAATATCAGGACTCCGCGGGCTGCGGAATCGAATCCTGCGGCAGGGGGAAATTCATATACGCCCGCGAGGGCGTGGGCCCGCGCTGACCCTGATATTTCGAGCCGGCCGCCGCGCTGCCGTACGGATGTTCCGAGGGACTGCTCAGGCGGAACAGGCACAGCTGGCCGATCTTCATCCCAGGCCACAGCGTGATCGGCAGATTCGCCACATTCGACAACTCCAGCGTGATGTGACCGCTGAAACCCGGATCGATGAATCCCGCCGTGGAATGGGTGAGCAGCCCGAGGCGCCCCAGACTCGATTTACCCTCCAGGCGGCCGGCCAGATCATCGGGCAGGGTGCAGACCTCGAGCGTGGAGCCGAGGACGAATTCACCCGGATGCAGGACGAACGGCTCGCCCTGATCGGGTTCGACCAGGGTGGTCAGCTCGTCCTGGCGTTGCGCGGGATCGATATGGGTGTAGCGGGTGTTGTTGAACACCCGGAACATTCGATCCAGCCGCACATCGATACTCGACGGCTGAACCAATTTCTCGTCGAACGGTTCCAGCCCGAGCCGCCCGGCGGCCAGCTCGGCACGAATGTCGCGATCGGAAAGCAGCACGGCGGTCAGCCTAGTAACCCGTGTTCGCGGGCTCGCAGCCGCACAGCGAGCCGGGACGAAATTCGTCCCATCCGCAGTCGGAAGCAGCACGAATCTTTGTCGTCAACGACGAGATACGCGACCGCCCGGTCGTCCGAGAGAAAGCGATGGACCGATGAGAACTATGAAGCGCACCGTCGTCACGGCTGCAATCGTTTCGACCGCGGCCGTGCTGGGGGTATCGGCCTGTTCGTCTGATAACAACTCCGGTTCGGGTTCGTCCTCGACGACGATGAGCAGTAGCGCGATGGCCGGCAGCACGACGACGGCGAATGCCATGGCCGGCCTGGTCGGCCCCGGCTGCAAGGCCTACGCCGAGCAGGTGCCCACGGGCCCGGGGTCGGTCGAGGGGATGGCACAGGATCCGGTGGCGACCGCCGCCTCACACAATCCGATGCTGACCACGCTCACCGCAGCGGTGTCCGGAAAGCTGAATCCGCAGGTCAACCTGGTCGACACCCTGAACGGCGGCCAGTTCACCGTGTTCGCGCCCACCGATGACGCGTTCGCGAAACTGCCGCCGGCCACGGTCGACAGCCTGAAGACCGACAGCGCCACCCTCACCAAGATCCTCACCTACCACGTCGTGCCGGGGCAGATCGCGCCCGACGCCATCGCGGGTGAGCACAAGACGGTCGAGGGCGGCATGGTGAACGTGACCCGATCCGGCGACACGATCAAGGTCAACGACGCGTCGGTCGTCTGCGGAGGTGTGAAGACCGCCAATGCGACGGTCTATCTGATCGATTCCGTGCTGATGCCGCCCGCCTGAGTTGTCACGACTGCCGTCCGCGCTGGTCGGAGAGCGTGCTGGTCGCAGAACGTATCGGCGCGGTTCGGTCGATGTACCGCACCCGGGCGAAATCGTTCCGAAATCCGCACCCATCCGGCACGCTGGTCATGTCGAACCTCTTCCCATGTATGCAGGGACGCGCTCATGACCGGCGATCCGGAGTTCACCTCGATCCGCCTGGCAGACACCTCCGACACCCCGTCGTGTCCGCCGGGCGGAGGCGAGCGAGCGGAAACACAACGTGAGCTCGCCACCCTGATCGCGGCCGCCGCCACCGGAAACCGCGAGGCGTTCACGCGCTTCTATCGGGCGACCAGCGCGAGGGTGTTCGGTCTGGCCCTGCGCATCCTGCGCAGTCACACCGCCGCCGAGGAGGTCACGCAGGAGGTGTACCTGCAGGCCTGGACGGCCGCCGAACGCTACGACTCCGCGCTGGCCAGCCCGATCGGCTGGCTGATGATGCTCACCCATCGGCGTGCCGTGGACCGCGTGCGCCTCGAGGAATCGGCGACGGTGCGCGATCGCGTCTACGGCCACGCCCACCTCGGGCGCGACCACGACACGGTCGCCGAGACGGTCGGTCAGCGACTGGAGGAGCAGGCGGTGCAGCGCTGCCTGGACACTCTCACCGCGACCCAGCGGGAGGCGATCGCGCTGGCCTACTACAGCGGACGCACCTATCGAGAAGTCGCCGAACATCTCGATGCGCCACTGCCCACCGTCAAGAGCCGTATCCGGGATGCGCTGAAACGGCTTCAGACCTGCCTCTCGGGGGTGGCTGCCCATGCCTGACACATCCGACCACGAGTTGCTCGACCTGGCCTACCCCTACGCACTGGACGCGGTCGGTGATTCCGAGCGCGACGAGATCGAACAGCGCGTCACCGACGCCGGACCGGACACGAGCCAGGCCTTCTCGGTAGTGGTTCGCGCGGTCCGCGAGACGATGGGTGCGTTGTCGGTGCTCGATGCGCAAGAGCCCGCGCCGGAATTGGAAGCGCGCATACTCGCCGCACTCGACCGGGCGCGGCCCACCGATCCGTCCGCTGCGGTTCCGCTCACCCGACCGTCCAGGAGGCCTCGGCTACGGTGGCTGGCTGCGGCGGCCGCGGTAGTGGTGGCGGCCGGAATCGGCGGCGGTATCGTCGCCCAGCAATACGCCGGGCAGACCGCGAATCCACCGATGGCGGAACAGATCATGCGGCAACCGGATGCACACACCGCGAGCGCGCCGCTCAGTACCGGCGGTGTGGTGACGGTGCACGCGTCCACCGAAATGGGTGCGGCCACAGTGGCTTTCGACAGCGTGCCGCCGGCGCCGCAGGGCCATGTGTACCAGCTGTGGGTGGTACCGCCGACCGGTGCGCCGCGCTCGGAAGGGGTGATGGACCGCATGCCGAGTGCGTCCGAGCCGATGGTGGCCACTTACTCCGGCGGCGACGCACTGGCCATCACCGTCGAACCCGCGGGCGGCTCCCCGGCCCCGACCACGGCCCCGATCGCCTCCATGTCGATGAGCTGACGATCGGCGCCGTCCGCGCGGACCGGCGTCACGAATTCCTCATCCCACCTGGGAATCGAGGAGTTCATGATCGATACGGGTACGCGCGAGCCCACCGCGCACCGCGGCACGCTCGGATTCGCCGCCGCCGCGCTCGCCGGAATACTGGCCGGTGCCGCGGTGCTGGGCATCGGCGAACTCGTGGGTGCGATCCTGGATCCACGCTCCTCGCCGTTCTTCGCCGCCGGGGCGACGGTCGTCGATCACACGCCGCAGCAACTGCGCGAGGAGGCGATCCGGCGGTTCGGCAGTCACGACAAGGACGTGCTGTTCGCCGCCATGGGCGCCGCGATGGTGGTGCTTGCCGCACTGTGCGGTGTGCTCGAACGTCGCCGTCGCATCGGCAGTGCGGTATTCGTCGTTCTGGGTGTCGCGATCATCGCTGCGGCACTGCATCGCCCGAATGCGCAGTGGTGGTTCGCGATTCCGACCGCGGCAGGTGTGGCGGCGGGGCTGATCGTCTTGCGGCTACTGCTCCCACACGGCGGCCGGCGCGACGAGTTGCGGGGCCGCGAAGGGGCTCGGGACGGCGTCCCGGACCACGGCGATATCCCGAGTGCCACTCGATTGGCCCGGCGGCGTTTTCTGGCGATGGCGGCCGGGGCCGGCGCGATCGCGGTCGGTGCCGCGGCGGCAGGACGATTCGTGGCGCAACGGCTGCGGGACGTGGCCGCGGACCGGGCGCGATTCATCGTGCCTGGAACAGTTTCGGAGGCCGCGCCGATCACCCCGGCCATGACCCGCTCGGTGCCGGGACTTACCGCATTCGTCACGTCCGGCGCCGACTTCTACCGGGTCGACACCGCGCTGCAGGTGCCGGCCGTCAGCAGTACCGAGTGGAGCCTGCGCATCCACGGAATGGTCGACCGCACAGTGGAATTCACGATGGACGAGTTGCGTCGGCGGCCCGCGATCGCGCGCATGATCACGCTGACCTGTGTGTCCAACGAAGTGGGTGGCGAGCTCGCGGGCAATGCGGTGTGGACCGGCTACCGGCTGGCCGATCTGCTACACGAGGCGGGTGTGCGTCCGGATGCCGATATGGTGCTGTCCCGCAGCGCCGACGGGTTCACCGCCGGGACGCCGATCCAGGCGATGACCGACGGGCGTGACGCCCTGCTCGCCGTCGGCATGAACGGCGCGCCGTTGCCGCTCGAACACGGCTACCCGGCGCGGCTCGTGGTTCCCGGCCTCTACGGCTACGTCTCCGCCACCAAATGGGTGGTCGACCTCGAAGTGACCAGATTCGATCGCGCACAAGCGTATTGGACGACCCGGGGATGGGCGGACCGGGCGCCGATCAAGACCGCATCCCGGATCGATGTCCCCGCCGCCTTCGCCACCCTGTCCGCCGGCCCGGTCACAGTCGCCGGGGTCGCCTGGGCTCAGCATCGCGGTATCGCGTCGGTGGAGGTGCGAGTCGACGACGGCCCCTGGCTCGCCGCCGACCTGACCACCGAATACTCCCCCGACACCTGGCGCCAATGGACCTACCGCTGGCAGGCCACCCCGGGCACCCACACCCTGCACGTCCGCGCCACCGACACCACCGGAACCACCCAGCCCGCACAGCGCCGCCCCCCGATGCCGGACGGCGCGACGGGGTGGCATTCCCGGACGGTCAGTGTGCGGTGAGATGTTTCGTGCGCCGTGGGCGGGTAGCCACCCTGTGACACCGACCGACCGACACCGACCGAGTCGGATTCCGTCGTACGAGGAGTGGTGACCGATGACATCGACCAACATCCAGCCGATGAGCGCCTCGGGTCCCGACGCCGAACCGTTCGAGACGGTCGACGCCTATACCGGCGAAACCCTCGCCGAACTGCCCTATCTGGCGACCGAACAACTCGATGCCCTGCTCGAGCGTGCGGACGACGCCTATCGGTCGTGGCGCGCCACGCCGGTCGAGCAGCGTGCGCGGATGGTGTCCGCCGCAGCCGATCTGATGCGCGAACGCAAGGACGACCTCGCCCGGCTCATCACCCGCGAAATGGGCAAACGCATCTCCGAGAGCGAGTTCGAAGTCGACCTCGCGGCGAGCATCCTGCAGTACTACGGCGAGAACGGCCCGCGCATTCTGGAGCCCACCGCGCTGCCGGTCGAGGAGGGTGAAGCCCAGGTCGTCAACGCACCGCTGGGGGTGCTGCTCGGCATCGAGCCGTGGAACTTCCCGCTCTATCAGGTAGTGCGGTTCGCGGCGCCGAATCTGGTGCTGGGCAACACGATTCTGCTCAAGCACGCCAAGATCTGCGCGCTCACCGCGCTCGAACTGCAGAAGATCTTCACCGACGCCGGCGCGCCCGAAGGGGTGTACACCAACGTCTTCCTGCGGATCTCGGACGTCGAGCACGTCCTGGCGCACCCCGCTGTCCAGGGCGTATCCCTCACCGGCAGCGACGCCGCCGGTGCGTCGGTGGCCGAGATCGCCGGGCGGCACGTGAAGAAATGCGTGCTAGAACTCGGCGGCAGCGACCCCTTCATCGTGCTCGACGCCGACGATCTGGACGACACGATCGATGCGGCGACCACCGGGCGACTGGCGAACACCGGTCAAAGTTGTGTCGCCGCAAAACGTTTCATCGTCCCGGACGAACTGTGCGACCGCTTCGTGGCCGGCCTGGCCGAGCGGTTCGGCGCACTGCGCCCCGGCGACCCGTCGGATCCGGAGACCACACTCGGACCGCTCTCCTCCCCTAAGGCCGCCGACGACCTGCTGGAACAGGTTCAGGATGCCCGCGAGAAGGGCGCCACGGTGGTCACCGGTGGCGGCCGCCCCGACGTACCGGCACCCGGACGCCGCGACGCGTTCGTCGACGCGACGGTACTGACCGATGTCACCCCCGAGATGCGGGCCTATTCCGAGGAGCTGTTCGGACCGGTCGCGGTGGTATACCGCGTCGGCGACGAACGCGAGGCGATCGAGTTGGCGAACACCTCGAAGTTCGGACTCGGCGCCACGGTGTACAGCAGCGACCCGGACCGCGCGCGAGCGGTGGCCGAACAGATCGACAGCGGCATGGTGTGGATCAACCACCCGACCTCCTCGCAGGCCGATCTGCCCTTCGGCGGCGTGAAGCAGTCCGGTTTCGGTCGCGAACTGTCCGAACTCGGCATGTTCGGTTTCGCCAATCGCAAGCTGATTCGCTCGCTGCCCCGCAAGACCGCATCCGCCGGTGTCGCGGGCTGACCGTTCGAAGGAGGAGATGCGCATGCGTGCAGCGGTGCTGCGGGAATTCGGTGGTCCGGAAGCACTCGCGGTTCGAGACGTCGACACGCCACGTCCCGGCCCGGGTGAGGTGCTGGTGCGAGTCCGGGCGTCGAGCGCGAACCCGGTGGACGGAATCATCCGCCGGGGACTGGCGAATCCGAACCTGGCTCTGCCCGCCGTGCTCGGCAGCGATGTCGCCGGAGAGGTGGAACAGGTCGGTGACGGTGTCACCGACGTGGCGGTCGGCGATGCCGTGTACTACACCTCGGAACTGGCCTCGGGTGGGGGCGCCTATGCCCAGTACCACGTGGCGGCCGCCTCGATCGTCGCGCCGAAACCCACGAGCCTGTCGTTCGCGGAGGCCGCCGCGATTCCGCTGGCCGGCGGAACCGCGTGGGAGGTGGTCGTGCGCCGGCTCGCCGTGCGGCCGGGGCAGACCGTGCTGGTACACGGTGGATCCGGCGGTGTCGGCACGTTCGCGGTGCAGTTCGCCCGCGCGGCCGGCGCCTCGGTGCTGGCCACCGCCGGGGCGGACCATCAGCAGCTGCTGCGGGATCTCGGCGCGACCCCGATCGACTACAAGAGCGAGGACTTCGTCGAGGTGGCCCGGACGCACACCGACGGCACCGGCGTCGACGCGGTACTCGACACCGTGGGCGGTGAGAATGTCGGCCGCAGCTGCGCGGCCACTCGCGACGGCGGACGCATCGCGACCATCCTCGGGCCGGAGGGCCGGCTCGACGATCTCTACCAGCGCAACCAGACGCTCTACGGCATCTTCCTCAGCCGCGAACGCCGCCGGCTCACCGAGATGACCCCGCTGTTCGAGCGCGGACTCGTCCATCCGCGGATCGCGAAGACCATGCCGCTCGACGACATCGTCGCGATCCACGAACAGCTGGACGAGGGGCACAACGCGGGCAAGCTCGTCATCGACGTGCCCTGATACCCCGCCTCAGTTCTGCCGGGGCAGCAGTTCGGTGACGAACCGGTCGACGAATTCCGCCGATATCGCGCCGTCGGCCGGCACCACCACGAATTTGCTCAGGCCGGCCGCGAGGTACTCGTCCACCAGCCGGTGCACGTCCGCCCAGCTCCCGGCGATCACGTCGTTCGGGTCGGCACCCGCTCGCTGCGCGCCGATCCGTGCCGCCAGCTGGGCGGGGATGCCGTTCTCCGCGAGCAACAGCGTGATGCCGAAGTGATCGGCTTCGATCTCCCGGCCCGCCGCGGCGGCCGCCGCATTGATCGCCGACACCCCGGCCGCCGCCTCGGCCGGGGTCACGAAACTCCCGAGCCAGCCGTCGCCGTATCGGCCGATGCGGCGGAAGGCGCCCGGTGCGCGACCACCGAGCCAGATGTCGGGCGGGCGGGCCGGCCGCTTGCCCACCGTCGCCCCGCGAACGGTGAAGTAGTCGCCGTCGAAATCGACATCGTCGGCGCGCAGCACCGCCCGCAGCAGGCGCAGCGATTCGTCGAAGACCGCGCCGCGCGGTCCCGGCACCGGAAACAGGGCCTGCTCGCCGGGCCCTGCCGGTCGCAGTCCGAATACCGGCAGCACCCGCTTCGGAGCCAAGGACGCCAAGGACGCCAGCTGCTTGGCGACCAGCACGGGATGGCGCCCCGGCAGAATCGCGACCGAGGTGCCGACTTTCAGACGGCTGGTGCGGGCCAGCGCGAACGCCATCCCCACCGTCGGATCCACGGCCGGCGCGAAGACCAGTTCGGAGAACCACAGCGAATCGACCCGCGCGGCCTCGAGCCGATCCACCAGCGCCGCCAGATCTTCCGGATCGGCCGCCGAACCCGTACCCACCCCGAACCGGATCTTCACCTCGCCATTGCTCACAAGCCTGCACAACAGCCGCATCGGGATCGATATTTCGGCCGAGTCCGGCGCCTTCACCCGCGGCGGGTGATCCGGTTGCGCCCTGCCCGGCGGCACAATCGGTCGGATGAGGACTTCGTCGCGGTCGCGCTGTGCCCGCATGCTGGGCGTGCTCCTCGCGGTATGGGCCGGGGTCTGGTCGGCGCCGTCGGCCGGTGCGCAGGCCGCGCCCGATTCACCGCTGTGCGCCTGGCGGTTCATGTCGAACAGCACGGTGCTCAATGTGGCGTTTCCGGATGCCAACGCCACCTACTGGGTGCTGCCGTATGCGCTCGGTCCGGGCGACTCCATCGAATTGTCGGGCAGCTACCCCGCCGCGCGCTACTTCTCGCTCAATACCTACGGCACGAACTTCGATACCGCGGATACGTTGCGGGACAACCAGATTGCCCCCGATCCGGGCAGCGCCAATCCGTTCGCCGCACCGACGGCCGCGCCGGATACGCAGCGGCGCTGGCACGCTCGACTGGTCACCGGCGCAGCAGACCACGGCCGCAACGAAATTCGGGCGTTGCCCGCCGCGCAGAGCGCGCCCATCGGATTCCTGATCATCCGGGTCTATGTGCCGACCGACCCGACTTCGGCCGGCGGTGGGGTACCACTGCCCGATGCGACGCTGACCGTCGCCGGCGCGACCGTCACCAGGCAACCGTGCAGCCGGGTCTTCGACCCCAGCGCCTATCCCGGCCCCCTCGCTCAGGCCGCGACCGCCGGATTCGACCAGGTCATCGCCGGGGCCGCGGCGGGCGCGTTCCCGGGCAACGTGCCCGAGGCCACGTTCGTGAATCCGGCGAGCACCTCGGGGCTGTTCCCGAACGGCGACAACAAATACCTCGGGGCGGGCCTCACCTATCAGCCGGGCCGCCTGGTCGTGGTGCGCGGCAAGGCGCCGGATTTCCCGGATTCGCGAGCCGGACAGCCTCCGACCGACCCGGCTCAGCAGGTCCGATATTGGTCGATGTGCCAGAACGACCTGGTGACGCCCTATCCGGTCGTGGCCTGCGCGGCCGACTTCCAGACCCGGCTCGACGCCGACGGCTACTACACCTACGTCGTCGCGGCGCCGGAAGACCTACCGGCACACATGGATTCGAGTGTCACCGTGCTGCCCTGGGGCAGCACGCAGGTGGCGAAGAAGGTTCTCTTCCTGCGGAACATGCTGCCGAGCGAGAGCTTCTACCCGCAATCGATCCAGGCCTCACAGGACCGCGGCGGCGATCCGGCCACCACGATGGGCCCCTATTATCCGGTGGCCACCTACTGCACCACCGCCGTATTCGCCGCCACCGGAGCGGCCGGATGCTTCGGAGCGGGCCGCTGAATCGCCGGTCTCAGTTCTTGTCGTCGAGGCTGTCCAAGGTGGTCAGGATCGCCTCGACCGGGATGCGGCCGGCGGCGACGGTTTCGGCGCCGTTGCGCCGCAGAGCCACCGACAGTGGTGCGGCCCAGGTGTTTTCGTAGATCAGAACGGCGGCCGAACGCCCGGGGTGCAGCGCGGCGCCCGCCTCCCGCAGATCACCGTCGTCGAGTACACCCGTCGTCTCCTCGGCGAACAAGGCCACGCTCGCTTCGCACTCGAGCCCGATATCGGCGATATCGATGCCGGTCAGCGACCCGTCGCCCTCTTTCCGGAGGAACGCCAGATTCAGCACGCGGATGATGCCGCGGCCGACCAGATCGCGCAGCACCGGCAGGGCCGAGCCGTCCGGGGGGCGGCCCGCGGGGAATTCGATGACGAGATAGTCGATCGGACCCATCTCATCGATACCGGCAGCACTGGTCATCCGAGCACCTCATCCCTGGCCGGATCACCGGCGTGATTCGGCGAGACAGCAGCTGACGCCACGCGGTAAACGACGACCAGATCGGCCACCGGCGTGACACCTAATGATTCGAAGCCGGGCCGCTCGCGGATAAACCGGAATCTATTCCTGCACGCAAGCCGGTCGGACACGGTGTCTCATACGCGTCCCGAATCGCAAGTCCGGCCGGTGAATCCGCCGGGCGGACGCCGCCCGTTCACCCGGCTCGGCGACACCACGGAATTTCGCTCACGGTGAGTCTGGATGGTGGCAAAGCGCGTGTGGCGGCGAAGAATTCGCGTGACCGCGGTGTGGAAGGGGTAGTGGTGACGACGTCGGTGCCTGTGCGACTCGAGCACGCCGAAGACATACATCCGGGCGTCGACGTGCCGCTGCTCCGCGACGCCGTGCTGGCCGAGCGCACGCTGTGGACACCGGCCGAACTACACGAGCTCACCGCGGTGGTGGCGAGCGCACTGGCGACACCGCTGCTGGATATCGTGCGGTTCGACACCTCGCGGCGCTGGTGGACCCGGCTCGCGCTGACGATGGGCGTGGAACTGTGGCTGCTGTCGTGGGCGCCCGGGCAGGGCACCGAACCGCACGACCACGGGGGCGCGTCGGGGTCGTTCACCGTCTCGATCGGCGAACTGGACGAGGACTACCGCTACCCCACCGGCCCGGTACGCTCGGCCGGGCGCCGGGCCGGCGACACGATCGCATTCGGGCCCGAACGCGCCCACCAGCTGCACAACCGCAGCGCCCGGCCGGCCACCACGGTGCACGCCTGCTCGCCACCGCTGCGACCGGTCCGCGAATACCGGTCGCTGCGCGATTTCACCGGTGTGTGACCATGCCGGTAGCCCCCATCGCCCGATCGCCGAGGAGTGACGGTATGAGCGCCGAGGATCTGCTCGCACAGGCACGCGCCGGATTGAACCGCGTCGAGCCCGTCACCGCCGCGCACCGGTTGGCCGAGGGCGCGCTCGTGGTCGATATCCGCCCGCACGCCGACCGCCTCGCCGAGGGGGAGATCCCCGGCGCGGTCGTCGTCGAACGGATCGTGCTGGAATGGCGGCTCGACCCCGGCGGTTCGCATCGGCTCCCGGATCTGACGCCCGACACCGAGGTGATCATCGTCTGCAACGAGGGCTACGCCTCCAGCCTGGCCGCCGCCGACGCACAGCGTCTCGGACTGGCTCGCGCCACCGATCTGGTCGGCGGGTTCCGGGCGTGGAAGGCGGCCGGCCTGCCCGTGGCTCCCGGCGGCACCCCCGCCGTTCCGTAGCACCACCGACCGCCACCCGCCTCCCCGTACGGTTGCCACGACAACCACACGTCCGCAGCGCCGCGTCTACCTCCCGGTTCCCGGAATTCTTACACCTGCAAACGATCTGGCTGAGAATGTAGAGGGGCAAACGGAATTACGAGGAGTGCGATGACCAGGTGTGCGCATTATGTCGGAAGTGTTCCAGCCGAGTTGATGACCGGGGATGCTGCGGTGCTGCAGTGGTTCGCCGACCGCAGTGCGGGCCATCCCGTGACCGGACTGCCCTGTGACCTGGATCCGGACTGGATCCTCGACTACCTCCGCCGGCGCAGAGAGCACGAGGACGTCTTCGATGTCGTCCGCACCGGCGATTACTCCGACTACAGCGATTTCCCGAGCTACGGCCTTCGCCCGGGGGCGAAGCTGGAACCGCGGCACGTGGCGATGGACCGGCTCGAGCGCATCGGCGCCGTGGTAGCCGCCTTCGACGAGGTGCGTGCCGGGCGGCCCGAACTGGACGGGACGAGATTGCAACTGAGCCAACCCAATCCGCTGGATCTGGCGATGTTCGTCTTCGCCGGTGCGGCGGTGTCGAACGGCTTCCCGCTCGGCCCGGCACTGCGCCGCTCCGATCTCATCGTGGCCGCGCTGCGGCATCTTCCGGTCTTCACCGAGGCCGCACTGCAAGAGATCGCGGAGGTGAACGCGCGCTACGGCGATCGCGTGGTCTGGCAGGTCGAATCACCGTTCGCGCTGCTGGGCATGGTCAAGGCCGACCAGCTGGGCGCGAAATGGGCGGCGGCGCCGCTGCTGGCTCGCCAGCTGGCCGGGGTACTCACCGGCATACACGAGATCGGGGCACAGGCGGTGGTCCACCTGTGCTACGGCGATTACCAGCACAAGGCGCTGCTCAGCCCGCGTTCGCTGGCGCCAGCGGTCACCCTGCTGAAGCACACCGCACGCCGGCTGCGCGCAGCCGGCACTCCCCTTCCGGCAGTGCACATTCCGTGTGCGTTCGGTGCCGAACCCGCGCCCCAGGACGCCGCGTTCTACGCACCCCTGCGCCGGCTGGACCCGGACTGGAACGTCATCGCGGGGGTGGTGTCACCGGATTCCGCCGACGACAGCGCACACGCCCTGCGACTGTTCGAGCAGGCGGCCGGTCGTACCGCGTTCGGTGTCGCGACCGCATGCGGTCTCGGCCGCTGCAGTGTTGCGGACGCCCAGCGGGCTGCCGAGACGACCGCGGCACTGACCGCGGAGACGACCACCGGATAGCGCCCACGGCAGGAGTCGCGGTGCCTGCGTCAGTGCGCTGACGCAGGCACCGCGGCCTCGCGTGGACGCCCGTCGGCTCGCCGGCATACCGCAATGTCGTTCGGCCCCAAGGATTCTCCCGCACATGCCCGGCGACCAGGGCATACCCCGAAGGAGTCGTCGGAATCCGGCGGATGCCACGCGGGAACCGGACAAAGGCCTTACTCTGATTGAGTCGGTGGAAGTGGGGTGATGCCGGACGTGACCAACCGGGACTGCAAACCCGCATCGGTCCGTCGTCACCGTCTCTACCGCTTTGCTCGCCGAAAACGGCACTCACGTAACGCAACGTCGCGTCCCCTGTCGTGACCCTAGCCGCGCATCACAGACAGCGGCATTTTCGTACCCCTATCAGCTATCTTCTAGCTACGCACTGTCGGTATGAGCTTGCATCGAAACTTACTGTTTCCCTTGATGATTCAAGTACTACTGATAAACTGATTCCCCGTGCGCCGAGTTCGAGTTAACAAGCGGCTACGGAGGTTTCGGAGTTTGTCGTAGGGCATGCCATCCGGACTCGGTCCGGCAGCCGATCAGGCGCACCGTCCGTTCGTACGCAGTTCCAGGGAGTTGCTATGGGGAACAACGAAATTCCGCGCGTTCTGGTGGTAGGCGGCGGCCCAGCGGGGTCGACCGCAGCCGCACTGCTCGCACGGTCCGGAGTGCAGGTGACCCTCCTGGAGCGGGATACGTTCCCGCGCTACCACATCGGAGAATCACTGCTGGCCTCGTGCCTGTCCACGCTGCGGGTTTCCGGCGCCTACGACAGGGTCGCCGCGCACGGCTTCCAGATCAAACGCGGCGGCTACTTCCAATGGCAGAACGACACCTGGCTGCTGGACTGGTCCAAGCTCGTCGATGCCGAGGCATGGTCCTGGCAGGTCGACCGGGCCACCTTCGACGACCTCCTGCTGCGCAATGCCGCCGACCAGGGCGCGGAGGTCATCGAACAGGCGACCGTCAAGAACATCCTGTTCGACGGTGAGCGTCCGACCGCGGCGGAATGGGTCAAGGCCGGCGACGACACCGTCCACACCGCCGAGTTCGATTTCCTCGTCGACGCCACCGGCCGAGACGGGTTGCTGGCCAAGCACTTCGGCATGCGTCGCCAACATCCGGCCTTCCGCAACGTGGCGATCTGGTCCTACTGGAAGGGCGCACACCTGCACCCGGACAGCCCGGAGGGCGCGATCAACGTGGTGTCGACCCAGGAGGGCGGCTGGTTCTGGAACATTCCGCTCGCCGACGGCCGTACCAGCGTCGGCTATGTGATCTCGGCGCGGCTGGCTGCGGAGAAGCTGCGCGCGCACGATTCGCGCCAGTCGTACTACCTGGAGACCATCCGGGAGAGCAAGCCGATGTGCGAGATGCTCGAGGGTGCCGAGCAGATCGCCGATGTGCGGGCCGAACAGGACTACTCCTACGTCGCCGACCGGTTCTGCGGCCCCGGCTACGTCCTCGTCGGCGACGCCGCGTGCTTCCTGGATCCGTTGCTGTCCACCGGAGTTCACCTGGCGACCTATTCCGGGCTCGTGTCCGCGGCGGCGATCGCGACCACACTGCGCGGTGAGATGTCCGAAACCGATGCGCTGGCGTACTACGAGTACACCTACCGCCGCGGCTACACCCGCTTCCTCTCGCTGGTCTCACGGATGTACGAGCACTACATCGGCTCCGAGGAATACTTCGCGCACGCGCACAAGCTCACCGACGTCCACGACGGCGATTCGCCCGAGCAGTCGTTCACCCGGATCATGGCCGGCCTGACCGATGTCAGCGAGACCACGGGCGATCAGGACCGCACCGGCACCGAGGTCATCGTCTCCGAGGCGGAGCGCCTGCACACCGCCCCGGAGACCGACGGGGTCAACATCAAGTACATGGGCGGCCTGGATATGTCGCCGGTCTGGGACCACTGGCGCGATCCGCTGTCCGACACCACGATGGGCGAGATTCGCATCACCACGGAACCGGTGTTCGGCCTGACCACCCGCCCGCGCTCCGACGCCGAGCGCGAGGCCATGACTCTCCCGGTCCAACCGCCCCGCAAGGGTGCCGGCGCCGCTCTCTAGCGGTGACGTCACCAGGACTCCCGGTGCGAACCGAGACGTGGAGTCGACAGTGACCGTCACAGGATCCGTCCCCGGCCCGCTGAGCGAACCCACGCCCAGCGGGCCGGGCCCCCGGACGAACCCGGCCACGCAGATCGAGCGATTCCACCACCCCACGACCCGAACCCTGCTGTCGGGCACCGGCTTCACGACCACGGCGCTCGAACACATCCTCGAGACGACGCTGAGCGTGCACGTCCTGCGCCAGCAGCAGGTTCCGCCCCGAACACTGCCCACATTCATCGTCGACGAACTCCGGCTGCAGGATGCCGACGGCGCGCTGGTCCGGCGCTCCCGCCTGGTCACCCCCGCGCTGGCTACCGTCTCGCTCAATTACGTAGTGGCCGTGCCACAATCGGCTGCCGCCAGCGGAATCGACGATGTCCGGATGCCGATCGGCCACGGCTTGCTCACCCGCGGCCTGCCCCAGCACCGCCGCCTGCTCTGGGCGGGCATCAGGCGGTGGCCGGACGGCCGGCCCAGTGCGTCCAGGGCGTACATCATGACGCTCGGCCGCCGCCCCGTGTGCTACATCCGCGAAGTCTTCCATCCCGCGGTCGTCCCGCCCGCACACACGACGGGTCCGCTGCCGGAACCGGCTCTGCCGGATGATGTTTTCGAGGAGAACTGAGTGCCTGCTCCCACCATCACGGTCCTACTCGACTTGGTTCTCATCATGGCGGCCGCGCACCTGCTCGGATGGCTGGCCGAAAAAATCGGGCAGCCACCGGTCATCGGTGAGATCGCCGCCGGGATCCTCGCCGGTCCCACCGTCATCGGACACCACCTGTCCGCCACCCTGTTTCCCGAAGCCGGACGCTCGTATCTGACGCTGCTCGCCAATATCGGTGTGGCAGTGTTCATGTTCGTCGCCGGACTGGAACTCGATCGGGAGATATTCCGCGGCGCCCGGCGCTCGATCCCCGCGGTTTCCGCGGCGGCCTACGCGATTCCCTTCGCACTGGGCAGCGCGGTCGCGATCACCGTCCTGGCACGTCACACCACCGGCAATCGGTTGCACTTCGCGCTGTTCGTCGGCTGCGCGATGGCCGTGACCGCTTTTCCGGTACTGGCCCGAATCCTGCACGACCGCAATCTCGTTCGCACCGAGATCGGACAGCTCAGCCTGGCCTGCGCGGCGCTGGTCGACGTCGTAGCGTGGTCGGTCCTCGCCGTCGTCCTCGCCCTCGCGCACCCCGGTGGTGTCCAGTGGCGGCTCGTTCTGCTCCTACCGCTGGTCGGTCTGCTGTGGTGGTTCATCCGACCGTTGCTGGCCCGGATCTCGGAATCCGGTACCCAGCAGACGATGATCGTGCTCGGCGTGGGTGGGGCGCTCGGGCTCGCCGCGATCACCGAATGGATCGGATTGCATCTGATCTTCGGCGCTTTCGCCTTCGGTGTCATATTCCCGCGCGAACGCCGCCGGACGGTCGAGGCCGGTGTGCGAATCCTGTGCATCCTGCTGATGCCCGGCTTCTTCGTGATCGCCGGGCTGGCCGTGGATCTCGGCTCGGTCGACGCGACATCGATCGGCGAACTGATCGCGGTCATCGGGGTCGCGGTGGTGGGCAAAGTCGGCAGCGTCTATCTCGCAGGGCGGTTGACCGGGATGCAGTCGCGAGCGGCCGCCGCGGTGGCAGCGCTGCTCAACACCCGAGGTCTGACCGAGCTGGTGATTCTGAACGTGGGCCTGACCACCGGTCTCATCGGCACCCAGTTGTATTCACTGCTGGTGATAATGGCCCTGGTGACCACCGCGTCGACGGCGCCGATGCTCCGTCTGCTCGGCATATCTCGCGGCGACCGACCGTCCCGTCCGCCGCACGCACCGGACTCGGAGCGCGATCCGGACCTGGGCGCCGTGGCCGCGGCGGCGGCGCCCGATATGAGCGGAAAGCACTGACCCACAAGCACATCCGATCGACTCCGGATGCGGGTGGCGGCACCCTGCTCCCACGTTCGCAGACACCGTCGCCGCGTCGCTGCTATGTTGCTTGCGTGGGCGAACCGCCAGGCACCGTGAGCGCGACATGTGCCGCGCCCGCCGAGCTGTCGTCGAATTCCTGTTCCACCCGTCTGGAGTCCCGTCTTTGACCACACCACAGTCACCCCTTCCCGAGCCCTACACCACGGCGACCGGAATATGTCCCGTCCAGCACGGCTCGCCCTTCGATGCCGACGACGACCGATTCCCGATGTACACAGTCGAATTCGTCGCCGATCCACATGCCGCCTATCGAGAGATGCGACGGCAGTACCCCTCCCTCGTTCCCGTCGAGCTCGCCCCCGGTGTGCCTGCCACCCTGGTCATCGACTATGCCGTCGCGGTTCGCATTCTCAACGACCCGGACCACTTTCCCTCCGATCCGCGCACCTGGCAGAAAACCATTCCGCAGGATTCACCGGTGCGCCCGATGATGGAGTGGTATCCGGCGGCCCGGTACAACACCGGTGCGCCGCACGCCCGTTACCGCGCTCCGTCGGTCGCCGCGATCGACCACATCGACCTCCACAGCGTGCCCGCGATCGTGGAAAGGGTTGCCGTTCCGCTGGTCAACTCCTTCTGTGAGCAGGGATCCGCCGATCTCGTCATGCAGTACTCGTTCCCGCTGGTCCTCGAGGTCCTCAACCGGATGGTCGGCTGCCCGGCCGACATCGGGACCCGCGTCGCCAACGGCATGGCCGCCCGGTTCGACACCGTCAGAGGTCAACAGGGCATGGACATGCTCAAGGAAGCGCTGATGGAACTGATCGCGTTCCGGCGCGAGCAGCCGGGCGACGACGTCACCTCGCACCTGGCTCATCACCCGAACGGCCTCAACGACGTCGAGGTGTTCGCCCAGCTGATGTCCTTCTACGGCGCGGGCTTCGAGGCCCAGCGCAATCTCATCAACAACGCGCTGATGCTCATCCTCACCGATGAGCGATTCCGGTTCGGCGACATCCTCGGCCGCAACCTGTCCACCACCGACGCCCTCGACGAAATCCTGTTCAACGACCCGCCGATGGCCAACTTCTGCACCACCTATCCACGGCAGCCGATCATGATCGACGGTGTGTGGCTGCCCGCCGATCAGCCGGTCCTGATCAGCCTCGCGGCGTGCAACAACGATCCGAAGATCCGCGGCGAAGCCTCGAGCAGTATCGGCAACCGTTCGCATCTGGCCTGGAGCACCGGCCCGCACAGCTGCCCCGCCAAATCGGTGGCCTACCTGACGGTCCAGAACGCCATCGACCAGCTCTTCGACGCGCTGCCGGAAATTCAGTTGGCCGTCCCGGCCGCACAACTGGAATGGCGGCCCGGCCCGTTCCACCGGGCCCTGACCTCGTTGCCGGTCGTCTTCCCCAAATCGCCGCCCCTGCCCGTGATGTAGCCACCCTCATCGCCCGGCCCGGGCGACCGCCGCGACGGTCGCCGGGTCGGGTGGCGCCGTACGGGCGATTGCCAATAGTGGGACGCCCCGCAGGGCAAGACCTGTTGAGCTTGAACTCATTTGGTGGTTTCAACAGCGCACAGTGCCGCGCCGAGCTGTCGCGGCACGGCGTCTACGCCCCCATCACCGATCTCGGGCCGGTCGACCACTGCGGTGGCAATTGCCGTGATCGTCCGGGAGCGGCGACGAGTGGTTGTGCTCATACCCTGATCCCATCGGACCCGGAGCAGCCGAACAATCACTCGCAGGTGTGACAACCGAGGCCGGACTCACCGCGGGTACGACATCGCGACCGGTGCCGCCCCGATGGTAAAAGCCGTGGATCTCACCCGTGGGTACGGTGATCCGCAACCGGAGCGGCGACATCGGAATGTCGCGTGTGACGGGACAACTCAGAAGCAGTAGGGGAATTTGCACGTGGACGGATCGTTGGGGCCGAAGATCGCGGCTATCAGGCCGTTGATCAACACGTCTGCGACGCCCGACCCGGTGCTGATTGCGATGTCCTGTGCGCCGGCAACCGACGGGGCGGCGACCTCCGGCTGTGTTGCCCCGGCGGCGGCTGTCATCGGGGTGGTGAGGAGGATGCCTGCCGTGACTGCCAGCATCGTCTTTCGAGTAATCATGGGATCCTTCGTTCGAATGTCGGGTGATGCGGGGTCAAGGGAGTGACCTGAGGAGGGCCGCTCCCAGACGGTTCGCTTCGGCGCAGGGTTCGCCTTCGCCGGTCTGGACGCGTGCATTGCGCACGGCGAGCACGATGCTGCCGAAAGCGGCCGGCGTTCCGGTGTAGCAACCCAGCTTGTTCGTGTCCTGCACCGCGCGAAACACGACCGCGTCTCGGCCGTAGTACTGAGTCCTGCGCACGTCGTTGTACTTACCGGAGGCGAGCTGATCGTCCAGGGCTTTATCGGAGGCGGTGACGACCAGTTCGTAGGACTGATCGGCGGATTGCCACTTGCATACGCGCGCGGCCGGGTTCCCGGCGTCGGCCACACGGGTCTTGGAGGACGTGTCCACACCGGCCGCGCTGAGCGCGGATTCCGACAGCGAACACGCGTCCCACACGGACTCGGTGATGGGAGCCGTTGTGGTGGAAGGGTTTCCCATTGCGATGGTGGGGGCCGTCTTGAGAGGGTTGCCAACTGCGGTGGTGGGGGGTGCGGTGTTCACCGCCGTGCCGCAGGCTGCGAGCAGCATCACGGCTCCACATGCTATTGACGCGAGACGGCTCCCGGGCCCGCCCCAACGCCCCTTTGGGAGTGGACGAACCTTCCACGTTCTCGGACTTGCGGTCTGCTCGTCGGACGATCCTTCAACTCCGGTAGCTGACCCAACTGCCCCCAAAAGGTGGGGGTGTTTCAGGGGCTGCGAGATGATCGCTTCCCGGCCGTAAGCGAACGGCGTAGGCCGGGCGGACCAGCCCTGCCGATTTTTGTCGGTGCCTGCCGGCAAAGCCGAATCCTTTCCGTGGCAATCGTTTCCTGGAGCGGCTGGCCCGGTCAGTGCGGAAGCCCGTTGGGAAAGCAGACAGGCCGCCAGATCGTTCCGCAGGCGAGGTTGTTCAGATCGGCCGAACCACTGGCAATTCCGCTGTTTGCGTTGGCCTGCGTCTCGCTCGCCTGGGGTCCGATCGGTGTCTCGGCCTGCGCGGGAGCGATAGACACCAGAACGGCACCAGTCAATAGCGCAGCAGGGACGACCGCGCGATGTACTCGAAACATTTCAGCCCATTTTCTCACGTGGGATCCGGTCAAGGAGATGACCTTGATGACGTATCGAGCGGTCGGCCCCTCTCCGTTAACGCATCCAAACGACTTGCGTCACAGTTGGATCGGTGTGCCGTCAGGTGAGTTGGACGAGTCACCCGAGTTCTGGATCGGGTTCGGTCAGCAGACGCCGGCACTTGACCGTGCAGGAGGATTCGAATGAAGCAGTCCAGATTCGTGCTGCCGGTACTCGGACCCGGCGCGGGCGTCACGCAAGGCGGCGGCACCGCGCCGACCAACGAGCGGGCCGTGTTCACCGCGGTGGTGTTCGTACCGGCCAGTGGGTGTGCGTGGCGGATGCTGCCGCCATCGTTCATCGACTGGTCGCGCGCGGTGATCGACGCGGGGCCCGTCGTTTCCCAGATCTTTCCCAAATTTTCCCACGCACCAGAACTGGCGCTGAACGTCGACCGAGCGGTCCGCCGCGAGACGCCGGGGGCAGCGGGTACCGTCGCGTTCGCCTGTGCTGGTCGGTTCGATTTATCAGGGAAGTTGTGAGCGCGGCCGGGCACTCTGCTATGTTCTCTGCACGCCCAGATGGCACCGGCCGGTGTAGTTTAGTGGTAGAACATCAGCTTCCCAAGCTGAGAGTGCGGGTTCGATTCCCGTCACCGGCTCTCTTTCTCTCTCCCCCGCGATACCGTCCATCGGCTGCGCGATACCGCCTGCGGGCTCACGAACGAAATCCTTTGTCGCCCATAAACATCGGCCACCGGCGAACAACCGGCGGCCGATGTCCCTCGTCCGGGGTCGTCAGCTGACGCCGAGGTTGATACCGAACGCCAACTCGATCCACCGCAGGGCGGCGGTGAACGCCGGGTACCACCTACCGCGGAGACCGAAACGAAGGGTTCGTACCGGGTCGATTCCGGCGGAGAGGTTAGGCGGGGCGAATCGTGGCTACCCCTCCGGAGGTGCCGGGTGCCGTGGACGACTGCCGGCCGGGTTGATCGGCCGGTCCACGGCACGTGACTGTCGCACCGACCGTGACCTGTGACGACGGCGGAAGGAAACCGGACAGATGCTCATGCTCACGCCCACTGCCATCGAGGCCGTTCGCACCATCACCTCCGCGGACGGAATGCCCGACGATGCCGGATTGCGCATCTCCTCGAACGACGGCGCCGAGACGCTGCAGCTCGCAGTAGCCGCGGGGCCGTCGGAGCAGGACC
Organism: Nocardia sp. NRRL WC-3656; assembly: GCF_000720265.1. NCBI lineage: Bacteria > Bacillati > Actinomycetota > Actinomycetes > Mycobacteriales > Nocardiaceae > Nocardia > Nocardia sp. NRRL WC-3656. Next base: position 274,982 of record NZ_JOJF01000004.1, on the reverse strand, counting down.
AGGTGCTCAACGCGGAAGGCCCGCGCGTCTTCCTCGACGAGCAGGTCGTCGACTTCCTCGACGACAAGATCCTCGACACCGGGCTGGGCCCGGACGGGCAGGGCACCTTCGTGCTCGCCCAGCAGGACCCGAACACCGCGGGGCGCTAGGCCGACGCCGATTCGGCTTCCGCGGCCGAATCGGCGCCCTCCCCCGCCGACTGCCGGACCGAGCTAGTCCGGCCAGATCGGCGTGCGCTTGTTCAGAAAGGCATCCATACCCTCGCGGGCGCCCGGCAGCTGGGATGCGGCGGCCATGACCTCGAGCGCGATCGCGTAGGCGTCGTCCTCCGGGCGGTCCAGCTGGGCGTACAGCGTGCGCTTGCCCAGCGCCTTACTGGCCCGGCTGCCCCGGGTCGCCCTGGTGAGCAGCTCGGCGACTGCCCGGTCGAGATCGGCGTCGGGGACGGCTCGGTTGATCAGCCCCCAGTCGGCGGCGGTGTGGGCATCGATCGGGTCCCCGGTGAGGGCGAGTTCCATCAGGCGTTTGCGGCCGATCGCCCTCGCCACGGGAACGGCCGGAGTGTGGCAGAACCAGCCGCCCTTGCCGCCCGGGAGGGCGAAGCCGGCCGATTCGGCGGCGACGGCCAGATCGCAGGAGGCGACCAGCTGGCATCCGGCTGCCGTGGCGAGGCCGTGAACGCGCGCGACAACGACCTGGGGCACGGATTCGATGGTCGACATGACCTCGGTGCACAAGGTCAGCAGATCGCGCACGCCGAGCAGGTCACGGGCGGCGACATCGGCGAAATCGTGCCCGGCGGAGAAGACGGGACCGTTCGCGGCCAGAACGATCCCGCTCGCATCGCTGCCGCCCGCCCAGCGAAACGCGGACAGCAGCTCCCCGAGATGATCGGCCGAGAGCGCATTGCGCCGGTCCGGCCTGTTCATGGTGATCCGAACGGTCTCACCGTTGCGCTCGACGAGCAGGTACTGGTACTCCGCTGTAGCCATATCCCCACGGTAGATCGGTCCGGCCGCGGTGGGGCCTGCGAACCGGTCGAGCGCCCGGTGATCGTGCCGTGGATCTACTGCGGGGCCGCGACGCAGGTCGTGGCGATCTTCTGGGTCGCCGCACGCGCCTTGTCGGAGTCCTCCTTGCTCAGGCCACCCATCGAGCCGTCGGTCACCTGGGCATTGCTGCCGGGCTTGGTCATCTTGCGCAGGCCGTCCTGCGAAATGCCTTCGTCCACATAGAGTTTGGCGGCGCAATCGGCGAGTTTCGCATCCTTGAGGCCGCTGGACTGCAGAGATTTCGACAGGTCGGCCTGGGTGATGGTCGGCTCCGAATCCTTGTCGGAACCGCACGCACCCAGAAGCGGCAGGGCGATGCAGACGGCGGCGATCAGCGAAATCCTCAACTGTTCCTCAATTCTCAGGCGTATCAGCTATGGCGCGTTCCGGTGGAACCGGACACGAACCGCGCAGGTGATACTGCCGCATCACGCGGCCGGACAACAGTCCGAGTCCTGCGAACACGGAGCGTTCACAACGGCGCCGCTCACGGATCCATCGGCCGCGATTGCGGCGACCTCTGTTGGCGTAACGCCAATGATTGCTAGGGTGTCCCCGTTCCTCGTCGGCGTCCGATCTCGGTGCGGGAGTTTCGAAATGATGTTGAACCATCACCGGGTCGGCACCGGTGAACCGCTGGTCCTGATCCACGGCGTCGGCAGTCGCTGGCAGGTGTGGGAACCGGTCATCGACACGCTGGCGGCCCACTTCGACGTGATCGCGGTCGACCTTCCCGGTTTCGGCGGGTCCGACCCGCTACCGCACACCACGGTGGACACCCTCACCGACGCTCTGCACGCGTTCCTCACCGAACAGGGCCTGGAACGACCCCACCTTGCCGGCAATTCGATGGGCGGTCTGATCGCGCTGAACCTCGGCGCGCGCGGTGTGGCGAGTTCGGTGACCGCGTATTCACCGATCGGCTTCTGGTCCGATGCCGGGCGCATCTGGTGTCAGCAGGCGCTGGGCCGCGCGGCCACCCTGGGCCGGGGACTGCGCGCGCAACTGCCCGCCATCCTCGGCACACCGGCCGGGCGGACCGCCTTCCTGAGCATCGTCTTCGGCCGGCCGTGGGCGCTGGACACCCGGACCGCGGTCGAGACCGTGGACGGCGTTCTCGATGCCCCCGGATTCCGTTCGGCCCTGGCCTCTTTCGACCAGGCGCGGCTGCGCGACGGTGGCCGCCTGGCTCGCATCCCGGTCACGATCGCCTGGGGCAACCGCGACATTCTGCTCACCTATCGGACCCAGAGCCGGCGGGCGCGGCAATGGCTTCCCCAGGCCCGGCACATCACCCTGGCGGGCAGCGGCCACACCCCGTTCTACGACGACCCGGCCGGTTGCGCGAAGATAATCCTCGAGCAGGTGCCTACCGGCGGGTAACCGCGGGGGCCGACCCCGATCAGCACGGAGTGAGCGATGAGCGACGTATCCCTGACCTTCGACGGTGATCGTGCCTACGTCGAACTCGACCGGCCCGACAAACACAACGGGCTCACCATCGACATGTTGAACGATCTCGTCCGGGTGGCGCGGGTGATCGGAAAGCGCGACGAGATTCGCGCCGTGATCCTCGCCGGCAATGGGCCCAGTTTCTCCAGTGGTCTCGATATCGCGAAGGCAACCGGCGACCCGCTGAGTATCGTGCGCAATTTCCTGCCCCTACCGTGGCTGGGCACCAATGCTTTCCAGGAGGCGTGCTGGGCGTGGCGGCGGCTGCCGCAGCCGGTGATCGCGGCGGTGCACGGCCATTGTTTCGGCGGCGGATTGCAATTGGCCCTGGCCGCCGATTTCCGTTTCGCCACACCGGATTCCGATTTCGCCGTGATGGAAGTCGCGCACGGCCTCGTTCCGGATATGTCGGGCGCGGTCACGCTGTCGCGCCTGATCGGCGCGGACAAAGCCCTCCTGCTGACCATGACCGCCGATCCCGTCGACGCCGCCTATGCCGCACGAATCGGACTGATCACCGAGGTGAGCGAGGATCCGCGCGCCGAAGCCGAGAAATTGGCCGATCGCATCGCGGCCCGCCCGGCACCCGCCGTCGCCGCCGCCAAACAATTGTTCGAGCGCACCTGGCACGCGGGCACCCGCCGCACCCTGGGAATCGAACGGGCGACGCAGATACCACTCCTGGTCCGGCAAGCGCTCGGCCGTCGGTAGATTCGACAAAGGGACACACCGCCGACCCGGGATTTACCCGAAAACGCGAGAAGGAAACCCATTTATCTGCGATTCGCTGTTAGCATTTGCACACTTTGCCAGCGAAGCCGGTGAACGGGGGCGCATCGGCGAGAACGGGAAGGGCTGCATTTGTCCAAGACCGTATCCGTCCTGCTGTCCGCGTTAGCGGGCGCCTCGGCCGTGCTTCTGACCGTGACCGCGCCGGCGGCCGCCAACCCGAATGCCATCAATCCGATTCCGGTTCTCAACGGCACCACCGGATTACCGAATCTGGTCGGGCGTTCGCGAGCGATATTCCAGGTCACCGGAATGGCCAGCCCGAACGCCACCGAGAACTACAACGTCCTCGGCACCGACCTGGGAATCATGTGGGACAACGGTCGCGGCGAGATGCTCACCGCCTTCGGCGATACCGCCGGCGTGGGGCTGCCGAATCTGCTGGCCGGCAGTTTCTGGGCGTGGCGCAGCAATATCCTGGTGCGCAGTCACACCCAGGATCCCTCGGGCGGCATCTATTTCGACAGCGCCGTGCGCGACGTGTTCGGCCAGGCGCGGGATCTGATCCCCAGTCCCAAGATTCCGTTCATCGAGATCAGCCGCATCCCGACGGCGGGAATCTCGGTGAACGGCGTGCAGTACATGAGCCTGATGTCGGTGAAGAGCTGGGACGACGTCGGCCAGTGGACCACCAACTTCTCGGGTCTGGCCGCCTCCGCCGACAACGGGGAAACATGGGCCGACCTCGATTTCACCCGCCGGCCCGACGAGGGCGGCAATGCCAACTTCCAGATGAACGCCTTCGTGAAGAGCGGCGGCTGGGTGTACGAATACGGCACGCCGTCGGGCCGCAATCACTTCGCCTACCTCGCGCGCGTGCGGGAGAACGACATCCAGAATCTCGCCGAATACGAGTACTGGGACGGCGGGGCGTGGCGTAAGAACGATGTGAACGCCGCCCGCCCGATCACCGGCGGGGTCGGCGAGATGTCGGTGATGTGGAACGACTACCTCGGGCAATTCGTCATGCTGACCACCGATCCGTGGAATTCGGTGGTGATGCGCCGGGCGCCTTCCCCGGAAGGACCGTGGAGTCCGCCGGAGGTGCTGATCGATACACGTGAATTGCCCACCGCGTACGCCCCCTCGATCTTCCCGTACCAGACCGGGCGCGATCTGTATTTCCTCACCACGGTGCACAGTCAGTACAACGTCGTTCTCATGCGCACGACGCTGTAGATCGCCTCGGATACCCGGCGCCCGGCCCCGTTGCACTCGGCCGGGCGTCGCGCTGTAGCTGGCTAGACTCGCCCCATGGACGCCGCCGAGTGGGACGAGCGCTACGCGCAGAGCGAGTTGGTGTGGGGTGCACCGCCGAACGCGACGGTGGTGGAACACATCTTCGGTCTGGAGCGGCGCATTCGGCTGGTGCCCGATGCGCCCGGTGAAGCGCCACCCGAACTGCCGCGCGCCCTGGACCTGGCGTGTGGGGAGGGACGGCACGCGCTCTGGCTGGCCACGCACGGCTGGCAGGTGCGAGCGGTCGACTTCTCCCAGGTGGGCATCGACAAGGGCCGCACGGTCGCCTCGCGGCTGTCACGTTCGGTGCGCAGCAGGATCGATTGGGAATGCGCGGACGTCACCGATCTGGCCGGTGCGGGGATCGACGGCCCGTTCGAACTGATTCTCGCCGTCTACATTCATCTGCCCGCCGACCAGCGGCGCAGCCTGTTGCTCGCGGCGGCCGAGCGGCTGAGCCCGGGCGGCACCCTCCTCGTCCTCGGCCACGACACCACCAATATCGCCGACGGTTACGGCGGACCGCAGGATCCGGCGATCCTGTTCACTCCCGACGACGTGGTGGCGGATCTCGCTGCGGCAGAACATATTCGGATCGACACGGCGCAGCGGGTGCTGCGCGAAACCGAGGGACGCGACGCCATCGACGCCCTCGTGGTGGCCACCGCGATCGTGCCCGATCTGGAGGAGCAAGCGACGGCCACCCCGGACGCGTGATCCGGGGTGGCGACGCCTCACAGTCCGGCGCTGCCGGTGGGTAGCGGCGCCGGTCCGTGGGACTGTGCGGGCGGATCCGTCCGATCGTCACCGAATCGGTCGCGGCCGAACCGGTCACGGCCGAACCGGTCGTATCCGAACCGGTCGTATCCGAACCGGTCGTAACCGAGCGAGTCGTATCCGGACCGGTCGAAGCCCGAGCGGTCACGGCCGAACCGGTCGTATCCGGACGGGTCGAAGCCCGAGCGGTCGCGCCCGAATCGGTCGACACCCTGGGCGTTGAACCCGTCGGAGCCGAAGCCGTCGGCGCTGCACGGCGGGGCGGCGCCACACGGAACGCTCGCCTGCGCGGCACCCGCTCCGGCGACGGCGATACCGGCCGCTGCGAGGACAGCCAGTGCGAAACCGGGCGCGGGACGACGAGCGGCGCGAATCGGGCCTGCGATCATGGATCTGTCTCCTCTCGAAATCCCGACCACAGCCGAAATTACCTCCGCCACGGCGGCCCGGCATCGGGGTATTCCCGGAGATGGAACCTGAGATTCGATGATCCACAGGCCTTTTCGCACCGATCAATCCATGTCCGCCCATCGCCGCAGCCACGGCTCCACCGTCCGGGCGATGAGATCGAAGCCACTGCGAAACGAATGGGGCTGGCCCGGAATCACTTTCACCTCGGCCGCATCGGCGGAGTCCGGAATTCCGAAGGGATCGCGTTCACCGTTGATCACCACCACATCGGTGTGCGCGGACGCCGCCAACAGCTCCTCGCGCCGCGTCTTCTCCGGCTTACCGGGCGGATGCAGCGGAAACGACAGCGCCAGCACACCTGTGGCGTCGGCTTCGACGGCGGTCCGGCAGGCGACCCGGGCGCCGTTGCTGCGCCCGCCCTGGATCAGCGGTATCCCGGGCGCCCGCTCGCGCAGGGCCGAGACGATCTCCAACCACGCCGCATCCTGCACGGTCGCCGAACCGGGCGCCCGCCGACCGGCGACCCGGTACGGCTGAATCACCCGCGCGACCACCCCGCCCAGCGCTACCGCGCGATCGCGGACTGCCAGCAGATCCCCGGCCTCCACCCCGCCGCCGGAACCGTGGGTGAGCAGCAGCAGAAACCGATCGCCGGCATCCCGGTCGATCTCCACCTCGGCGTCCCCCGCAGCTGTCTCGATGCGCACGGTGTCCACGGTAATCCCCGCTCAGCCAGGGCCTGCGACGCACCGGAAGCCGATATGACTCATCCCGGTGTCGATCATCTGCGGGCGACGCGCGGCGGGCCGGTACCGGCGGCAGTAGCTGTCGGCGCAGAGAAACGAACCGCCCTTGATCACCTTGCGCGGCACCCGGAACTGCGGTTGGCGCGGGTCGAAACTCCGCTCCTGATCCCCACCCCGCGGATTCCGCGGGACGCAGCATCCGCCGCCGCCCGGATGGCGCTCGGCGTACCAATCGTCGGTCCATTCCCACACGTTGCCGGCCATATCGAACAGGCCGTAGTCGTTGGGCGGATAGGAACCGACGGCAGCCGTGTGTCCGTAACCGCGGTTAGGACGCCAAGGGAAGTCGCCGTGCCAGTAGTTCGCGAGGCGTCGGTCTCCGGATTCCCCCTCCTCGCCCCAGGTGAATTCGGCGCCCTCCACACCGCCGCGGGCCGCTGCCTCCCACTGCGCCTCGGTCGGCAGCGCCCGGCCCATCCATGTCGCGTAGGCGGCGGCGTCCTCGTACGCGATATGCACTACCGGATGATCGGGCCGGTCGGCGATCGACGACCCGGGCCCCTCGGGATGCCGCCACGAGGCGCCGGGCGTCCAGCGCCACCACAGGTTCAGATGTCGCAGGTCGACCGGGCCGGCGGTCCGGGTGAACACCATCGAGCCGGGTTGCAGATTCTCGACCGGCGCTCCCGGAAAGTCGGCGGGATCGAGCGGACGCTCGGCGACGGTGCGGTACCCGGTGTCGGCGACGAACCGTTCGTACTGGCTGTTGGTGACCTGCCGAGTTTCGATGGCGAAGGCGTCCACGGCCACTCGATGGGCGGGCCGTTCCTCCGGATAGTGGCGGTCCGAACCCATCGTGAAGGTCTGTGCGGGTATCTGCCGCACGTCGGTGGCGGTCGAAATATTCACGGGCCGTTCCTACGAATCGGATGTGAAGATCTGCGCCCAGTCATTTTTCATGCTGACCACCGTCCAGTCGTTGCGACGCGCGTGCTCGAGCGCATTCTCGGCGCCGGCGACGTAGTCGAATTCCCGGTCCGCGTCGTCGTGCAGGATGAGCATGCGCAACGACGGCGCGCCCGCGAGTTCGGAGAACGACAGCATGGGCAGATCGCCGTTGGAATTGCCGACCGACAGAATGGGACGGCGGCCGATCCGGCTCCAGATTCGGACCGGTTTCTCCGGCCCGTCGTCGAAGAAATCCATCGCGGATTTGTAGAGCAGGTCGCTGCGGCCTTCCCGTTCCCGATAGGTCAACCCGAGCGCACTGCCGATCACCCGCTCCGGCGGCACCCCGTAGAGATCCCCCGCGACCGGGCGCAGGAAATCCCGATCACCACCGGAAGCGATGTAGGTGGTGAATTCGCTGTCGCGCAAATACCACAGCAGTTCGACCATCGGAGCGAAACCGCAGCCGTGATACGGGCGGCCGAGGGTCGGGTGGTCGGCATGGGAGAAGAATGCCGCCACCCGCGCGTCGTAATCCTCGACACTGATCTCACCGAACGCGCGAGTTACCGCGCCCATCAACAACTTCAGATCGGCGTCGTCACCGTGGTAGTGCTTGACCATCGCCGTGCCGAGCCACTGCAGGTCCTGCTCGTAGGCCGCGCGCCACGGCTGTTGCGTGCGCAATTGCGGTTCCTGCTCGGCCATTTCGGCCAGTCGCCGGATGGTGAAGTCGAGCTGAATCGGCATCGGCTTCTCACACCACAGGGTGCCGTCGTTGTCGAATACCGCTATCCGCGCGGACGGTTCGACATAGTCGGGCCCGTCCCTATCGGTGACGCGAGCGACGAAATCGACGATGGCCGAGGTGGTTTCACCGTCGTTCCATGATTCCAGCGACACCGCCATGGTCAGTCCCGGGCGAGGAAGTCGTGCAGTTTGGCGACCGCCTGGTTGATGGTGAAGGTGGCCGGTTCCTGGCGCGGCGGAAATTCCTTGAACGTGTCGAGGAACGCCGTCGCGATGGCCGTCCCGTAGAAGGCGATGTAGTCGTGGTCGAGGAACCAGTCCCAATAGGTGTTGGAGGTGACGTCGGCTCGCTCGAACGGGTCGGTGCGCAGATTGAACAGTTTCGGCACACGCAGCGGGGTGAAGGGTTCGGCCCAGATTCCGAGCGTGCCCTGCTTGCGCTGCTCCATGAACACGATCTTCCAATTCTCGAACCGGATTCCGAGCACATCGCAGTCGTCGGAGAAATAGACCATGCCACGCCGCGGGCTGTGTTCGACCTCGCCGGTGAGGTACGGCAACAGGTTGTAGCCGTCGATGTGGACCTTGAAAGTCTTGTCCCCCACCGCATGTCCCTGTTCCAGCTTGTCGACGATATCGGGTTCGCCGGCCGCGGCGAGCAGCGTCGGCAGCCAATCATGGTGCTGCACTATGTCGTTGGAGATGGAACGGGCGGCGATGTGGCCCGGCCAGCGGATCACCTGCGGCACCCGGAACGCACCCTCCCAGTTGGTGTCCTTCTCGCTGCGGAACGGGGTGGTCGCGCCGTCGGGCCAGGTGTTGGCGTGCGGGCCGTTGTCGGTGCTGTAGATGACGATCGTGTTGTCGGCCAGGCCGAGTTCGTCGAGGGCATCGAGCACGCGGCCCACATTGCGGTCGTGGTCGATCATCGTGTCGTGGTACGGCGACTGCCAGAACCCCGCCTGCCCCACACTTTCCAGCTTGGTGTGCGTGCGCAGATGCATGTGCGTGAAGTTCAGCCAGACGAAGAACGGCGTGCCCGCCCGCTGCTGACGGGTGAGGAAGTCGACGCAGGCCTCGGCCACATCCTCGTCGATCGTCTCCATCCGCTTCTTGGTCAGCGGCCCGGTGTCCTCGATGCGTTGTTTGCCGACGCGCCCGAAGCGCGGGTCCTCGGTGGGGTCGTCCTCGTCGGTCGCCCACGAGTGCAGCACCCCGCGCGGGCGTTGCAGGTCGTACAGCCGCGGGTAGGCGTCCTTGTGCGGATAGTCCGGCAGCTCGGGTTCCTCCTCCGCGTTCAGGTGGTAGAGGTTGCCGAAGAACTCGTCGAACCCGCGCACCGTCGGCAGGAATTTGTTGAGGTCGCCGAGGTGATTCTTGCCGAACTGCCCGGTCGCGTAACCGAGCGGTTTCAGCAGTTCGGCGATGGTCGGATCCTCGGGAGACAGACCGATGCCCGCGCCGGGCACTCCGACCTTGCTCATCCCGGTGCGGTAGACGCTCTGCCCGGTGATGAAGGAGGCCCGCCCGGCCGTACAGCTCTGTTCGCCGTAGGAGTCGGTGAACCGCATGCCTTCCTCGGCGAGCCGGTCGATATTGGGCGTGCGATAGCCCATCAAGCCGTCGCTGTAGCAGCTGAGATTGGTGATACCGATGTCGTCACCCCAGATGACCAGGATGTTCGGCTTCGAATCCGGCACAGCGGCCTCCTTCGGCGCAGGTGAACTACCCTGCCGAAACCCTGCCCGCGACCACCCGCGGGCACCTCACCCGCGACGGGTGATTGCGGTGAGCCGGCGACTGCGTGTTCATCTCGTCACATCGCCCGGTCAGCGCTTTCCAAGCCCATTACCCATCGGTAATATACGCTGTAAGTTACCCGCGAGTAGAAGGCGGATATTCCGTTCGACTACCCGGTGTGGAGACACATGGGCGGGAACGGCACACACCGACCCGCACCGACTCAACGGAGAGTGAGTAACAGAGATGGGCCATTACAAGAGCAACGTCCGCGACCTGGAGTTCAACCTCTTCGAGGTGCTGGGCATCGGCTCGGTGCTGGATTCCGGCGCCTACGGTGACCTGGACACCGACACGGTCAAGAACATCATCGACGAGGTACGCCGCCTGGCCGAGGGCCCGGTCGCCGAGTCCTTCGCCGACGCCGACCGCAACCCGCCGGTGTTCGACCCCAACACCCACAGCGTCTCTATTCCGGAGTCGTTCAAGAAGTCCTTCAAGGCCTACGAAGAGGCCGGCTGGAACAAGGTCGGCCTGAACGAGGAGCTGGGCGGCCTGCCCGCGCCGCGTTCGGTGGTCTGGGCCCTCAACGAGATGATCCTGGGCTCGAACCCGGCCGTCGCGATGTACGCCGCCGGTGGCCCGTTCGGCCAGATCTTCTGGAACAACGCCACCGACGAACAGAAGAAGTGGGCCGAGATCGCCGTCGAGCGCAACTGGGGCGCCACCATGGTGCTGACCGAGCCCGACGCCGGCTCCGATGTGGGCGCCGGCCGCACCAAGGCCATCCAGCAGGAGGACGGCTCCTGGCACATCGAGGGTGTCAAGCGGTTCATCACCTCCGGTGACTCCGACGACATGTTCGAGAACATCTTCCACCTGGTGCTGGCCCGCCCCGAGGGCGCCGGCCCGGGCACCAAGGGCCTGTCGCTGTTCTTCGTGCCGGAGTTCCACTTCGACTTCGAGAACCTGACCCTGGGCGAGCGCAACGGCGTATTCGTCACCAACGTCGAGCACAAGATGGGCCTGAAGGTCTCGGCCACCTGTGAGGTCACCTTCGGTGGCCACGGCGTCCCGGCCAAGGGCTGGCTCGTCGGCGAGGTCCACAACGGCATCGCGCAGATGTTCGACGTGATCGAGAACGCCCGAATGATGGTGGGCACCAAGGCGATCGCGACCCTGTCGACCGGTTACCTGAACGCGCTGGACTACGCCAAGCAGCGTGTGCAGGGTGCGGATCTGACTCAGATGACCGACAAGACCGCTCCGCGCGTCACCATCACCCACCACCCGGACGTGCGCCGCTCGCTGATGATGCAGAAGGCCTACGCCGAGGGCCTGCGCGCGATCTACCTCTACACCGCCGCCCACCAGAACGAGGACATCGCTCAGCTGGTCTCCGGTGCCGACAAGGACCTCGCGTTCCGCGTCAACGACCTGCTGCTGCCGATCGTCAAGGGTGTCGGCTCCGAGCGGGCCTACCAGTACCTGACCGATTCGCTGCAGACCTTCGGTGGTTCCGGCTTCCTGCAGGACTACCCGATCGAGCAGTACATCCGCGACGCGAAGATCGACTCGCTGTACGAGGGCACCACCGCCATCCAGGCGCAGGACTTCTTCTTCCGCAAGATCGCTCGCGATCGCGGCGTGGCGCTGGCCCACGTGGCCGGCCAGGTGCAGAAGTTCATCGAGTCCGAGGCCGGCAACGGCCGCCTGAAGGGCGAGCGCAAGCTGCTGGCCACCGCGCTCGAGGATGTACAGGCCATGGCCGCCACCCTGACCGGTCACCTGATGGGTGCGCAGGAGGACGCCAAGGAGCTGTACAAGGTCGGCCTGGGTTCGGTCCGCTTCCTGATGGCGGTGGGCGACCTGCTGATCGGCTGGCAGCTGCTGCGTCAGGCCGAGGTCGCCATCAAGGCCCTCGACAGCGGCGCCACCGGTTCCGACGAAGCCTTCTACAACGGCAAGGTCGCCGTGGCTCAGTTCTTCGCCCGCAACGTGCTGCCGGAGCTGACCTCCACCCGCACCGTGCTGTCCAACCTGGACAACGACGTGATGGAGCTCGACGAAGCGGCCTTCTGATCGCCTCCTCGTCCACCACGTGAACACAGCGGCCCCGCCTCCCGCCTTCGGGAGGCGGGGCCGCTGCCGTTCCGGGTCCCGAATGCGAAGGGGCTCCGGGTCCCGAATGCGAAGGCCCGGGCAGCGATCCGGACGGCACGCCCGGACCGCCGGTCCTGCACCGGAATCGAGACCGGGTAATAATGTCGGCACTGGAGTGCCCCGGGGTCTGGTGCGCCATACATAAACCGAGACAACCGAGACAACGCCGTGCCGCGCCGATGTGACGAGAGTTTCGTCGGCATGTAGCACGCCGTCCGCCGAGGGCAGGCACAATACCCACGGCGCGACTCATGGAAGGAAATTCGGAATATGAGACGACTGTCCGCACTGGCGGGAGCTTGCGCGGCGGTCGCGCTGCTGGGCCTGACGGCATCGCCGGCCGGAGCCGACCCGAACAACATCAATCCGATTCCCGGACTGAACGGCATCAACGGATTGCCGCAGCTCCCGGGCCCGACACAGGCGGTCTACCAGGCCACCGGGATGGCGTCGCCGAACCGGACCCAGAACCAGAACGTGCTGGGCACCGACCTGGGCATCATGTGGGACGACGGGCGCGGGCAGATGATCACCGCCTACGGCGACACTGCCGGCCTCGGCGTGCCGAACGTGCTGGCCGGCAGCATCTGGGCGTGGCGCTCGAACGTGCTGTTCCGCAGCCCGGCCGACGCGGACCCGGCGGCGGGCGTGAACTACACGAGCTTCGTGGACAATCCGCTGCCCAGCCCCAAGATTCCGGGCATCGAGATCAGTTTCATTCCGACCGCGGGCATCTCGGTCAACGGCGTGCAGTACATGTCGATGATGTCGGTGCGGGAGTGGGGCCCGGACGGACACTGGGACACCAACTTCTCCACCCTGGCCGTCTCCGGTGACGACGGCCAGACCTGGGCGCAGCTGCCGACCACCCGCCGCGGCAACGAGAACGGCTTCCAGAGTTTCCAGCAGAACGCCTTCCTGAAGGCCGGCGGCTACGTCTACAAGTACGGCACCCCGGCGGGCCGCAACCAGCCCGGATTCATCTCGCGGGTCAAGGAAGCCGATATCGCCAATATCGACGCCTACGAGTACTGGGACGGCGGCGCGTGGAAGCCGAAGGACGCCAACGCCGCCAAGCCGATCGTCGGCGGCGTGGGCGAGCTGTCGGTGCAGTGGAACGCGCATCTGGGCCAGTACGTGATGCTGACCACCGATCCCTTCGACTCCGTGGTCATGCGGACCGCGCCGAACCCGGAGGGCCCGTGGAGTGCGCCGCGCGTCCTGATCGACGTGCGCGATCTGCCGACCATGTACGCGCCGATGATCTACCCGTATCAGACGGGCAGCGACCTGTACTTCCTGCTCACCATGCACAACCAGTACAACGTCGTGCTCATGAAGGCGCCGCTGTAGAGGTGCGGGAGCCGGAGGCCGCGAGGACATGAAGACGGCTCCGTGCGGTTGCCGGGTCGGGGGTCTGGCAACTGCACGGAGCCGATCTGATTATCGGGACCGGGCCCGGGGTGTTACACGATTCGTTTCGACACCGGAGAAATTTTCGATCGGGGCAGCGGGGACAATCGAGAGCGGTGGCGGTGCAGGGCGCTGGTCTCCCGCCGCGGTACAGCAGCAAGCAGAGCTCGGACCTGCCGAAGCTCGGACGACTCTAGGAGAAGAGTATGCAGCTGGGAATGATCGGGCTCGGCCGAATGGGTGCCAACATCGTGCGGCGCATCGTCAAGGACGGTCACACCGCGGTCGGATACTCCCGGCACGAGGACCAGATCAAGGAATTCACCGACGAACTGGGCGACAGCTTCCAGGGCGCGACCGACTACCCGGCCTTCGTCGCGCTGCTCGAGAAGCCACGCGTGGTCTGGGTGATGATTCCGGCCGGTGCGACCGGCGCGGTCATCGACCGGATCGCCGAACTGCTGGAACCGGGCGACATCATCATCGACGGCGGTAACAGCCGCTACCACGAGGACATCGAGCGGGCCAAGGCCCTGGCGCCCAAAGGCATTCACTACCTCGACATCGGCACCTCCGGCGGCGTGTGGGGGCTGGACCGCGGCTACTGTCTGATGATCGGCGGCGAGGCCGAGCAGGTCGCCCATCTGGAACCGCTTTTCCAGTCGATCGCACCTGGTGTCGACGCCGCCGAGCGTACCCCCGGTCGCACCGGTGAGCCCTCTCCCGCCGAACAGGGCTACCTGCACTGCGGTCCCGCCGGTGCCGGACATTTCGTAAAAATGGTGCACAACGGCATCGAATACGGCGCGATGGCCGCCTACGCCGAAGGCCTGAACATCCTGCACAAGGCCAATATCGGCAAGGAACTCGACGACGCGCATTCGGCCGAGGTGTCCCCGCTGGAGAATCCGGAGTACTACCAGTTCGACATCGACGTGCCGGAGGTCACCGAGGTGTGGCGGCGCGGTTCGGTGGTCGCGTCCTGGCTGCTGGATCTGACCGCGGCCGCGCTGCACGCCGATCCCGACCTGACCAGCTTCGGTGGGCGAGTGTCGGATTCGGGCGAGGGACGCTGGACCATCCACGCCGCGATCGACGAGGGTGTGCCCGCCCCGGTGCTCTCGACCGCGCTGTACGAGCGGTTCTCCTCGCGCGGTGAGGCGCTCTACGCGGACAAGGTGCTCTCGGCCATGCGCAAGGCGTTCGGCGGGCACAACGAGCTGCCGGGCACGTAGCCGCAGGCGCAGTTTTCGCGCCCGGTTCAGCTCAGGCTTTCGACGGCTCGGCCGACCATGTCCAGCGCCGCCAGTGATCCGAAGGTGAGCAGGTAGCCCAGTCCCCAGAGGAATGCCATGATGTCTCCGCTCAGTCGAATTGCCGGTCGAGCCAGTCGATGGTCTGCATGCCGAACAGGTCGGTGCCCCAGCCGTAGAGGTCGGTGAGCATGGTGACCATCGAGCAGTCCGTGGGCTGGTAGGTGACGTCGGTGCCCTGCGCCCGGTAGGTCTCGGCGAGATCGCGCGAATCGGCCGCCGGGACCAGCGACATCGGCGAATCGTCCTTCGCGCACGAGGCGATCAACACCTTGGACTTCGGCGCACCGGACCGGCCGAGCCGGTTGTCGTCGAACACCGGCTGGAACGCCGGCTCGTCGGCGGGACTCAGCTCCGAGTCGAACATCGCCCGCAGCGGAACGAACGGCATGCTGAAGTACGCGTCCTGGCATTGACCGCGGAATACGTCGGCCACCGCCCGGCCGGCCTGGTTCAGCTTCGAATCCAGCCGCATCTCAGGATATTTCGACTCCAGCCCGAGCAGGGTCGCGAACGCGAAGCCGGAACCCACCGATCCGTCGGCGACTCGCATGAAGTTGCGCGGGTCGACCACCATGCCTTCCAGCACAGTGGATTTCACATTCAGCTCGGGCGCGTAGGAGGGTTGCAGTTCGGCCGAGAAGCCGGCACCGACACCGCCACCGGCGATCCCGAACAACGCGACCTGAGCCTGCGGGTTCAACCCGGCCTCGGGGAAGTTCAGCGCCGCGCGGGTGCCGTCGAGCTGAGTGTGCGCGGCGTATTTACCGGCGAAGACCCCGTGCGGGGCGCGGTCGGCGTCGTTGCCGACGTCGGAGATCATCACCGCGTAGCCCTTGCCGAACATCAGCGCCAGCGGGCCGAGCGCCGACCAGGACGCGCCGTCCAGCGGATCGCCACCGGTCCACTGGGTGCTGGGATGGCAGTTCCAGCCGACGCTGTCGTTGGCCTCCTGATAGGAGACGACGTGTTTCTCGTGCGCGGGCTTGCCGTCTCGCGGAATCATCAGGATTCCGGTGCTGATCGCCGGAGTGCCACCGTCGCGTTCGGTGGTGACGTACATCAGCTTC
The DNA here is from genome assembly GCF_000720265.1 of Nocardia sp. NRRL WC-3656. Lineage (NCBI taxonomy): Bacteria > Bacillati > Actinomycetota > Actinomycetes > Mycobacteriales > Nocardiaceae > Nocardia > Nocardia sp. NRRL WC-3656. Next base: position 259,119 of record NZ_JOJF01000004.1, on the reverse strand, counting down.
CAGGCGTCGAGATTCGCCGGCTTCACACCGGTGAACATCACGTCGACCTTCTCGGCCTTCAGCACCGTGCCGGGCTTCTCCGCACCGGTCAGCGGCGGTTCCCGATAGAACGGATCGTCGGCCCGCAGCGCCTGGAATGCCTCCTGCGGGCTCGCCGGGGTGGCGCCCTGGAGCGAGCCGACGACGAATCCGTTGAACACCTGATTCGGAGTGGGTGTCTGCGGCGCAACGGTTTCCGCGCCGGCGGTTCCGGACACTCCGGCGCCGGTGGCACAGACCAGCGCAAGGGCGGTGGCCGCCGCCACTGTGTACTTCCTCATCAGTCCTCCTGGCCCGCCGGTGTGACCGTCATTTCCTGTGCCGCCGAACCCAGCAGTTGCGGGATGTTCAGCAGCGGCCGATGGGATTCCAGCTGCACGTCGTACGGGGTTCGCAGCGTGGCTTCCAATGCGGGCCAATTGTTTTCGACCTGCCACTTGTATTTGGGCAGCAGTTCGGTGGTGATGTAGTCCCAGCGGTCGTCGAATGCCGACCAGTTCCAGCTCGGCAGCGGCAGGCCGAGGATCATCGGGCGGCCGTCGGCGCCGGTGAAAGGCACGCGCACGGGCCGGAATTCGCGGGGCGGTACGACACCGGCCACCGACGGCGAACCGGCGGCGCCGCTGAGGTAGGTGATCGCCGCACCGACCGGCCCCTTGTAGTCGCGCACTTGGTCCCACTGCGCGCCGATCGCCCACTGTTGCTCCCGGCGCAGCAGGACCGCATTGCCGGCGGCGATCCGATCGCGCGTGCCCGAGGCCACATCGCGCCAGGCATTCATGATGTCGGCGCCGAACAGTCCGGCCCGCTCGAATTCCGCGAGCGCGGCGAGACCACCGGTGACGTAGGCGTCGTGCATCGGCATCAGGTCGGAGAAGATGTTCTTCTGCATTACCAGGATCATGCCGAGAATCCAGTGCAGGTCGTCGGGGGTGATGCGCGGTGCCGCGGCGGCCAGCGCACGTAGTCCCTCCGGCAGCATCGCGACCGCCTCCGGGCCGGCCGTGCGCTGGACGGCGCCGAGGACGGTATGTGCGGCATCGGCGATACCGGGCAGGTCGTAGAGGGTTCCCGTCAGTTCGGCGTCGACGAGGCCGCCACCGAAGTCGGCGCCGACCTGACCGCTCATGCCGGCCCACTGCAGTTCGCGGTGGCCGAGTTGCAGATTCTCGTAGTAGCGATAGGACTTGATCAGATCGTCGCGGTTGGCCTCGACGCCGGTCCGCGGATCCCAGCTGCGCAGGTCGATACCGGCCTTCTCGGTGGCATCCACCAGCCAGTACTGATACAGCAGCGCGGCGTACCGGGTCGGCGTCACGCCCTCGGCGCGCGCCTCGTCGAGCAGGCGGCCCAGTTCCGCGCGGTCGTAGGGCAATTCCGGATTCACCCCACCGGGCGAGTGGGCGGCATCGCGATTGACCAGCGGCAGGTCGAGATACCGATCGAGATCGGATGCGGCGACGGCCGGGGCGGCGCCGAGTGTGCCCAATCCGACGACCGCCGCGAGAATCAATCCGGCGCCGCGCGCAATTGCGCTGATACGTATATTGTCTCAGCCCTCCGATATCGGTTCGATGATGGATCGGCAGATTTCCGCCGGGATCGGTAGCTAATCAATAGCCGAAAGCAATAGGACGCGATTTCGCCCGCTACCAGGGCGGGAACGATCCACGAATACTCGACAACCAACTCCGGACCGTAAGGTTACCGGGAGATTACCAATCGCGGCTGCTGCCGCCATCCGATCCCGACCGGAGCAGCCGTCGACATTCTGTTTCTATTGCCGGATGGAATTAGCTGGTAGTTGACCGTTTATTCGGACTGCGACGGTTCCGAAAGCAGTCCGAGGCGAACGCCAATCGGATGACCGATATCACAATTCGATAACTCCGGTATTACCGGCGGAGGTGTTTTCCAACCATCGACAACGTGGGACGCGGCGGGCGGAACGAGTTCCGGCGGCCCGGGCCCGGTGTGCGGCTTCCGGGGCAGGGATGCGGTCGGCGACCACGGGTAGGTTCCGGCGCCTCGAACGGCTACGGTCGGTCCATGCGCAACGTTGCCGGGATCGTTCTCGCAGTAGCCGCAGTCGCCCTCGCGGGGTGCTCCGGCGGTGGCGGCTCCACCTCCACCACCACGACCGGCCCCAGCTCCGCCCCGGGCACGACGAACGCGACGGGCGCCACCCCCGCGACCACCACCACCGGTAACCAGCAGGACTGCGCCGCAGGCTATCTCGCGCAGTTCACCACGCGGCAGAAGCTGGCGCAGCTGCTCACCGTGGGCGTCAAGAACGCCGCCGACGCCGAACAGGTGGTGCGCGGGGAACAGGTGGGCGGCATCTTCGTCGGCAGCTGGACCGACCAGTCCATGCTGTCGGGCCAGGGCCTCGACCAGGTGAAGGCCGCCGCGCGCACACCACTGATGGTGACCATCGACGAAGAAGGCGGCCGGGTGTCGCGGTTGCAGAACCTGATCGGGCAGGCGCCCTCGGCCCGGGTCGCCGCGCAGACCATGTCGACCGACGAGTACTACCAGCAGAGCCTGGCCCGCGGGCAGGCCATGAAGAAGCTCGGCATCACCGTCGACTTCGCGCCCGACGTGGATGTCAGCGACGAGCCCGACGACGCGGTGATCGGCGACCGGTCCTACTCGCAGGATCCGCAGGTCGTCACCGAATACGCCGGCGCCTACATCCGGGCCATGCACGATGCCGGTGTCGGCGCGGTGATGAAGCACTTCCCCGGCCACGGGCACGGATCGGGCGATTCCCACACCGGCGCGGTGCGCACACCCCCGCTGGATCAGATGCAGCAGGTGGATCTGGTGCCATTCCGGAACCTGATCGACTCCGGCGCCGCGGTGATGGTCGGTCATCTGGACGTTCCCGGGCTGACCACGCCCAACGTTCCGGCGAGCATCAGCCCGCAGGCGATGGCACTGCTGCGCCAGGGCACCGGCTACAACGCCAAGCCCTACGACGGCCCGATCTTCACCGACGACCTGAGCGGCATGGCGGCCATCACCGCCCGGATGGGGATCGAGGACGCGGTAGCCGCCGCCCTGGAAGCCGGCGCCGACGACGCGCTGTGGATCAGCACCGACGCCGTCAGCTCGGTACTCGACCGGCTCGAGCAGGAAGTTCGCGACGGGAAGCTGACCATGAAGCAGGTCGACGATTCCGTCCTGCGGGTGGCCAAGTACAAAGGCATCCAGCTCCCCTGCTGAGCCCGGCTTCAGCGAATCGGTGGCAATTCGTTGTTCTCCGAAACTTACCTTGGAGTAAGATAGGGGTTTCGATATGGGCTAGGAGTGTGGATGGCAGGCGGAACGAAGCGGCTTCCCAGGGCGGTTCGTGAGCAGCAGATGCTGGACGCCGCCGTCGAGGTCTTCTCCCGAAAGGGATATCACGACACGTCGATGGATGCCATCGCGGCCGAGGCCAAGATCTCCAAGCCGATGCTGTATTTGTACTACGGCTCCAAGGACGAACTGTTCCGGGCCTGCATTCAGCGCGAGAGCGCACGGTTCATCGAGGCCGTCGCGGTGGCCGGCAACCCCAAGCTCACCCCGCACGAGCAGCTGCGGGCCGGGCTCGAGGCATTCCTGTCCTATGTGGACAACAACCGGCTGTCGTGGTCGGTGCTGTACCGGCAGGCCCTCGGGCAGCAGCCGTTCGCCTCCGAGATCGCGAACAGTCGCGAGCGCATCATCGAACTGACCGCGAAACTGCTCGAGTCGAGTGCCAAATATGCCGAGCCCGGAACGGATTTCGACATCGTCGCGGTGGCGGTGATCGGCGCGGGCGAGGCGATCGCCGACCGGATCGCCAGCGGTGAGGTGGATGTCGCCAGCGCGGTCGACCTGCTGGACAATCTGGCCTGGCGCGGTCTGGCCGGTAAGAAGAAGGCCGAGTAGCACCGGCGAATCGCGCGGTCCGAGTTGCGCGGCGCCGTCGGCACCTGCCAGAGTGCGGATTGCACAGACGGCCGGATTGCCGATGCGGCCGCCGATTCTACGGGGCGGAATTGTTCGGACTTCTCACGCCGTGCGCGCACAGCGCGGCGAAATACGGCCTGGACGCGGCAGATTGGCGCACGCATATGTGCGGACTGTGCCTGGGCCTGCGCGACGGGCACGGCCAATTGGCCCGCACCGCGACGAATACCGATGCGATCGTGCTGAACGTCCTGACGGAAGCACAGGCCGGCGAGTCCGCGCGAACCACGGCCGGACCCTGCGCGCTGCGCGGCATGCAGCGCGCCTCGGTCGCCGCGGCCGAATCCCCCGGGGTGCGGCTCGCGACCACCGCGTCACTCCTGCTGGGAGCGGCCAAGATTCGCGACCACGCCGACGACGGCGATGCGGGCCCGCTGGTCCGTCGGCCCATGCGGAAGGTGGCCGATCGCTGGTTCGCCTCGGCGCGCACGAACGCCGCCGACATCGGGCTGGATATCGAACCGCTGATCGCCGCGATCGGCCGCCAGGCGGAACTCGAACAGGCGGTGCAGATTCACACGGCGCGCGGCGGGCAGATTCGCACGGCGCGCGGCGGGCGACCGCGTTTGCAGGCGGCACACGGGCGCGGGGCTGCCGGGGCCGATTCCCCGGGCTCCGACGTCGAAAGTGGTACGCGGACAATCGGTTCCACACCGGCCGCGCTTCTCGCCACCCTCACCGAGCCGACACAGATGTGTGCCGCGGAACTGTTCGCCCACAGCGCGGTGCTGGCGGGCCGACCGGAGAACACGCCGGCTCTCCGAGATGCCGGATGGCATTTCGGCCGCATCGCTCACCTGGCCGACGCCATCGAAGATCTGGACGACGACCGCCGCCGGAATCGCTTCAACCCGCTGCTCGCGAGCGGAGTGAGCGCCGAAGAGGCGCACGACCTGCTGCGTGAATCCGACGCCGAAATCCGCCGCGCGCTACACCAGGCGAAGCTCGCCCACGTTCCCGCCGTCCGCTGGCTGCTGCTCGATCCGTTGCGCGGTGTCGTCCGGAAGCTGGGCCGAGCCGCGGCCGTAGCATGCGGCGACGCGAAAGCTGCCTGCGGCTGCGGAAAACGCGGCGGCCGAACGCTTTCCGACGGCGCCGTTGCCGACGCCGCAGTACAGTTCCTGGGCTACCCCGTGGCAGCCGGGCACATTCGGCCCTCGGCAGCCGCAGCGGCGGTTACGGCGCAGCAGCCCTATCAGCCGAATCCCTACCAGCCCGGGACGTATCCGGCGCCGCCGCCGTATCAGCCGAATCCCGTTGGGCCGCAAGTGGATCCGTCACCCTACCCCGATCAGGGACCGTATCCCGCGAGCCCGGTGCAGCCCTACGACATTCCGCCGCCGTTCGGCGATCGGCCGCCGAGCGATCCGTATCCGCCCTCGGACGAGCCGCCGCACGAGCCCCCGCGACGGCCCACCTTCTGGCAAGGCGTCGGGATCATCTGCGGGGTGTACTGCACCGGATACGCCTGCTGTGGCGGGCATCGGCGGCCGTGCAGCGGTGAACACCGGGATGCCTGGATACAACGCTGCGACTGCGATTGTGACGACTGCTGCGACTGCGAGGGCTGTGGCGATTGCTGCAGCTGTTGCAACAGTTGCGGCGACTGTGACTGCGATTGCTGCGGCTGCGACTGCAACTGCTGATCCGGCCGCCGATCGCCGGCCGGAACGGCGACAGCCGCCCACCTTTTCGCCTCCGCCACATATCGAATCCCCCATGCGATCCGATATGCGGCCGCCGAGAAGGTGGGCGGCTGTTCGTGCCGTTCGCTGCTCAGCGCAGCGTCGCGGTCAGATGAGGGTAGCCCTTCTTCGGATGTTTCAGCGACAGATCCCAGCCCTCGGCGGTCTGGTCGGCGTAGACGTTGACCGTGGACGGGAGCAGGATCGGCTTACCGAATTTCACCGCGTACGACGTCTTCGCGGGCACCCGGCCCTCGATCACGCCGAGGATCGCGGCGGCCGACCACATGCCGTGGGCGATGGAGCGCGGGAAGCCGAAGGCCTTCGCCCCGAGCGCCGACATGTGGATCGGGTTGCGGTCACCGGAGGCGGCCGCGTAGCGATGGATCATCGCCTGGTCGACCTTCAGCGTGCGCAGCGGCGGCGGAGGCACCTCCTCCGGGGGCGGCGCGGCCTTCGGGCCACCGGACAACGAGGTGCGCTGCTGGTGCAGGAAGGTCGTGACCTGCCGCCACACCAGTTCCCGACCCACGCTGATCTCGCTGATCGCATCGACCAGCAGACCCTTCGGGTGCTCCCGCAGATTCTCCACGTGGGCGCGGATGTCGAGCGGTTCGCTGACCGAGATCTCGCGGGTGCGCTCGATCAGATTCTCAGCGTGCACCGCGCCGACCGCGACGAACGGGAAGTCCCGGGCCACCACCAGCTGCATCACCACGGGAAAGGTGAGCACGAACGGATAGGTCAGCGGCAGGGAGTCGCCGAAGCGCAGCCCGGTCGCGTGGCAGTAGGCGGCGAGGTGGTCGGGATCGACGCGGACGCCGTTCCACTCGACCGCGCGGTCCGGAATCTCGGACTTGCGCGCCGACACCAGCGGCAGCGGAACGGCACCCAGGGCGGCCTTGAGATACAGGCTGCCGGTCTTGGGCGGCTCGTTCAGCGAGATGGTCTGGGTTGCCACGTCAGGCTCCGATCATGGCCTGGCCGCAGACGCGAACGATGTTGCCGTTCACCGCATTCGAGGCCGGGCTGGCGAAGTAGGCGATGGTCTCGGCGACGTCGACGGTCTGCCCGCCCTGCAGCAGCGAGCTGAGCAGCCGGCCCGCCTCGCGGGTGCCGACCGGAATGGCGGCGGTCATCGCGGTCTCGATGAAACCGGGGGCGACGGCGTTGATGGTGATGCCCTTCTCGGCCAGCTTGGGCGCCTCGGCGTTCACCATGCCGATGACACCGGCCTTGGAGGCGCCGTAGTTGGTCTGGCCGCGGTTACCGGCGATACCGGCGATCGAGGACACGTCGATCACCCGGCCGCCCTCCTTCAACGCACCCTTGGCCACCAGGCCCTCGGTAATGCGGTGCGGCGCGGCGAGATTGACGTTGAGCACGGCGTCCCAGCGGGCGGCGTCCATGTTCGCGAGCAGCTTGTCGCGGGTGATGCCGGCGTTGTGCACGATGATGTCGACGCCGCCGAAGCGCTCGGTGGCGAATTCGGCGATCTTGTCCGCGGCGTCGGCAGCGGTGACGTCGACCGCGAGCGCCGTGCCGCCGACCTTGTTGGCGGTCTGCGACAGCGCCTCACCGGCGGCCGGGATGTCGGCGACGATCACGGTGGCGCCGTCGCGGGCGAACACCTCGGCGATGGTGGCGCCGATACCGCGGGCGGCGCCGGTGACCACGGCGACCTTGCCGTCGAGCGGCTTGGTCCAGTCGATGCCGGCCACGGCGTTGTCGTCCTTGCCGACCCGGAAGACCTGGCCGTCTACGAACGCCGACTTGGCCGAGAGGATGAAGCGCAGGGTCGACTCCAGACCCGTGGCGGCCGCGGCGGCCTCCGGGTGCAGGTAGACCAGGTTGGCGGTGGCGCCGCGCAGGAGTTCCTTACCCACGCTGCGGGAGAAACCCTCCAGCGCGCGCTGCGCGATCTGCGCGTCGACGCTGCCCGCGAGTTCCGGCGTGGTGCCGACGACCAGCACGCGGCCGGAGGGGGCGATCGAGCGCATGGCCGGCTGGAAGAACTCGAACAGCTGCGACAGTTCCTCCACGGTGCCGATGCCGGTGGCGTCGAACACCAGCGCGCCGAGCTTCACGCCCTGGGTGGGGGCGTCGACGAAGGTGTAGTCCGACAACAGGGTGCGCGCGGCGTCGGCGACGCGGCCCTTACCGCCGAGCAGGACCGGGCCGGGCAACGCCGGCTCGCCCGGGGTGTAGCGGCGCAGCTTCTCCGGCTGCGGCAGGCCCAACTTGCCGGCCAGGAAGGCGCCGGGGGCGGAATTGACGAACGAACCGTAAAGGTTGGGAGCACCCTTGCTCTTGCTGGCTGCCACTGTTCCTACCTTCTCCTTGTGTCGAATGTGGACGATCTGGACGTCTGCCGTTTCCGTATTTCCCCACTACCCCGCGCGTTGTAGCCCACATCTTCGGGGTACGGTGTCGACAATTAACTTACTCCAGAGTAAGTTTAATGTAAACCGACGGAATCGCCGGCAATACAGTCGGCCGGGTTACCGGCTTCGTCCCCAATATGCGGCATTCCCGGCTCCGGCCCCAGAAAACCCGACGAGACAGTGCCTACCCACCCGCCGGCTCCGCAACCTCCGCCGGCCCGACCGTCCCCCAAGGAGACTCGAGTGACTACCAAAGCCCGTTCGGCGAAGACCGCACCATCGAGCAGCCGGGCCGACAAGGCCAAGCAGGCCAAACCTGTCGCCGTCCTCGGCGGTAATCGGATCCCGTTCGCTCGCTCCGACGGCCGTTACGCCCGCGCCTCGAACCAAGACATGTTCACCTCCGCGCTGAACGGCCTGGTCAGCCGATTCGGGCTGCAGGGCGAGCGGCTGGGCATGGTCGTCGGCGGCGCGGTGCTCAAGCGCGTCGGCGAGCACGGCATGGTCCGCGAGAGCGTGCTGGGCAGCGAACTGTCGCCATACACCCCCGCCCACGATCTGCAACTGGCCTGCGGCACGGGCCTGCAGTCGATCGTCACCGTCGGCGACGCCATCGCGCTGGGCCGGATCGAGGCCGGTATCGGCGGCGGTACCGACACCACCTCCGACGCGCCGATCGGCGTCAGCGAATCCATGCGCGAATGGATGCTCGACGCCAACCGGGCGCGCAACAACAAGGATTACGTCAAGCTCGTGGGCCGGCTGCGCCCGAGCATGGTCGGCATCGAGATCCCGCGCAACGCCGAGCCCCGCACCGGCCTGTCGATGGGTGACCACGCGGCGATCACCGCCAAGGAATTCGGCATCGCCCGCGAGGCGCAGGACGAACTGGCCTACCTCTCGCACAAGAACATGGCCGCCGCCTACGACCGCGGCTTCTTCGACGACCTGGTCACCCCCTTCCTGGGCCTGACCCGCGACGACAACCTGCGCCCGAACTCCTCGCTGGAGAAGCTGGCCACCCTGAAGCCGGTGTTCGGCAACAAGCTCGGCGACGCCACCATGACCGCCGGCAACTCCACCCCGCTCACCGACGGCGCCTCCGCGGTGCTGCTGGGCAGCGAGGAGTGGGCCGCCGAGCGCAACCTGAAGCCGCTGGCCTACCTCGTCGACAGTGAAGTCGCCGCGGTCGACTACGTCTGGGGTCCGGACGGCCTGCTGATGGCGCCGACCTACGCGGTGCCGCGCCTGCTCGCCCGCAACGGCCTCACCCTGCAGGATTTCGACTACTACGAGATCCACGAGGCGTTCGCCTCGGTCGTGCTGGCCACCCTGCAGGCCTGGGAATCCGACCAGTACTGCAAGGAGCGCCTGGGTCTGGACGGAGCCCTCGGTGCGATCGACCGCACCAAGCTCAATGTCAACGGCTCCTCGCTGGCCGCCGGGCACCCGTTCGCCGCCACCGGTGGACGTATCGTCGCCCAGACCGCGAAGCAGTTGGCGGAGAAGGGTTCCGGACGCGCGCTGATCTCCATCTGCGCCGCCGGCGGCCAGGGTGTGGTCGCGATCCTGGAGCGTTGATCCGCGACTTCACTTCGGTGACATAGGAATTCGACAACCGGGGACAGCGCCGGTTCGGCTACGGCCGAACCGGTGCTGTTCCGTATTCGGGCAACACGGTGACAGTCAGCGCGGCGAGTCGCTCGGGATCGGCGACGACGTCGTAGGCGGTGACCCGGTCGCCGCGCACGGTGACGAGCAGGACCGCGGCGAGACGCCCGGCAGGGGCGACGACGACACCGACCGCGCCGTCGATCAGCGCCACACCCGCGACCTGGGAACGGTTGCGCAGCAAGACGGTTTCCTCGGCCACGGCGGCGGCGCCGCGCACGACCGACGCGATGCCGGCCGGCAGGACCGCCGGGTCCGCGGTGCGCACGACATCGGGCGCGAGGACCGCGAGCAGGGCACCGAGGTCGCCGGCCCGTGCCGCCGACAGAAATGCGGTAACCACCTCACGATGACGGGCGAGTTCGGCCGGGGGCATCGAGCTGTCGCCGCGCACCCGCTGCCGGGCGCGACTGGCCAGCTTCTTCGTCGTCGCCGTGGTCCGGCCCACGATCGGGGCGATATCGCCGAACGGGACGGCGAACATATCGTGCAGTACGAAGGCGATGCGCTCGTCCGGGCTCAGCGCATGCAACACCACCAGCATCGCGCGGCCGACCGAATCGGCCAGCAGCGCTTCGGGTTCCGGTTCGGTGAAGGCGCCGGACCGAGAGCCGGCCTCGGTGCCGGCGGAGTCGAGCGCGGCGGATCGGTCCATGGGGTCGACGAACTCTTCCCGCCGGGCGGTCCGGGAACGCAACTGGTCCAGACAGATTCGCGAGACGACGGTGGTGAGCCACGCCGCGAGATTGTCGATCCCGAGCCCGTCCGCCGCACGCCCGTCCACCGCAGACCCGTCCGCAACACCTCGCTCACCGCGCGTCGTCTCGGTCGCGCTCGCGGCCCGATCGAGGCGCAGCCAGGCTTCCTGCACCGCGTCCTCGGCCTCGTGCAGCGAGCCCAGCATGCGGTAGGCGATATCGCGCAGCAGGCCACGGTGTCGTTCGAAGCGCCGCGCCAGCTCGTCCCGATCGCGCACCGGTCACCTTTCTCGGTCGCCGCACGTCGAACTCGATGTGGGACGGATTCGCCCTGTTCGCCCGCGCAGTGGGCTCGGCCCACACCTTCACCATCGCAGATCAGGGCGCCGAACGAGCAGGAGGGTGTCATGCACACCGCATACGTGACCGTCACGATCGTCGCCGCCGTGGTCGTCTTCGTGGCGACCGTCGTCGACATCGTCAACCCGGATTGGGTGCGCGGAAATATGCGCAGCTACGGGGTACCGGACTGGGCGTTGATGCCCTTGGCGGCGATCAAGGCCGCGGGTGCGCTCGGGTTGCTGGTCGGCCTGGCGATCCCGGCGATCGGCATCGCCGCGGCCGTCGGCCTCGTGCTGTATTTCGTCGGCGCGGTGATCACCATCGTGCGGGCGCGCTGGTACGCGCATCTGCCGTATCCGATGCCGTGCCTGGTCCTGGCACTCGCTGTCGCCTGCCTGTTCCCGATCGCCTGAACCGGCCGGGCGTTCTACCGTAAAATCTCGTGTCGGACGGGCAACACGTCGCCGATCGATGTGGTGCCCGAACGCTTCTTCACTGAGCTCGACGTGATGGTTGCTGCCGCGTGCAGTGTCAGCGCGGCGCAGAGTAGGCCGGATCGACATCCTGGGCGGACACCGCCGAGGCGATCCGGCCACGATCAGCGAGGAACCGTGGAATGGCACGATATTTGCTGGCCGCGAGTCCCATACCCGGTCATGTTCTGCCGCTGGCCACCGTCGCGGGCGAGCTTCGGCGGCGGGGACACCGAGTCCGATTGCTCACCGGAGCTCGATTTCGCGAACTCGCGATCGAACACGGCGTGCCGGCGGCGGAATTGCCGGGCGCGGCCGATGTTCGTCCCGTGGCTTCGAGAGCGGGCCGCGGGCTCGGCCGGCGTCTGCGGGTCGGCCGGGCGGAACTGAGTTCGATCTTTCTCGCGCCCCTCACAGCCCAGTACACAGCGCTGTCCTCCGAGCTGGCCCGCGGGCATTTCGACGCCGTGCTGGTGGATTCGATGTTCAGCGGTGCGATACCCCTGCTCGTGTCCGATGCTCCCCGACCGCCGGTGCTGGTGTGCGGTGTCGGACCGCTCACGCTCTCCAGCGCCGATTGCCCGCCGTTCGGTGTGGGATGGCAGCCACGGGCCGGGCGCGACTACACGCGGATGAATCGTTTCGTGCACCACGTACTGTTCCGCCCGTCGCAGGCGAGGTTGAATGCGATTCTTGCCGAACTCGGCATGCCGCCGGCCTCGGTCTACCTGCTCGATTGGCCGATCCTGGCCGACCGGATACTGCAGTTCACCGTGCCCGGTTTCGAATATCCTCGGCGCGATCTTCCGTCCACGGTGGTGTTCACCGGACCGATTCCGGCGTCGGCGGACGGGCTCGAGGCGTCCCCCGACTGGAAGTCCGTCGGTGACCACCGCCGGGTCGTACACGTCACCCAGGGCACCTGGGACAACGGCGATCCCGATCAGCTGCTCCGGCCCGCGCTGGCAGCGCTGGCGCGGCGCCCGGATCTGGTCGTCGTGGTCAGCACCGGCGGGAAGGACGCGAGCCTGGGCCCGCTGCCCGCGCATATTCACGTGCGTGATTTCGTTCCGTACGCAGAGTTGCTGCCTCACGTCGACCTCGTGATCACCAACGGTGGTTACGGCGGGGTGCACCATGCGTTGCGTCACGGCATCCCGGTGATCGTCGCGGGTGACACCGCGGACAAGCCGGAAGTCGCCGCGCGCGTGGCGTATACCGGCGCGGGCATCGATCTCGGTGGCGCCGCGCCCGCACCGGCCGCGGTCGCGGCGGCGGTGGACCGCGTTTTCGGCGACACCGGCTATCGCGTGGCGGCGCGTCGATTGGCGAGGGAAATCGCACAGCACAAGCCCTTCGACACCATCGAGTCCGTACTCGCGGACACGACCACGGGTGTGCGGCCCCGAGGGGAGGCGTTGTGACCCGCACCGAACTCGAGGCGGCCGGCATCACCGATCCGCGACTGCGTGACTCGTACCGATATTGCCGATCTCTCAACGCTCGCCACGGCAAGACGTTCTTCCTGGCAACCAGATTGCTCGCGCCCGATCAGCGCCCCGCCGTGCACGCGCTGTACGGATTCGCCCGCCGCGTCGACGACGTACTCGACGAATTCGATCCGGCCTGGACCGTTCACCGCCGCGAGGCGCGTTTGACGCAGTTGGCAGCGCAACTCGAGGCCGGTGACGGCGATGCCGATCCGGTGCTGGCCGCGGTATTGGATACCGCCGAACGGCATCGCATCCGCGCCGATTTGTTCCAGGCATTCCTGGCATCCATGCGCCTCGATCTGACAGTCACCGACTACCCGGACCGGAAGGCGCTCGACCGCTATATCTACGGGTCGGCAGAGGTGATCGGGCTGCAACTGCTGCCGATACTGGGGACCGTCGGCCCCGCGCCGGCAGCCGAGCCATATGCCGCCGCCTTGGGAAAGGCCTTCCAGCTCACCAACTTTCTGCGCGATGTCGACGAGGATCTGGCGCGCGGCCGGATCTACCTGCCCGCGGACGAACTGGCGGCGCACGGCGTCGACCGCGATCTGCTGATGTGGTGCCGGAAACAACGGCACAGCGATTCCCGGGTGCGTGACGCGCTGGCCGAGCAACATGCCCGCACCCGGGAAATATATGCCTACGCTCGGGGCGGGATCGAACTCCTGGCACCCCGTTCCCGCCCGTGCGTGGCGACGGCTCTACAGCTCTATTCGGAGATTCTGGATCGCATCGAACGCGGCGGGTTCGAAGTCTTCGGGCAGCGCGCCACCGTCGGCAAGCTTCGCCGGGCGTATGTCGGTGCCACCGGTCTGGCGCACGCGCAGTGGGCCCGCCGCCGGCCGGAACGCGGACACAGGATCAACGAACGACGGTAGGAGTCGGCATGGCGCATTGGCATTACCTGTTCCTCCTCATGGCCTGTCTGGCGCTGACCGCGCCATTGGAATGCTTCGGCCGCGGCGTGTATCGCCGGCCACGATTACTGGCGGCCGCGCTGATACCGCCCGCTCTGCTCTTCCTGACCTGGGATCTGCTCGCGATCGCCGGTGGCGTATGGAGTTTCGACAGCCGTTACCTGGTCGGCATCACCCTGCCGGGCTCGATACCGCTGGAGGAAGTGCTGTTCTTCCTGGTTGTTCCGATCTGCGGACTCTTCACCTTCGTCGCCGTCGAAGCGCTGCTCGGCAGCGAACGAGGCCGGCGCCCGGCACTGCGAGGCAGACGATGAGCGTCGGAATACTCGCGTACACCGTGCCCGCTGTCGCGGCGGTGCCCGCGGTGTGGGTCGCCGAATGGACCGTGCTGCGCACCGGATTGCTGCGGCGCCCCGCCTACTGGATATCGATGGTCATCGTGCTCGGCTTCCAGATACCGGTCGACGGGTGGTTGACGAAGCTCAGCGCGCCGATCGTGCTGTACAACCCGGACCACATACTCGGGATCCGGTTTCCCTGGGATATCCCGGTGGAGGACTTCTTCTTCGGATTCGCACTGGTCACCGCGGTATTGCTCTGCTGGGAGCGGGCGCGGCAACGGCAGGAGGGATCGCCGTCATGAGAACCCGGTCGGCTCACGACGGGCTGGGGCGGGATCCGCGGCGGGTCCGGCTCCCGGCCGCGCCGGGACGAATGGATGTCGGCGCGGGCGGGCAGCCGCGACCACGGGTGGCGGTGGTGGGCGCGGGCATCGCGGGTCTGGCCGCGGCCACGGGCCTGGCCGAACGGGGATTTCGAGTCGATGTGATCGAACGCGAGCGATATCTCGGCGGACGCGTCGGCGGATGGACCGAGACGCTGCCCGACGGTAGCGCGCTCGCCATGAACCGGGGTTTCCACGCCTTCTTTCCGCAGTACTACAATTTGCGAAAGCTGTTGTCGCGCAGCGATCCCGGGCTGACCAGGTGGCAACGTGTCGACGACTATCCGCTGATCGACGCGCAGGGCCGCCGGGACGGTTTCCGTCATCTGCCCCGCACTCCTCCCTGGAACGCGGTGGCGTTCGCGTTGCGCAGTCCCACCTTCCGGCTGCGCGACCTGATCCGGATGGACCCCTCCGCGGCGGCACCGCTGGCCGCCGTGTCGGTACCGCGGATCTATCGGCAACTCGACGACGTGGACGCCGATACCTTCCTGCAGCGCATCAATTTCCCGGTTGCCGCGCGGCATCTGGCCTTCGACGTCTTTTCTCGCAGCTTCTTCGCCGCTCCCCAGCAGATGTCGGCAGCCGAACTGGCGACGATGTTCCACATCTACTTCCTGGGCTCCAGCGAGGGTTTGGTCTTCGACACGATTCGGGACAATTTCGATGTGGGCCTGTGGAATCCGCTGCGGGACCATCTCACCGCGCCGCACGTCACCGGACGTCCCGGCCGTGTCGATTTCCACACCGGCGTCAGAATCACCCGGATCGACACCGACGGCCCCGGTTTCCGGCTGCACGCCGACACCGGGTCCTGTCTGTCCGCCGATGCCGTCGTACTCGCCACCGACGTGGCCGGTCTGCGCGACATCGTCGCCGCGTCACCGGAATTGGGGACTGCCGAATGGCGCGAGCGAGTCGCCGCATTGGCGCTCGCCCCGGCCTTCGTCGTCCATCGGCTCTGGCTGGACCGGCCGTTGCGCCGAGACCGACCCAGCTTCCTCGCCACCGGCAACCTCAGCCCGATCGACAACATCAGTGTCGTCGATCGCTACGAGAGCGCCGCTGCCCGATGGGCCCGGCAACGAGGCGGCAGCGTCGTGGAACTGCACGCCTACGCGGCTGCGCCCGAACTACCCGGCACATCGGTGCGGGAGGCGGTGCGAGACCGGCTGTGCGCGCGACTGCACGAGATCTACCCCGAATCCAGGCAGGCGCGCGTCGTGGCGGAACGCACGCTGTGGCGCCGGGACTGCCCCCGTTTCGCGCCGGGCGATTTCGCCAACCGGCCGGAGGTCACCACCCCGCACCCGCGGTTGATGCTGGCAGGTGACGGCATACGGGTGGATCTTCCGGTGGCCCTGATGGAACGCGCCGCGACGACCGGTTGGCTCGCGGCGTCGACGTTGGCACAACACTGGCGGGCAGCCGGTCATTCACTGCAGACGGTGCCCAACCGTGGCCGCTCGGCCGTCCTGCGCACCCTCGCGCTCCGGGAAAGGAATTCGTCGTGAACCATCGGCTCCAGCTCACCGGCCGGGTGAGGAACCTTCCACTGCGACGTTTCGCCGCCGAAGAGTGGTCGCGACAGCGGCCCACCTACCGCGACGCCGATCCTGCTCTGATCGACGCGACACTGGACTGGTCCCAGCGATTGCCCAGCGGAAACTGGTACGTGTTCGCGGCGAGTCGCGCGATCCGGGCGGGGCGGCCGTTCGGCACGACCGTCGGCGGTGTCGAGATCGTCGCCTGGCGAGACCGCGACGGCAGCCTGCTGGTCGGCCCCGGCGCATGCCCCCACCTCGGTGCGTCGCTCGCGACCGGCCGGGTCGAGAACGGCACCTTGATCTGCCGCTGGCACGGCCTGCGGATCGGCGCCGACGGCGGGCCGCGGTGGTCACCGTTCCCCTGCCACGACGACGGGGTGCTGGCCTGGGTACGCCTGGACACCGTGGGCGGGCACACACCGACCGAGGCGCCGGTCGTGGGCGCCCGGCCCGACGACACCACGGTGCACGCGGTCAATCGGTCGACGGGCATCTGCGAGCCGAGCGACATCATCGCCAACCGGCTCGATCCGTGGCACGGCGGATGGCTCCACCCGTACTCCTTCACGCGCCTGGATGTCACTCGGACGCCGCCGCGCGAGCACCTCGGCGAGGACGATCATCGCTTCCTGCTCACCGTCACCTTTCGCGTCACCCGCGGTCTCGGCGTTCCGGTCGAAGCGGAATTCACCTGTCCCGACCCGCGCACGATCGTCATGCGCATCGTCGGCGGCGAAGGCGCGGGCAGCGTGGTGGAAACCCACGCCACCCCGCTCGGCCCGGGCCCCGACGGCCGGCCTCGCACCGCGGTGATCGAAGCGGTCATCGCACACTCGCCTCGCCCCGGTTTCCGGCACGCGCACCGCGCTCTCCCGGTGCTGCGCCCGCTGATCAACCACGCGGCGGCTCGCCTCTGGCGCGACGACCTGGCCTATGCCGAGCGCCGCTACGAGTTGCGCACCCGCCGGTAGCCTCGCGATTGCGGCGCCGCCGCACGCCGGCCCGGTCGTCGTGCCCCGGTCGTCGTGCTATGCCGCGATGCGCTCCACCGCTGCCACGACCTCCGACAGCAGCGGCAGCGATTCGTCGCGCTGGGGCGCGCGCGCCCACCACCGGCCCTCATGGGTGTGCCGCCCGAATCCGGTGGGCAAAATGACATTGCTGCGATGGGATCCGATATCGACACCGTGGCGTTCCAATCGCAGTGTCCGGTCCACATCGGGATATCCGTCGAATACCGCGATAAACGTTCGACGCGGCGGGTGTTCACGCACGAGCACCGGCCCCGGAATCCCACGCACGGTCAATTCACCGAGTACCAGCGCACCGAGCGGTTCCGGCGTATTCACCGCGGCGACCGAGTCGCCGAGAGGTAACACGACATATCCCGGCGAGGTGACGCGCACGTAGGGTAATCCGAACAGCTCGCGGTAGGTGTCCGCCCAATCCTGTGGCGTAGCAATCTCTTTCAATCGCACGATGCACCTCACTCACTGTCCATCTCCCGGCGCCGTGCCCCGGCTCCGTTCGTCGGTTGTTCCAGTGAATACCGGAAATCACAGCAGTTACACGTGATTCGGTGAATCACGCGCGAATTGTCAGCCACGAGTGAGGTTCAGCACACAGTCCGGCCGATTCGGACCGAATGGTCGCATTCGGTCCGCACCGAATCCGGTGACGGAACGGAACGGTTTCGAATCGAATCGGCGAATACCGATCGACATCCCGCATTTACGCTGATCGCCCGAGTACTCTCGGGGCCGCGGGTAGTCCCCGCATGCGCACGGCACGGATGTCCGGGAGGTCGGCATGACTTGCGACTTGATGCTCATCGCGTACGACGGATCCGAGAATGCGAAGCGGGCCGTGGAATATGCGGGGCGATTCTTGTCCGCGCCCAAGGCGGTCGTGCTCACCGCATGGGAGCCGATGGTGCGCCAGGCCGCGCGGCTGTCCGGACTTTCCGGTGTGATGCAGCCGGAATGGCTCCCGGACGAGGAGATCGAGGATATCGCCTACGTCGACGCGAAACAGATCAATGCCGAGGGCGTACGGCTGGCCAAATTGGCGGGATTGAATGCGGAGCCCCGTACCGCCGAATGCACCTCGACCATCTGGAACGCGATCGTCGACGTGGCAGACGAGCTGAATGTGGACATCATCGTCGCCGGTACGCGCGGTTCCACCGGCATCCGCGCCCTCCTGCATTCGAGCGTGGCGGAGGCCGTGCTGAAACACTGCCATCGGCCGATTCTGCTGGTGCCGCCGGGAAAGGAACCGATACCGGTCAGCGATCTCGCCGGTCAGCTGTGAGGGTGCCGTCCCCTTCACATGAGTCTGCCCACGTGAGATCTGCGTCGCTACCCGGGCGCCGCCGCTTCCGCACACGACTATCGTCGGGAAACTATGGACGGCTTTCTGCTCGCACAACCGGGGGGCGTGGTCCGTACGACCGGCATCCGGCGCGCATTCGACGATGCGCGGCGGGCAGCGACGGCCCTGCGCGACGGTGCGGCGGAACTGATCGTCGGCGCGATCCCGTTCGACCCGGGCGATGCGGCCGCGCTGTGTGAGCCGCAGCAGGCCCAGCACAGTGCGGGCCCGTGGCGTCCGGCCGCCGTTCCGCCCCTTCCCGAGGTCCGGGTCGTCGCGGAAATTCCCAGTCCGGCAGAGCATGTGGCCCGGGTGACGAAACTGCTGGAGCAGCTGTCGGATCCGGCGCAGCCGCTGCGCAAGGTGGTCGCCGCGCGCTCGTTGATCGCCGAGGCGGACCAGCCGCTCGAGCCCGAGGTGGTCGCCGCGCACCTGCTGGTACGCCATCCTCAGGCCAACGTCTTCGCCGTCGATCTGACGCCCGCCGGCCGGACCGGCGCGCACCTGGTCGGCGCCACACCGGAGGTGCTGGTCGCCCGGCACGGTGACACCGTCACGCTGCGTCCGCTGGCCGGAACGCTGCCCCGGCACGCCGATCCCACCGTCGACGCCGAACGGTCGCGGGAGCTGTTGGCCAGTACCAAGAATCGCGACGAACATGCCTTCGTCATCGAGTGGATCCGGGAACGACTCACCCCCGTGTGCGCCGAACTCGCGATCCCGGACGGCCCCGAGCTGATCAACACCGCCGAGGTCTGGCATCTGGCCACACCCATCACCGGACGCCTGCGCGATCCCGCCACCACCGCGCTCGATCTGGCCCTGCTGCTGCATCCCACGCCCGCGGTCTGTGGCACCCCCACCGACCTCGCCCTGCGGACCATCACGGCGTACGAGGAGCCGCGCGGCTTCTACGGCGGTGCGGTCGGCTGGTGCGATGCGCGCGGCGACGGCGAATGGGTGGTCGCGATCCGGTGCGCCGACGTGTCCGCGGACGGACGCACCGTGCAGGCCTACGGTGGCGGCGGCATCGTGGCGGCCTCCGACCCGCGCACCGAACTCGACGAGACGACCGCGAAACTGCGCACCCTGTTGAACGGGCTGGCCTGCCCGGTACCGGACCAGCCGAGCTGATCGCAGCTGCTCGGAAGGCCGCTCGAGAACCGTTCGCCCGGCGGGTTGCCGTGCTGCGTGTCTCTCGGGGCGCGTCCATGTTGTAGGTTGGCTCGCAAGACGCCTGTGTCGATGTTGGGAGTACGCGATGAAGTTTGCCGTCCCGGGGGTTGCGAGCGCCGTCGCCGGAGCGCTGCTCGGTGTGATCGCGGTGTTCATTGTCGTGACGGCGACGGCGCAGAACTCGCGGCCCGAGATAAGTCATGGAGACGCCTCGTCGTCGCTGCTGAACAACGTTGAGTACGGCGCTCGCTGACGCTGCGCCGACCGCTGCCTCTTCCGCCGACTCTCTCTCCTCGGCCGGCGCACCACTGGGCCGGCGTTGGTTCGCCGGTACCGTTCTCGTCGCCTTCCTGCTGACCTTTCTGCAGGCGCCCGGTAACACCGTCGCCGACACCAAATACGACCTCGCCCAGAATCCGGTCGGATTCCTGCAGCGTGCCGCCCACCTGTGGAGCAGTCAGGCGCCGATGGGCCAGGTGCAGAACCAGGCCTACGGATATTTCTTCCCGCACGGCGCCTTCTTCTCGCTGGGCCATGTGCTGGGCCTTCCGGCGTGGGTGACGCAGCGGATCTGGTGGGCGCTGCTGATCCTCGCCGGCTTCTGGGGCATCGTCCGGCTGTGCGAGGTGCTGGGCATCGGCACCCGCGGTTCCCGGGTGATCGCGGCGGTCGCGTTCGCACTGTCGCCGCGGGTGTTGACCACGCTCGGATCCATCTCCTCGGAAACCCTGCCGATGATGCTGGCTCCCTGGGTGCTGCTCGCACCGGCGGCCCTGGGTGTGGTCGGGATGCCGCGCATCCATGCCGCCCGGTCCGGATGGCGGCGATTGCTACCGCACCGGCCGACCGCCGAATCGGTCTCGATGCGGGGTGCGACCTCGCCGGCGGCGAGCGCCCTCACGTTGGCGTTGATGGGATCGGTCAACGCGGTCGCGACCGTGGCCGCCTTCCTGCCCGCGGCACTGTGGTGGGCGTCGTATCGCCCGAATCGGACCTGGTGGCGGTTCACCCGGGCCTGGATTCCGCTGCTGATCCTGGGCACCTTGTGGTGGGTGGTGCCGCTGCTGGTGCTGGGCAAGGTGAGTCCGCCGTTCCTGGACTACATCGAATCCTCCGGCGTGACCACCCAGTGGGCGTCGCTGGGCGAGGTGTTGCGCGGCACCGACAGCTGGACGCCGTACGTCTCACCGGAGCGGATCGCGGGTGCGGTGCTGGTTACCCAGCCCGCGGCGGTGCTGGCGACGGGCGTGCTCGCGGCGGCCGGAATGGCCGGGCTGGCGCTGCGTTCCATGCCGGCGCGCGGTCGGTTCACGCTCGTCCTGATCGCCGGCCTGGTCGGCATCTGCGCCGGATACGCCGGACAGCTGGGTGGCCCGTTCGCCGAATCGGTGCGGATCTTCCTGGATTCCGGCGGCGCCCCGCTGCGCAATGTGCACAAGCTGGAACCACTGATCCGGATCCCGCTGGTGATCGGGCTCGCCCATCTGTTGCGACGGGTGCCGCTGCCCGCCTCGGTGCCGATGCCGGTGTGGCGCAGCGCCTTCGCCCATCCCGAACGCAACCGGATGGTCGCGGTGGCGGCGCTGCTGCTGGCGGCGCTGGCGTTGTCGACCTCGCTGGCGTGGACCGGCAAACTCGCCCCGCGCGGCGCCTACGACAAGGTGCCGGCGTACTGGCAGCAGACCGCGGACTGGTTGGCGCGCAATGCTTCGGACACCCGGGCGCTGGTGGTGCCCGGAGCACCGTTCGGCAGTCAGATCTGGGGCCTGACCCGCGACGAACCATTGCAGGCCCTGGCCCGCACGCCGTGGGCGGTTCGTGATGCCGTGCCGCTCACGCCGCCGGGCGCGATCCGGGCGATGGATTCGGTGCAGCGGCTGATCGCCGACGGCCGGCCCTCGACCGGGCTCGCACCGACACTGATCGATCAGGGCATCGGAATTCTGGTGCTGCGCAACGATCTCGACCCCGATACCTCCCGCTCCACCCGGCCGATGCTGGCGCACGCGGCGATCGAGGGTTCGCCCGGTATCACCAAGGTCGCCGAATTCGGCAACCCGATCGAGGTGGGCCACGGTGACGGTCTGGTCGCCGACGGTGATCTGCGCCCGACGTATCCGGCGATCGAGATCTACCGGGTGAGCGCCGGCGACCGCGGTGACCCTGCCGAGATTCGCAGTGGTCCCGGCGCTCCGGCGAGTTTCCCGGGGGCACGGACGGTGCCGCTGCCTTCGGTTCCGGTGGTACAGGGCGGGCCGGAAGTGCTGGAACGGCTGCGTCGCAACGACTCCGACGCGAACGGTCCCGCGCTGCTGGCCGCCGATGCCGCACGCGCCGGACTGACTCCGGTCGCGACCACGATCACCGATACCCCGATGGATCGGGAGGCCGATTTCGGACGGGTGGACAACCACAACTCGGCGCTGCGCGCGCCCACCGACGCCCGTCGCACCCACAACCTGGTACCCGACTACCCGGTGCCCGGCGCGCAGCCGGTGCAGGGACAGTGGTCCGGCGCGACCGTCACGGCGTCCAGTTCCGCGGCCGATGCCACGCAGCTCGGCGGAGCGGCGCCCGGCAGTTCGACCGCCGCCGCCTTCGACGGGGATCCGAGCACGGCGTGGTTGAGCACCAGCGCCGAACACGCTGTCGGGCAATGGCTGCGACTCGACCTCGACCATCCCATCGAAGCCGGTGCACTGCAGGTGACCACGAGCCCCGCCGCGATCGGCGACCCGGTGAAGTGGATCGAGGTGCGCACCGCCAACGGCACGGTGGCCGCACGGATATCGGAACCCGGTGCGCCGGTGTCGGTTTCGTTGCCGCCTGGCCGTACCGACTGGCTCACCATTACCGCGACCCGCACCGAGAACGGCACCGGCGGTGGGCAATTCGGCATCAGCGAAGTTCAGCTGTTCGACTATTCGAATCGTGACGCGCCGACGCCCGTGACGATTCGCCACCACACGGTGCTACCGCCCGTTCCGGCTGGAACGCCGGTACGCGGCTGGAATCTGGGACAGGAATTTCCCGGCCGCAGCGGATGTTTCGATGCGCCGGATCGGGTGCGCTGCAGTAAGGGCCTCGCGTTGCCCGCCGAGGAGCCGGGCGCCTTCGAACGCACTCTCGGTGTCCCGGACCCGATGACGGTCGCACCACGGCTGACCCTGCGCACGCGACAGGGCCCCGCACTGGAAGGCCTGCTGACCGATCCGGAGCGGCCCATCGCCCGCGGCAAGGCCGACGTGGGCGATCTGCGCGGTTCGGCCTTCGCTGCGACCGACGGCGATCCGCGCACCAGCTGGATCGCGCCCGAGGACACCGTGCGCAATCGCACCGGCGCCAAACCGACACTGACGATTCAGCTGCCGCGACCGGAACTGGTGACCGGCCTCGAGGTCACCCCGCCGATGGGCGCACTGCCCGCGCGACCGACCTCGATCGCGGTCAATCTCGGGGACGGGCCGCAGGTTCGCGAGGTTCCACCCGCGCCGAAGGGACGCGATCCGGAGGCGACGGCCGATTCACCGGGCCGTACCTCGCCGACCGCCACACCGCCGCGCAACGCGCCCGCCCCGGAGCCCAAGTCGACCGACACCCCCGCGCCGATGTCGGCGCCGCCGACTCCGGTGCGGCTGGAGTTGCATCCGTACGTCACCGACCACATCGAGATCAGCATCGATACCTGGAAGCCGGTGCTGGACCGGACCGCTCTCGGGCTCACCCAGGAGCAACCGCCGGGCCTGGCGGAGGTGTCGGTACTCGGACCGGACTACCCCGCGCCCGCCCCCGGCGATCGGCCGGTGACCGTCGACTGCGACCACGGCCCGACCATCGCGGTCGCCGGGCGGGTACTGCACACCAGCGTGACCGCGACGGCCGATGCGTTGCTCACGGGAAAGCCGGTGTCCGCCACCGTGTGCGCGCCCGCCGACGGCGGCGCCCCGGGGACGGTCGACCTCCCCGCCGGTTCCGTCGACGTCACGGTCGCCCCGACGGAACTGTTCTCGGTCGACGAACTGCGCTTGGACAACACGGCTTTCGCGGCCGACGGCGCCTCGCCCGAATCCCTCGCTCCGGGCTCGCCCGAAGACGCGGGTCGCCCGGCCGGCATCGATGCGCCGGCCGGCGATCGCCTGCTGGTCCTGCCGCTCAGTACCAATGTCGGCTGGACCGCGCACACGGGGGACGGCCACGCGTTGCGGCCCGTCGTGGTCGACGGGTGGAAGCAGGGGTGGGTGATTCCCGCCGATGCGCACGGCCCGGTAACCGTGGGATTCCCGATCGACCGCTGGTATCGCCTGGCCATCTTCGGCGGATTGCTGTTGCTGATCCCGCTGGCGCTGCTGGCCCTGCCGGTTCCGAGACGACTGCGTAAACGGTTGTGGCACAACGACGATGGTCACCGCGCGGCCGAACTGCCGACCGACGAGACTACGCCGCTCCCCGCAGCGGGCAGAACACCCGGCGCCCCAGTCCTGTCGGCGGCCGAGTCGCCCGCCCCGGCGGACGGCGAACCCGCGACGACCTACGACCCACCACCTCGGACCTGGAACAGTTGGTGGCTGGGTGCGGCCGGTGTGTCGATCGCCGCGTTCCTCATCTCCGGTCCGATCGGAACACTCTGCGCTGCCGCAGGTTTGGTTGCGGTGCGGCTGCTGCCGAAGGCGCCGCTCGTTCTCGCGGTCCTCGCCGGGGCCGGAACGCTTCTGGGTGAAGCCGCGCTCTCGACCGGGCCATGGCGTTCGACCGAGGCCTATATGGGTGGCTCGCTGTGGACGCAGTTCCCGGCGCTGGTGGCGGTGGTCGCCGTGGGCGTCGCCGCACTGCCCGCGCGCGCACCGATCCGGCGGGCGCGTTCCACTAACCGAACCGGCGTTTGACCCACTGCCGCACCGGTTCTTCGACCAGCGCGTAACTCGCGGCGGCCAGCGGCATCGTGAAGGCGACCGTCAGCGCCAGCACATGCAGGAACCCGCCGTTGAACGGGATGAATCCGAAGATCGGGAACATCATCGCCAGCACCACCAGATGCCAGATGAAGATGCCGTAGGACCAGCGTCCGATCGTCAGCGCCAGGCGGCTCTCCAGAAAGCGGTGCCGCGCGACACCGACCACGAGCGGGGCGAGCAGGCCGAAACAGATCAAGGCCCCTAGACCCATTTTCATCGCGTACTGCCACGCCGCGGCGCGGGCCAGTCCGGCGGGACCGGCCAGATCGGTCGCCGACAGCGCGAACGCGACCGCGGCGACCGACCACATCAGTCGGCGGTCGCCGAGCGGGCGTTGCCAGCGCGGGGTCACGTCCCCGCTGCGGGACCGCGCGGCCAGGACCTCGGCCACTTCGGCCAGCACCATGCCGGCCGCGAACCACGGCAGATATCCGGGCAGCCAGTTGTCGGCGTGGATGGCGTCCGGGGTCGGCACCGGCAGGAAATTCCAGCCGAGGCACAGCAATCCCATCGCGGTCACCGCGAACACCCGCTGCCGTGCCGCCGAGCCGCGCAACCGGACCAGCGCCCAGGCCAGCAGCGGCAGCATCAGATAGAACGCCACCTCCACCGACAGACTCCACATCTGGGTGAGACCGTCGGTCAGGGTCAGCGGAACGAACACCTGCACCAGGATCAGATTCGCCCCCCATACCCGCAGTCCGGCCGAATGTGCCGCCGACGGCAGCAAAGTGAGCGCCACGCAGACCACGACCCAGTAGGCGGGCAGGATGCGAGCGGCCCGGTGCAGCAGATAGCGCCCGGCCCGAGGGGCAGTGCCCAGGCCGCGGGCCGCTGCGGCGTGCGGGCGCCACAGCAGGAAACCGGAGAGACCGAAGAATACGGCGACGGCCATGTCGAACCGTTCCCACACCCGCCCGATCACCGGCGTCGCGGTGGCGCCGGTCTGGAAGGCCACGTGCGTCAGCACCACGCCGAGGGCGGCCAGTCCGCGCAGCCCCTCCAGCGCGGGAACGAATCTCCGGGTTCCGGGAACCGGCGGAGCGGGACGCGACGCCGCGGCAACCGGCACGTCGGTGCTGGATGTGGCGATTTCTGGCGTTGCGGTCATCGCGATCCAGTGTGCCCTGCCGGGTTCGCCGGCGCCTCGTGCGGCTCCCCGCGCCCGCGGACTCGAACCGCGACTCGCCGGACACTCGTACTTTTCGGAGTGTTTTCCGCACTCAGCTCGCCAGGTTAAGGTGCCGGACTGTTAGTGTCGGGGCTCACGAGTGCTTGTGTTATGACCGCACCCGGTTATGAGCGCACCCGGACGAGGCTTGTTCGACGACGAGGAGAGTTTGCATGGCACTCAGTGCCGGTACCAAGAGGACGGTGGCCTGCCTGCTCGTGGGACTCGGTGCGCTGTTGATCGTCGCAGCGATACTGGTCCCGACGTATGGAGTGAGCCAATTGGCCAAAACTCCCCTCGACCTCGAGATCACCACCATCGCATCCAACAAACCCGACGCCCCGAGCGAGGTGCTGGATTCGAAAACGCTCCTCACGGGCGAGGGCCCGGCGGTGGTCGACAAGAACGTCGGGCTCATCTCGCAGCGCTTCCTCACCGTCGAGGAACCGTCCGGCAAGACCAACATGACCATCCAGGCCGGTCAGACGCTGCGCCGCAAGGACAAGACGGGCGACACCGGCCTGCTGTCGGCGATCATCGACCGCGTCACCATCAACCGCAAGACCGGCCAGCCGATCGACGACGACCCCAACGGCTCGATCGCCACCACCGTCGACAGCAAGGGCAACAGCGTCGCGGATCCGGTGCAGCACACCGGTCTCCAGTACCGCTTCCCACTCGGAACCGAGAAGACGACCTACCCGTACTTCGACATCAACGCCCGCAAGTCGTTCGATATGAAGTTCGTGGAGGAGACCGAGATCAACGATCTGAAGGTCTACCACTTCCACCAGCAGGTGCCGGCCACCGATCTGTCGAAGGTCACCTCCTCGCCGACCAACCGGCTCACCTTCCCGGCCGCGAAGTGGGGCGTCCCGGGCGACGGCGACATCACGATGAACCGCTACTACACCAACACACGTGACGTGTATGTGGAGCCGCAGACAGGCACCGTCATCAACGGCTCCGAACAGCTGCATCAGTACTACGCGCGCAGTGCCGACAAGCCCGAGGTCACCGCGATCAACACCACGCTGACCTTCGATCCCGACACCATCCGCTCGCAGATCGACGAGGCCCGCAAGTACATGGATCAGCTGTCGCTCTACGGCCGCACGCTGCCGATCATCTTCAGTGTGCTGGGCGCGATCTCGCTGATCGTCGGCCTGATCCTGGGACTGCGCGGTGGCGACGGCACCTCGAAGCCGGGCCGTCTGGTCAAGAAGCCGCAGACCACCCCGCCGAGCGACAAGCCGGGGCAGGCGTTCTCGGAGGCTCCGACGCAGCAGATCGACATCAGTAAGAACCGATAGGTCTTCCGCTCGCACAGTGGCTCCCCGGTTGTCGGACCGGGGAGCCACTGTCGTATTCCGGGCGCTACCGTGCGGCCGGCCGAGCGGCGGGCTGCAGGCGGAAGGTCAGGGCCTCCATCAGGGTCTTGCGCTGGGTCTTCTGCACCGCCGCGATCCGCCACCGGCCGTCGGATTCGCGGACCACCGTGTAGGTGGCGAGTTTGCCCAGTTACTTCGCCTGCCCCTTGGCCGATTCGCCGCGAGTGACGACCACGGCGGTATCGCTGCCGTAGTGGCGGATCTCGACGACGTCGACGGTGAGCCGCGACAGCGATCCCAGCGAGGTCTTTCGGCGCTATCTGAGTTCGGTGGTGCTGCATGCCCAAGCGGGGGCGAAAGCGGTCGGGCTCGGGGCCACCGACCTCTACGCGCTGAACATCCTGGAATTGAGCGGCGCGATGACGCCCGGCGAACTCGGCGCCCGCACCGGGCTCACCACCGGACCCACCACCCGCCTGGACAGCGCCCTGGCCCCCGCGCGCCGCCGAATCGGCGAGATCGTGCGCGGCTACACCCCCGAACAGCGGGAATTGCTGTTCGACTATTTCGCGCGCGCGGCCGAGGCGTACCAGCGCGCGGCCGAGGACATCACCGCCGGGGACGTCACGGGAATCGGACGCACAGGCCGCGCCGACCCAGGCGTCACTCGGCCGACAACGGCGAAAGCCGTTCTTCCACAGTAACGTCGGTGGCAGCGCGCGGGTCGCGGCGTACGGTCCGGATGACGACGGCGACCACCAGCGCGGTGACCGTCGCGGCGACTCCGGTGGCCAGCGCGATCAACACGGGCAGGCTGCGCACGAACGGCACGGCGACGCCCACTTCGACCGCCAATCCGATCCAGATCACGACGGCCGGCGCCGTGCGGTCGGCGGCGATGGCCGACAGCAGGGCTCCCTGCAGCACCGCCAACAGCGCGCCGGCGAGCGCGAACAGCCACAGCAGATCCTGGATCGGCGCGTAGTCACGCCCGGCGAACAACGGGGCCAGCGGCGCCAGCACGGCCGCACCCGCCACGGCGACCAGCCCGACCGCCCCCAGCACGCCGAGCGCGGAACGCAGCGCGCGGACGGAATGCTGCGGTTGCGCCATCCGCGGATACAGCACGACGCCGACGGCCTGCGGCAGCCAGAACGCGATCTTGGTGGCGATCGCACCGAGGGCGTAGCGGCTGGCGTCCGCCTCGTCGAGCACGATGCGGGCGACGATCAGATCCGCGGACGAGAGCGCCATCAACGCGGCTTGGACCTGTGCGGCACGCAGGACCGCGCCCACGCCGGCGGCCCGCACCGCCCCGACCCGCGCACCGGTTCCCCGCGTCTCGCCGGCGACCGCGGCCTCTGCGACTTCGGCCGCGTCCGGCGGCAGCGGGTGCGAGCCGGCATCCCTCGCCGAGAGTGCGAGGCGCGCGATCCGGTTCGCCGCAACGGTGGCCACCAGCAGGCCGAGGGCAGCACCCCAGAGCGCGACAGCGGCACCCGCCCCGACGGCCAGCGCGATCAGCGCCGGAGCTACCCGGGCGATCGCCGAACCACCGAGAACGATTGCGAGCGAACGAAATCGGTTCGTTCCCTGCAGAATGCCCTGCTCCCCGGAGAGCAGTACCAGCACCGGCGCCGCGATCAGCGCCCCGCCCGCGGCGGATGCCGGCACGTGCAGCAGCACCGCGACGAGGGGTATGAGCGCGAGTGCGACAACCGCCACGATCAGCGCGCAGCGCCGGGTCAAACCGCGCACCGTCGCCACCGCGGCGCCGCGCACCAGCTCCCGTGCGACCACATTCTGCAGCGCCAACGCCGGCACCGCGGCCAGCAACTGCACGGCCAGCAGGCTCGCGAAGGCGCTGTAGCCGGCCACGCCCAGCCAGCGCCCGGCCAGCAGTTGCAGCAGATAGCCGGCGATATTCGCGGTCATGGCCCCAGCGGTCACCAGGGTCATATCCGCGACCACGGGTAGACGGCGCAGGGCAGGCATCCCGCCATGCTCCCACCTCGTCGCCGCCCGGAACAGCCGAGGCCCTCGGTACGCCGTCGGGCGGCTGTTTTCAGTCGTCGTCCGCCAGCTGGCGCCGCACGTCGAGCAGATGGTGGCGGACCTCGTGGACGGTGTGGACCGCCACCCAGCGCAGTTCGCGCTCGACGCGATCGGGGTAGTTGTACAGAACGCGGCGGTCCCAGTCGTCCTCGGCCAGGCGGTCGAGCACATTCGCGAGCAGTCGCGCCGACACGAGCAGTTCCTGCGCCACGTCGGCGGGATCCTGGTCGGCGTAGCCGTCGTGATCGGCACGTTCGTCGCGGCCCATGGTGAGCAGGGCCGGGCGGTCGGTGCGGCGCGCCAACAGGATGCGTTCCCGCTGCACGAGCAGGACGTCGCGGACGTGGCAGCCGTACTCGAGCGGCGACCACAGCTGCGGAAGGCGGCGACGCTCCGCGTCGGGGCAGTCGTTCAACGTCGCCGCCAGCTCGGTGACGCCCGCGACGATCGCGCCCGCGGCCTGCGGCGAGTCGACCGGCCGGTACTCGAAACCGCATTCGGCGCATCGATCCATGAACAACCCCTCATCTCGCCGCGTTGACACCATCTCACTGAGACCATATCTTTAGTATCAACGATACGGTCTCAATGTGAGGGTTGGATATGTCGATCGAAGCGAACAAGGACGTCATTCGCCGATTCATGAAGGTCGGCAACGCCGCGACCAGGGATCTGGCGGCAATCTGGGACAGCTTCACGCCGGATTGCGCCTTCCCGACCCTCGCTGCCCGTACCGGTCGCGCCGATTTCACCGTGCAGGACTACCGCACGTTCCTGCTCGACTACTTCCGCGCGCTTCCCGATGCCACCTTCACCGTGGACGAACTGATCGCCGAGGACGACCGGGTCTGGGCCCACATCACGATCCGCGGCACCCATTCCGCGGAATTGCGCGGCGTCCCCGCGACCCACCGCCCGGTGGAGTACACCCAGCTCGGCCTCTACACGATTCGCGAGGGGAAGATCGCTCGGGCTCGGGCGGTATTCGACGACGTGACGTTGCTGCGCCAGATCGGCGTGCGAGTTTAGGAGCACCGGACGGGCGACCGCCGCCGGCATCGCGGCCGACGTAGGGTGACTCAGCGTGACCGGGGCTCGAGAACACGGCGACGACACCAGAAGCTCGCAGCTGCCTTCGGCCGCCGAGCCGAGGTGGGCTCGGATCGTTCCCGTGGCCTACAGCCTGGCGCTCGCCCTGATCGTGGTCGGGCCGCTGCTGAGGCCGGGTTATCTACTGCTGCGCGACGGCGTGAGCACGCCCCGGTCGTATCCGACCGATGCGGCACTGGGCCTGGGCGACGCGGCGCCGCGAGCCGTGCCACAGGACGGATTGCTCGCGGCACTGTCGGTGGTGGTGGACGGCGGGATCGTCGTCAAGGCCATCCTGGTGCTGGCACTCACGGCCGCCGGATGGGGTGCGGCCCGGCTCGCGCACACCCTGCTGGGGGTCTCCCTGGCTCCCCGGCTCGTCGCCGCGACGGTCGCGATCTGGAATCCCTATGTAGCCGAACGGCTGCTGCAGGGGCATTGGAGCTTGCTCGCCGGCTACGCGGCACTGCCCTGGACCGTCGTCCTCGGACAACGGATACGGACCGGCGGCGCCCGGGAGCCGGCCGGTGAGGGAGCGGAGCGGACCACCGACGATCACCGGCCGCGTCGGGGGCTACCGGTCGCCGCCGCGCCGTGGTCGATGCTGGGCGGCGTCCTCGCCGCGGCGGGTTTGACCCCGACCGGTTCGCTGCTCGCGGGCCTGCTGGCGATCCTCACGGTGGGCCGGCGCAATGCCGTCGGCGCGGTGGCGCTGTGGCTGGTGAGTGCCAGTCCGTGGCTGGTGGCCACCGCACTGTCCGGTAGCGGGGCCGAACCGTCCGATCCGGCGGGCGTGGCGGCCTTCGCCGCGCGGGCCGAACCGGGGCTCGGCACGCTGGGGAGCCTGGCCGGACTGGGTGGGATCTGGAACGGCGCGGCGGTACCCGGCTCCCGGACAACGCTTTTCGCGGTGTTGTCGACTCTCGTCCTGCTGGCGATCGTCGTCTCGGGCGTGCGCGCGGTGGCAGCCCGGGGTGAACGAGCCACGCGTTATCCCCGGCGGATGTTGCTGGTACTGGCCGCCGTCTGCATCCTGCTGCCGGCCCTGGGGGCGACGGGGTGGGGGCTCGCCATCGGCGAATCCCTGATCGCGCGCATCCCCGGCGCCGGACTGCTGCGCGACACCCAGAAATACGTCGCCCTTGCCATGCCCGCGTACGCCCTGTGCGCGGCGGCGGGCTGTCGCGCGCTCGCCGCACTCGGCCGCCGACACACAACGGAGATCGCGAAACAGACTGCGCCACAAGCGGACCCGACGAATACGAGCAGCCCGTCGGCAGCGCCGTCACCACGAGCGGCGGATGCGGACCAACCGTCGAACGGTGGTGGCGAGCCGGTGCAGGCCGAACCTGTTGCCGCGCAACCGCTTACCGCCCTGCTGTTCATCGCCGCGCTGATCCTCACCCTTCCCGACCTGGCATGGGGAGTGGGTGGAGCACTGCGACCGGTGCACTACCCGCCGGCGTGGCAGCGGGTCGCCGCGGTGGTCGACGGTCCCGGTGACGTCGCCGTATCTCCCGCGGGGATGTTCCGCGTATTCCCCTACAGCGGACGGGTGCCGGTGCTGGATCCCGCGCCGCGCATGCTGCGGTCGGATGTCCTGCAGACAGGGGTGCTGCCGGTCCGGGGCCGAGTGGTGGCGGGCGAGGGGGCACGGGCCCAGCGAGTGGAGGACCTGCTGCTCCGGGGAGCGGCGCCCGCCGACCTCGCCGCCCACGGCGTCGGGTGGATTCTCGTCGAACATCGCACGCCGGGAGCGGTCGGTGATGCGAAGACCACGCTGGGCGCACTACAGCCGGTGTACTCCGACGCCGATCTGACGCTGTACCGCGTACCGGGCGCACGGGACGTGGCCAGGGCCACCGCCACCGACCGCACCGTAGCCATCGCCGCACACGCGCTCTGGGCCGCTCTGCTCCTGGCCGGCATCGTCGCGGCGCTGGCCGACAGGCGACGGAGGAGATGATTCGCACCGATCGACAGGCGTGCCGTCGGCCGGCAGATATCGTCTGCTGATCAGCGGAGAGTCGGGGTGACGCAGTCGTCTCGCAGCGGCGCCGACGTGGCTGCGGCCAGCGTCGCACGTCCCGTCACCAGCCCCGAGATGAATCGCCCCCGGGCGGCAGCGGCCAGGACCTCACCGACGCCGTTACCCGTCTGCTCCCAGGAGAACTCGCGAGCTCGCGTACGAGCCTTCTCCCCCATGACAATTCGCGCCTCGGAGTCGGCGAGCAGTTCCCCGACGGTCTCGGTGAGCTGGCTGGAGTCGTCCACCAGCACCCCGGTCACGCCGTCGACGATAGAGTCGGTGAGCCCCCGTGAACTGCGGTAGCCGATGGTCGGGACGCCGTGCTGCGCGGCCTCGATCACCGCGAGACCCCACCCTTCCTTGCGGGAGGGCAGCACCTGAACCCAAGCGCGGGAGAGCAATTCGTGCTTGCGCGCTTCGTCGACGAAGCCGTGGAAATCCACCGCGTCGGCGATACCCGAGCGATGCGCGCGGTCTTTCAGATTATCGGCCCACCAGCCGTCGCCGATCACGTCCAGGCGCAGACCGGGCAGGCGGTCACGCAGACCCGCGACGACGTCGAGCGCGTCCTCGATCTGCTTGTGCGGCACCAGCCTCGACAGCACGACGATGCTCGGATACGGGGTGCGGGTCGATTCGCCACCGGTCGGCGCTTGCGCGGGTACGGGTTCGGCACCGTTGCGCACCACCGCGATTCGCGTCGCATCGACCCCGAGCGAGGCGAGCTCCTCCGCGGAGGGCAGCGATACGGTCAGATATTGGTCGCGCCGATGGACCCGCGGCGACAGTCGCGATTCGATCCACCAGCCGATCCGCCCGACCACACGACCCGCCACCGGCCACTGCTCCCGATGGCCGTGGTGCACCAGGACCACCGAGGGCGCCCCGGAGACCGTCCGGGCGAAGAACGGAATGCCGTTCTGGGTGTCGATCACCGCGTCCGGCCGCACTCCGCGCAGCGGGCCGAAGCCCAGCCGCCCGGCCGCGATGGCGGCCAGCGCGCGCGGATAGACGGTGAAGCGCCCGCCGGCCCGGCTGATCTCGATGCCGTCGATACGCTCCCGGCGCGGCGCGCCCGGATAGTGCGCGGTCCGCAGCGTCACCTTCACCCCGCGCGCCGCCAGCTGCGCACCCACCTGCTCGAGATACCGCTCGCTCCCGCCGCCCTGCGGATGTCCGGTATCGCGCCAGCACAGCAGCAGGACTTCCCGCACGTCCGCGCTCGGGTGGGCCTCGTTCTCGCCGCCGCCGGGCCCACAGAGCTGCGCCACGGCAGCGCGCTCGCGAGGGCCGATTTCGGGCACGGCAGTTCTCCAGATCGTTCACGTCGGACGACAGTGGGGTCCACCATAGCCGCCGACGGCCGTTCCGGGTCGCTGCGGTGGCCGCATAGACTGGCGCGGCCATGCTTCGATCCGACGCAACCGGACCGCGTCCCCGCTTCGCGCGCCGGGCCACCCTTCGCCGTTCACTGCGCCTGTTGGGCAGTTTCCGCTTCGAACAAACCGATCCGGCGCGGTTCTACGGCGGGATCGCCGCCGATACCGCCGACCTGATCGCCGATTTCTATCGCGATCTGACCGGCCGGGACCTCAGCGGCACCGTGATCGTCGACGTGGGCGGGGGCCCCGGCTACTTCGCGGACGAATTCGCGGCGGCGGGCGCGCGCTATCTGCCGATCGAACCCGATCCGACCGAAATGCACGCCGCCGGGCTCACCGTCGCCGGCGCGGTCCGCGGATCCGGAATGGCGCTGCCCATCCGCGACGACGCCGTCGACATCTGTCTTTCCTCGAATGTCGCCGAACATGTGCCGCAGCCGTGGGTGATGGCCGACGAGATGCTGCGTATCACCAAACCGGGCGGTCTGATGGTGCTGTCCTACACGGTGTGGCTCGGACCGTTCGGCGGGCACGAGACCGGCCCGTGGCACTACCTCGGCGGTGAGTTCGCGGCCCGGCGCTACACCCGCCGCACCGGAAAGCAGCCCAAGAACCGCTTCGGCAGCTCCCTGTTCGCCGTCAGCGCCGCCGACGGGCTGCGATGGGCGCGCGAAACCGGCGGCCGGGCCCGGATCCTCGCCACCTTCCCCCGCTACCACCCGCGCTGGGCGTGGTGGGTGACGCGCATACCGGGCGTGCGGGAACTACTGGTCAGCAATCTGGTCGTCGTCGCGGCCAAACCCCTCCGCTGAGCCGCATCCGGATCTACTCGGGCCGATCTACTCCAGCCATCCCCGCCGACGGGTGCGCCGCGCCGGTTCGCTCCACGGCGGCTCCTGCATGGCCAGGCCGACGGTTTCCAGCGGGGTCAGGCCGACGCGGTCGGCGAGTGAGCGGACCGCCGCCACCGCCTCGGCCGCCTGCAGCGCCGCCGTCGCCTGTTCGAGCGTCAAGGTCCGGCCGGGCAGAAAGGACACCACCCAGCCCCCGGTACCGACGGACCTTGCCTGATGTGGGGTCTGATCACTGGTCATCAGCGATCGGCCGACCACGTGCACCGCCATGATTCGGACTCCCCTGCGATTGCATTTGTAAAATCGTCCGGCAATGTTGCTCTAAGCATGCTCTGCAATCACAGGAAACGCAATAGTGCGTTTTGCGAAAAGCGAACCGCGAGGTAGGATTTCGCGCCTCCCGGCTGGGCGATCGGTCCGGGATGTCCGCTGCGCGCAGTACGTGACGCCAGGGACTGTGCGCCGAATCAATTCTCGGACAAGCGAACTCGCAGCACCGGCTGCGGATTTTCGTGCGGGCGCGGCGCGGCGAGGTCGATGTCGACCTGCCATCCGGGTGGAAGTACGGCCTGCAACCGGGCTGCGGCACGCTGCAGCGGCGTACTCGCCGCCGTCGGCGTGAAATCCACTTCCGGATCGGCCCACCGCGCGCCGGCTAATCCCGAGACAGCATCGAACCCGAGTTCTGTCATGCCTACACCCACCTCCCACATACCCCGACCGGTCGGCCAGACAACGGAATCCACGAGCACCTGCAAGCAGTCAGTTCAGCCGAGTAGTTAATTCCCCGCAACCACGGGGAGTATTCGTGAGATGCAGAACACAATCAGAATAGGACAAGCGCGCCATTCCGCACGCGGAACCGCGGAAATGACGAGCCGCCCGCCCCGTCGCAAAGACGGTGCGGGCGGCTCGCTTTCGTCGTTCGGTGAACGGCGTCGTCCGACTAGCCCAGCCGCTGCTTGAGCGCCTCGAATTCGTCACGCACGCCCGAGGGCAGCTTGTCGCCGACGAATTCGAACCACTCCTCGATCAGCGGGATCTCCTTGCGCCACTCGTCGAGGTCGACCTTCAGCGAGGCGTCGACGTCGGCGGGGTCCACGTCCAGGCCCTCGAGGTCCAGGTCGCCGGCGGTGGGCACATTGCCGATCGCGGTGGCCTCGGCCTCGGCCTTGCCCTCGATCCGGTTGACGATCCACTCCAGCACGCGGGAGTTCTCGCCGAAGCCCGGCCACAGGAAGCGGCCGTCGTCGCCGCGGCGGAACCAGTTGACGTAGAAGATCTTCGGCAACTTGGTGGCGTCGGCGTTCTTGCCCAGGTTGATCCAGTGGTTCATGTAGTCACCGACGTGGTAGCCCATGAACGGCAGCATGGCCATCGGATCGCGGCGCACGTTGCCGACCTTGCCCTCGGCGGCGGCGGTCTGCTCGGAAGACATTGTGGCGCCCATGAATACGCCGTGCTGCCAGTCGAAGGACTCGGTCACCAGCGGGATCGTGGTCTTGCGGCGGCCACCGAACAGGATCGCCGAAATCGGCACGCCCTGCGGGTCGTCCCACTCCGGGGCGAGGGTCGGGCACTGCGACATCGGCGTGCAGTAGCGCGAGTTCGGATGCGCGGCAAGCGTTTCGGTCTCGCGCAGGTACCAGTCGTTACCCTTCCAGTCGATCAGGTGGTCGGGCTCGCCCTCGAGTCCCTCCCACCAGACGTCGCGGTCGTCGGTCAGCGCGACGTTGGTGTAGACGGTGTTGCCGGCCTCGAGCGTGGCCATCGCATTCGGGTTCGACTTGTGGTTGGTGCCGGGGGCGACACCGAAGAAGCCGAACTCCGGGTTCACCGCGTACAGGCGGCCGTCCTCGCCGAAGCGCATCCAGGCGATGTCGTCACCCAGCGTCTCCGCGCGCCAGCCCGGCACGGTCGGCTGCAGCATCGCCAGGTTGGTCTTACCGCAGGCGCTCGGGAAGGCGGCGGCGACGTAGTAGTTCTTGTTCTCCGGCGAGATCAGCTTGAGGATCAGCATGTGCTCGGCCAGCCAGCCCTCGTCGTGCGCCATCGCCGAGGCGATGCGCAGCGAGTAGCACTTCTTGCCCAGCAGCGCGTTGCCGCCGTAGCCCGAACCGTAGGACCAGATCTCGCGGTCCTCGGGGAAGTGGGTGATGTACTTGGTGTCGTTGCACGGCCAGGGGACATCTGCCACGTCGCCCGTCAAAGGCGCACCGACCGAATGCAGCGCCTTCACGAACGGGCGATCGGTGCCCAGCTTCTCCAGCGCGGCCTTGCCCATGCGGGTCATCACGCGCATCGACACCACAACGTATTCGGAGTCGGTGAGCTCGACACCCAGCTTCGGGTCCGCGGCGCCCAGCGGGCCCATGCAGAACGGCACCACGTACATGGTGCGGCCCTTCATGCTGCCGCGGTACAGCTCGGTCATGGTGGCGCGCATCTCGTTCGGGTCGACCCAGTTGTTGGTCGGGCCGGCGTCGGCCTCGGCGCGCGAACAGATGAAGGTGCGCGACTCGACCCGGGCGACGTCGGAGGGGTCCGACAGCGCGAGGAAGGAATTCGGCTTCTTGTGCTCGTTGAGCTTCTGGAAGGTGCCGGCCTCGACCAGTCGGGTGGTCAGCCGGTCCCATTCCTCATCGGAACCGTCGGCCCAGACGACCCGCTCCGGCTGGGTGAGCTCTGCGACCTCCTGCACCCAGGCGAGCAGTCCGGCATGCTTGGTCGGCGCGGTGCCATCGGATCCGTGAAGACCAGGAATGGTCGCTGAGGTCATGAAAACTCTCCTGAGATGAGCGGCGGGCCAGAGAGCTGCCGAAACAGCTTTCAACACCAGGAAGGCCGCCGTTGGCTGTGGACATCCGCCCGGCTCGCCGAACAGCACGCCCCGGCTGGGCGGCGTACGAGAACGAGACGGACACCCGGATTCCTTAAGTAAAGAGGTTAACGCGGTGTGACGGTCGGTACGGAATGGGGTTGCTCACTCGGGACCCGGTCGAAACCTTCCCACCTCACCAGGACCGCAGCTGTGCGGAACCGGCAAACCTCGACGGGGCCGGATCAACCGGCGACCGCGGCCCGCAGGATCGCCAGATCGCGTTCGCATGCGGCCACTCGAGCAGGCTGTTCGGCGGCCGCGCGGCGCAGTTGCCCCTCCAGCTCCACGACCCGGCGATCGGCCTCGACCATGCGGGCGGTGCTCGCGCGCACCACCTGTTCGGTCAGCTCGGACTCGGCCTCCACCAGGGCCGTCGCCACCCGCTGCTCCAGCTGGGCCTTCACGTTGACCAGCACATCGGTCACCCATTGCCGCAGATGTGCCCGATCGGCCAGATGTCCCCGGGCCCCCACCACCCACCACGCCACGCCCGCGCCGAGGGCCAGGGTGACCGGCACGGTGGCGTAATCCAACGCCGGCACCAGCGACAACGGCGCAACGATCAACCGGCCGAGGCCGAAACCCGCCGATGCGCCCAGGGCGATCATCAGCCGATCCTCGACGCCACGGTGGCGGCGCTCCGGATCGGGCCCGACCCGGGGTGCGGGATCGGTCGGCGGAGCCGGCGGTGAGGCAAGCGTGGGCTGTGGTTCCGATCCCGCCACGGCCTCGATCTGGCGGGCGAGTTCGGCCAGGCGGTGACGGACCACGCCGTCGAGTTCGGCGGTGGCCTGATTCACCGCCGCCTGCAGCAGATCTGGATAGCCGCGCACCGAGCGGCGGTCGAGGCGGTCCAGATCGGCACGGGCGGTGGCGTTCACGGTGCGGACGCGGGCGCCGACCTCGTGCGTCAGATCGACCCGGGCCAACTGCAGCCGATTGCGCAGGGCGGCCAGGGCCTGGGCGCGGCCACCGTCGCGCCCGGCCAGCGCGGCGGTACGTTCGGCGCGCAGGGCGGCGACCGCGCTGCCCGAGCGCAGCGCCTCGATCTGGCTCAGCACCCGGGTGCGGGTGTCGGCGAGCACCCGAGCGGTGACCTCGGCCAGTTGCTCGGGGCCGACCCGGGCCCCGACGGCGGCGCTGAGCTGGGCGTGCAGGGCGGCCAGGCCGGAGCGGTCCAGCAGCGCGGCGTCGCCGCTGCCGCGCGCGGCCACGGCCAGGCGCGCCGAGACCGGGAGAATCTCGGGCTCGGCGCCGAGCGCCCGGGCCAGCATGGCGGTATCGCGATCCAGTACCGAACGCCAGTCGGGATGGGCGTGAATGCCGTTCATGGCGAACAGCATTCGCGTTCCCACCGCCTGCAGGCGGGCGACCGGATCGAGCAGTGCGGCGCCGACGGCGGCGCCGGGGTCCACCAGCACGAGCGCCACCGGCGGTCCGCTGCCGGGGCCGAAATCGGTGGCGGCGACCAGGGTTGCCGGGTCGGTGACCGGATCGGTGAGCGCTACGCGCGGTTCGAAGCGGGACAGTTCGGTACGCAACAGGGTGGTGTTGGCGTCGTCGGGACCGATGACTGTCACCGACACCGGTTGCGTCGCAACGGCTTCCGCATGCATCGCCGCGACTCCATTCGGCGCGACGGGATTCGGGCCCGGTTCGGCGGGAACCGCGCGCAGCAGCGCGCCGCCCTGCGGATTCCATCGCTCGACGACGGCCAGCACCTCGGGATCCACCCCGCCCGCCCGCCGACTGTTCAGCTCGGCCGGCGCTCCGGGTACCTCACAGTCCGGCACTACTCATCCGCTCCCACATCCGCATATATCCGTTGTGCAGCCGGATCGCGGCGCGGCGAGCGGCGGCCGGCATATCGCTGGCGGCCACCGCGCGCCACCGTTGCGCGCGAACCAGCGCGTCGTCGGCGTCCGCCGGTGTCGCCGACGGATATCCGGCCGCGAGATGACGGACCTCCGGGCGAGCCAGTCCGGCCTGCAGCGCGGTCCACAGCGCCTCGTCACCGGCCAGATAGTCCTCGATCAGGTCGCGGGCGCGCCCACCGTCACCCTGCGGGATCGCGCGCGCGGCGATGCGAGCCAGATCGTCGAGCAGATCACCGCCGCGCAAGGCCGCGATCTGCTCGTAGCGCTGGTGCAGGCGCGCGTGCACGGGATCGATCCCACTCACGGCATGCAGCAGCTGCAGCAACTGCTGCGGTCCCAACTCCGGTTCGTGACGCAGTGCGGCCAGGGCGCAGCTCACCCCGTGCAGGCCCCAGCGCTCCAGCAGCGCCCGGCGATCGGCCACATCGGGCCCGGCCGATTGGTCGACGAACAGTTCCGGGGAGAGCGTGAGCGCCGCGCCGCCACCGGCCGCGTGGCGGCGCAGCGTGCGCAGATCGTCGTCGCTCGGTGTGCCGGCGCGGGTGCGCACGGCCAGTTCGGCGACCATCGGCGCCACCGCAACACCCAGCACATGCGCCGCCTGATCGGCGGCCACCACCGCATCGCCCCAGCGCGAGCCCACGGCATCGGCCTTGTTGAGTACGACCATCGTGGTTTCGGGCCGCAGGGATTCGAGGACGCGACGATCGGCGGCCTGCAGCGAACCCGCCAGCACGTAGACGACGAGATCGGCGTCGAGCACCGGATCCGGCACGCCCGGCTGATCCACCGGCGCGGTCTCCTCCGCCGACATCAGGGCCAACGCCCGCAACAGCGTCGATTTCCCGGCGCCGGCCCGGCCGGTCACCTGAATCCGCAGCGGCCGCCGGAAGGCCACGGCCGCGCTCGCCAGCTGATCGGCGACGCCCGGGGCGGATCCGGCGCCGACGCGCACCGTGGCGATGAGTTGCTCGAGTTCCGGTGCGGGCCCGCCGTGGTCGTTCACGAAGCCCGGCGAAGCGCTGGTTGCAGTGGCTCTCGACACGGGTGATACCCCCTTCCAGCGGAAAATTCTGTCAGAAGACGCGGCGGTTGTCGGCACCGACCGGATTTTCACCGGCGCGCCCGATCGTCGTTGCGCCACACAGCGATGTGTAATCGATCACACGAAACCGCCTGCCCGAGCTCGCGACCGGCGACGATGGCCTGCGGCTCGACCATCACCGCAGGTGAGCGGTAATTGGCGCGGGATTGGGAATCTCTCCGGTGAAACGGTGGTTGTGGCTGTGTCACAGCATAATTCGACAGTGGTGAACTATCGGGTCACGGATTCGATCACCTACGCTGAAGCCGCCGGCGGCACCGCCGGTGCGCGGCCCCGGCGGTGTGGACCCCGGTCGGCCGTGCGCCCGTGCGCCGGCCCCGTGGATCCGAAGGAGGTTGCGATGAGCGTCAACGTCGACGTCATCGGTAACGACGGCGCCGCCGTCGCGACGAAGAACGAACGGCCGTTGCCGCCGTCGCAGGACCCCTTCTATCGCGCACCCGCCGACGCGGCCGCGCACGCACCCGGAACCGTTCTGCGCAGCCGGCCCGTGCAGATCGCGCTGCTGGGCCTGATTCCGCAGCGTGTGACGGCGTGGCAGCTGCTGTACCGCAGCAACGATCTGCACGGTGACGCCGAGGTCGCGGTGACCACGGTGCTGCTGCCCGCCGATGCCGATCCGGCCGAACGCCGCCCGCTGCTGGCCTTCGAATCGGCGATCGACGCCGTCACCGAGCGTTGCGCTCCCTCCTATGTACTCCGCCGCGGCGCCGTCGTCCCCGGCTCGATCACCCAGCTCGAACTGCTGCTCGTCGCCAACGCACTGCGCCGCGGCTGGGCGGTGAGCATCGCCGATCACGAGGGACGGGACGGCCGTTTCGGCGCGCCCCGGGAACCGGGCTACCGCTCGCTCGACGGCATCCGCGCCGCGATGCACTTCCGTCCGCTGGGGCTCGGTACCGACACCCCCGTGGTGGTCTGGGGCTACTCCGGTGGCGGGATGGCCGGCTCCTGGCTGGTCGAGATGGCTCCCACCTATGCGCCCGAGCTCACCATCGCCGGTGCAGTACTGGGCGCGCCGGTCGGCGATCCGGGTGAGGTGTTCATCCGGCTGAACGGTGGCCGGTACGCCGGTTTCCCCGCCATCGTGATCTCGGCGCTACGCCAGGTGTATCCGGCGCTCGAGGATGTGCTCGACAAGCACATCACCAGCTCCGGGGAACGCCTGCTGGAACGCGCGGCTCAGCTGCCACCGATCGTCGCGCTCGCTCGGCTCGCCGGCCACGACGTCAGCAAACACCTCGATCACCCACTGGAAGAGGTATTGAGCACCCCCGCGATGTGCGACATGTTCGACGATATGCGGCTCGGGAAGCACACCCCGCACTGCCCGATCCTGGTGATCCAGCCGCTGCACGATCGCATCATCCACGCCTCGTGTATCGATGCGCAGGTCGAGCGCTATCGGGCGGGCGGTGCCACCGTCGGTTACCTGCGCGACCGGCTGAGCGACCACTTCACGTTG
This sequence comes from Nocardia sp. NRRL WC-3656, assembly GCF_000720265.1. Lineage (NCBI taxonomy): Bacteria > Bacillati > Actinomycetota > Actinomycetes > Mycobacteriales > Nocardiaceae > Nocardia > Nocardia sp. NRRL WC-3656. The sequence goes on along the minus strand of NZ_JOJF01000004.1, from coordinate 217,404 downwards.
TTACCGCTGGCTACGCCGCTGAGCCTGGACTGGCTGGCCGACCGCATCGCCGGCCGCCCGATCACCGACGCCGACACCGAGACCCGGACCGTCTGGTCGGTGATGGCGTCCCCGTCGCGCTGGCGCGGACTGTTCGAGCTGGCCGGCACCGCGGGCCGGATGATCCTGGGCCTGCCGCTGGGCAGGCAGAGCGAACCGGAACTGCCGCAGACGCAGCCGCTCGCCGCCTGACGCCGGGCTCCGCGCCACCTCGGCAACACTTCTGACCCGGGTTTTCCCTCCTCGACGCGGTCGATTGCGGCCCTGATCATCGAATACTGGACAATGGACGCCGTGAACGACGCCGCGAACGACACCGCTGGTAGCGACGGGGCCGGAGGCGGCAGCTTGCGTAACCACGCAGGCCCCCGCGAACAGCGCGAAGATGCAGCTGGTAGCGACGGGGCCGGAGGCGGCAGCTTGCGTAACCACGACGGCCCCTCCTCCGACCGTGAGCCCTCTCGCCTCTACCCGCGGGTAACCAGCTTCCGCTCGCGTCGTGGCGCGTTGACCGCGACCCAACAGCAATCCTGGGAGCGGATGTGGCCGCGCATCGGCCGCGAGGTGAGCGACGAGCCACTCGACGCCGCCGCCTGGTTCGGCCGGACCGCCCCGCTGATCGTCGAGATCGGCTGTGGCACGGGGACCGCGACCGCGGCGATGGCCAAGGCCGAGCCGCAGTTCGACCTGATCGGCATCGAGGTGTACAAGCCGGGTCTCGCCCAGCTCGTACAGCGGATCGAGCGGGAAGGCATCGAGAACATCCGGCTGCTGCGCGGCGATGCCGTCGACGTCCTCGAGCACATGATTGCCAAGGATTCGCTAGCGGGCGTGCGTGTCTTCTTCCCGGACCCCTGGCCGAAGGCTCGCCACCACAAGCGCCGACTGCTGCAGCCCGCGACGATTACCCTGATCGCCAGCCGGCTGCAGCGTGGCGGCATTTTGCACGTAGCCACCGACCACGCCGGCTACGCCGAACATATCGCCGAGGTGGGCGCGGGAGAACCGCAGCTCGTAGGCCTGAACGAGGCCACCGGCGGCGATGCGGAACACCCCGGAACCGATACGGTGATCGGCCTGGAACGCCCGGTGACGAAGTTCGAGAGCAAGGCGCATCGAGCCGGAAGCGCCATCACCGAGTTCATTTGGGGGAAGATCTAGATATGAGTCTCAGGGAGATGGCCCAGCCGGCCGACGAGGTTGCCGGAACAGTGCGCGGCGACGAATCGGACGTCGTCGCCGGCGCGGCGGCCCCCGCGACGCCGGTCGCCGAGCCCGCCGGTGTGCGGCGGGTGCTGCTGGTGTGGGACGCACCGAACCTGGATATGGGCCTGGGCGCCATCCTCGGCGGCCGTCCCACCGCGGCCTACCGGCCGCGCTTCGACGCACTCGGCCGCTGGCTGCTGGCGCGTACCGCCGAGTTGTCCGCCGGCAGTACACAGCGCATCGAACCCGAGGCCACCGTCTTCACCAATATCGCCCCCGGGACCGCCGATGTGGTGCGTCCGTGGGTCGAGGCGCTGCGCAACGTCGGTTACGCGGTCTTCGCCAAACCGAAGATCGACGAGGATTCCGACGTCGACAGCGACATGCTGGCACATATCCAGTTACGCCGCGGCGGAGCCGGTCTCGCGGGGATCATGGTGGCCTCCGCGGACGGTCAGGCCTTCCGCGAACCGCTCGAGGAGGTCGCGGCCACCGGGGTTCCGGTCCAGGTGCTCGGATTCCGCGAGCACGCGAGTTGGGCTGTCACGTCCGATATCCTCGATTTCGTCGACCTCGAGGACATCCCGGGTGTGTTCCGTGAACCGCTGCCCCGGGTCAGCCTCGACTCGCTGCCCGACGAGGGAGCCTGGCTGCAGCCCTTCCGGCCGCTGTCCGCACTGCTCACCTCCCGCCCCGCTCAAGGAGTCGCTTAGTGTTCACCCGCTGGGGCGAGCTGGTCCACAGGTTCCGCTACACCGTGCTGGGTGTAGCGGTGGCCGCGCTTCTCGCCCTGGGGGCGTACGGGTTCGGTCTGGAAAACCATCTGAGCTCCAGCGGCTGGTTCGACCCCGGTGCGGAGTCCTCGCAGGCCGCGGTGCTCAAGGACCAGGTCTACGGCCGCGATCACATGTCCGATGTGATCGTGCTCTACACCGCGCCCGACGGTAAGACCATCGACGATCCGGAGTTCGGGCGGAAGATCACCGACAATCTCAACAGCCTGCCCAGGGACCATCCGGACCAGATCAGCAAGGTCAACGTCGCCTACTGGAAGACCGAGACCGGCGACTGGAGCGCCTCGGCCACCGGTAGTAAGGACAAGAAGTACGCGTTCGCGTCGGTCGCCATCAAGGGTGACGACGACACGACCACGATGAACAACTATCGCGCGGTCAAGAACGCCTTCTACATCCCGGGCGTGGATGTCCAGCTGGCGGGCATGCAACCGGTGGCGGGCACGCTGAACGACACCATCGCCTCCGACCAGAAGCGCATGGAGATGCTGGCCATTCCGGCCGTCGCGATCCTGCTGTTCTTCATCTTCGGCGGTATCGTCGCCGCGGCCCTGCCGCTGATCATCGGCGGTCTCACCGTCCTCGGCGCCAACGGCATCGTCATGGCGATCACCCATGTCACCGAGGTGAATTCGTTCGTCGGGGCCGTGGTGTCGATGATCGGCCTGGGCTTGGCGATCGACTACGGCTTGTTCATAGTCAGCCGGTTCCGCGAGGAGCTGGCCGAGGGCTACACCACCCGCCAGGCCGTACGCCGATCGGTGATGACCGCGGGGCGTACGGTCACCTTCTCGGCGACCATGATCATCGCCGCCAGCGCCGGCATGCTGCTGTTCCCGCAGGGCTTCCTGAAATCGGTCGCTTACGGCACCATCGCGACCGTGCTGCTGGCCGCGCTGGCCTCGCTCACCATCCTGCCCGCGTTGCTGTCGATCCTCGGACCGCGCGTCGACGCGCTGGGATTCAAGCGGTTCCGCAAGACCAAGACCGCCGAAGAGGTCGAGAACGGTTTCTGGGGCCGCACCACGCAGTGGGTGATGAAGCATCCGCTGAAGGTGGCGGTGCCGCTGTGCATCATCCTGCTGCTGCTGATCATCCCGGTGAAGAACCTGAAGTTCGGCGGTATCAGCGAAACCTATCTGCCGCCGGACAATCCGACCCGCATGGCGCAGGAGAAGTTCGACGAGATCTTCCCGCTGCGCCAGACCGACCCGATCCAGCTGGTCATCACCACGCAGAACACCGGCGAGATCAAGGCCATCCTCGACGAGGCCAGTGGCGCACCCGGACTCACCGATCCGTTCGGTACGCCGGGCATTCCGCCGAACGGCTCCGATGTCTGGGTGTCCGAGGCGACGATGGCGCCGGACGCGAACGTCGAGGACACAATCGCCTATCTGCGCTCGATCAGCGTGCCCGACGATGTGGATCTGATGGTCGGCGGCCAGCCGGTGCTGATGCAGGACAGCATCGATTCGCTGCTGGATCGCATGCCGCTGATGATCGTGCTGGTCGTCTTCGTGACCACGCTGCTGATGTTCCTGACCTTCGGCTCGCTGGTGCTGCCGATCAAGGCGGCGTTGATGAGCGCGCTGGGGCTGGGCTCCACGCTCGGCATTCTGACCTGGATCTTCGTCGACGGCCACGGCGCCGGACTGCTCAATTTCACGCCGCAGCCGATCATGTCGCCGGTGCTGGTGTTGATCATGGCGGTGATCTACGGCCTGTCCACCGACTACGAGGTCTTCCTGCTCTCCCGCATGGTGGAGACGCGCGCCCAGGGCGCGAGCACCACCGAGTCGGTGCGCTCCGGAACCGCGCAGACCGGTCGCATCATCACCGCCGCGGCACTGATCCTGCTCGTGGTGGTCGGCGCGTTCGCCTTCTCCGATCTGGTGATGATGCAGTACATCGCCTACGGCATGATGGCCGCGCTGTTCATCGACGCCACCGTGCTGCGCATGCTGCTCGTTCCCGCGACCATGAAACTGCTGGGTGACGACTGCTGGTGGGCCCCGGCCTGGATGAAGCGCATTCAGCAGCGCATCGGCCTGGGCGAACCCATCCTCGACGACGAGCGTCCCGGCACCGGCGAGGTCGTCGACCTGGTCAAGACGACGCCGGTCACCGATCCGGTGACCATGCAGCTGCCGCAGCTGCCCGACGGGACGCCGAAGGGCCCGCGCAAGCCGCGGCGGTTGAAGTTCCTGCGGGTCGACCCGGAGGCGCCGACCGAGCAGTTGGATCGCATCGATCCGGCCGCGGCCGGCACGTCCACGCGCGCGACTCGCGCCAAGAGCCCCGAGGCGCCTCGGTCCGAAGGCTCCGAGTCGTCGGCGTCGCGGACCGCGCGGTCCAAGGCGGGCGCCGGAGAGTCGACGGAATCGCGAGCGAAAGCCGTTGCTCCCTCGGAGGCCCGGGCAGCGGAAACCGATTCGTCGGCGTCGGAGAAGCCGGTTAAGGCCGAGAAGTCGGAAAAGTCCCCGAAGCGCAAGCGTTTCGGCCGCCGCCGGTCGGACTCCGGCGCAGATGCGCCGTCGGCCGATTCGGGCAATGCCTCGTCCGGCGACAGCGATGCCGACGCCTCGGACGGCACCGGGAATCAGGCACCGCCCGCCGCCTCGGCCTCTGCCGACGCCGCCCCGGTCCGCACGCCGTCCGGTCCGGAGGCCGGGCCCCCGACAACCCCGCCGCAAACGCCCGGCATCCGATCCTCCCGCGTGCTGCCTCCCTCCGGCCGCCCGCAGCCGCCTCGGACCCCCGGCGGTCCCGGTGTCATCGGCGAATCCGGTGTCATCGGCGGTTCCTCCGCCGCGGAGGAAGCGGTCCGGGGCGCGGGAACGCCGGAACCGGCCCGCTCGGCCGATGCCGGCAGCACTCCCGGCGTGCTCGGCGCGGCCCCGATGCCGGGGCGCACCCCGCCGAATCCGGGACAAGCCCCGTCGCGGACTCCCGAACCCCAAGCGCCGCAAACACCGTCGGCACCGCCCTCGGTCTCGCTGCCCGGTTCGGATACCGCCCCGAACCGTGGCGTGGTGCGGCCGCCGCAGGTCGTCCGCCCCGGTATGCCGCCCCGGACGGTGCCCGCGCCGGACACCGCTCCCGACGCCACCGATTCCGTGCCGCCGACCGCTCCGGTCGGCACCACACCGCGGGTGCTGCCGCCGAAACCGGCGAAGGTGCCGCCGCATCCGTCGGTCCGCGCCCAGCTTTATCGTCCGGACGCCCCGCCGTACCACCCGGGACAGCCTCCCGCCCAGGGCGCCGGGCCGGCGCCGGACGCCGGTCGGCCCGGCCACAGCGGACCTCCGGCCGCTCCCGAGGGGCCCGGTCGCTCGCAGCGAGTTGCCCCCGAAGGCCGCCCTCCGGCCGTGCAGCCGCCGCGGCGCATCCCGCCCGACGGCATGCGGCATTCGCCTACGCGGACAACGGAATCCGGGCCGGGCAGTGTGCCTCCCGCCATGCCCCGGGAGCCGAAGGACACCGATGCGACCCAGGAGCTGCACGAGTCGGCGAATCCGGGCAACCGGCCACCGGCCGGCGGCCACAACGCACCGGCTCCGGGGCCCCGAGGCGACGTCGGCTCGCCGCACGGTCCGGGCTCGATGGGCACCGGTGAGGCCGGAGGTCCGACGGCGCCCGAGCCCGGGAATTCCACGGCCGCGACCGAATCCGATGCGTCCGGAAACCCGGCCGACCACCCCGACGCACCGGGTGACGACAACCGCAACAACATCGAACAGTGGATGGCCGATCTGCGCTCGTCCCGTCGTCGCCCCGAGCCGGAACCGGCCGATCCCGACGACGAGGGTAAGCATCGCACCAGCGGCCGCACGGTGAGCGTCAACGAACTGCTGCGCCGCCAGAACCGCGATTGATCGACTGCGCGGGCCGGTGGCTTCGTACCGGCCCGCGCCCGCGGCTCGCGGCTCTACGATGCCCCCATGCTGAACACCGCGCGGATCGAGGCACGCATCCCCACGCAGGATCTGGAACGGGCGAGGCGTTGGTACGCCGAGAAGCTCGGTCTGGAACCCGTGGAGGAGCGCCCGGGCGGGCTGCGCTATGAGGGGGCGTCAGGGGTCTTCTGCCTCTTCGCGTCGGCCGGTGCGTCCGATGGTTCCTTCACCCAACTGGGGTTCTACGTCGACGATATCGAGAGCACCGTGGCCACCCTGCGAGAGCGCGGCGTGGTCTTCGAGGAGTACCCGGGCACCGTCGGCGGGATCATGAAGATCGAGGGGAACTACCCCAGTAAGGGACGCGCGGAACGGGGTGCGTGGTTTCGCGACAGTGAGGGAAACATGATCGGACTCGGCGAGGTCGTCGAATAGCGATCAGAACCCCGACATCAGCTTCTTCCACTGCACGCCGAACGGATGCTTCGCGGTGATCGAGCTGAACCGGCTGCGCCCGTGCACGATGATGTGCAACGGTCCGATCGGCGGCCCGGTGCGCACCTTGTTGTTGGCGCTGGAACCGATCAGCTCCACGCCGTTCAGGTCGACGGTCGCCTCGCCGGGCAGGATCATGGTCAGCGAGCTGCAGAAATCGTCGACCCGGATCTCGACCACCTGGGTCGACATGACGGCCTGGGTGAAATCCAGGGTGACGCCCGACAGATAGCTGTTGACGTACAGCGAGGGCGGCACCTGCCACGGCCCCTTGCGGGTGACGCCGGACAGGCGCGGACGAATCGCGGTTTCGGCCTCGGTGCGTCCGGCGGGGGCACCCCACCGCCACGTCTGAGCCGGTCCGGGCGAGGCGGTCGGCTGGGCGGGATTCGGTTGTCCCGCAAGGCGAATCCCGGGCAGGTCGATCAGGACGGCGTTGAGTTCGCCGCGCGTCTTGGCCGCCAGCGCGGTGTCCATCCGCTCGCTGAACTCGCCCAGCGACAACATGCCCAGCCCGACCGCGCGCTGCAGCAGGGTCCCGACATGTTCGCGTTCGGCATCCGATACTCGCAGGTCACGGTCGCCCACGGCTCCCCCGGTTCCCGCGGACCCCGGGGCGGAAACGGTCTCACCACCCATGTTCACGAGGCTACCGACGCCGCGGCCGCAGCACATCAGGGCAATCCCTGATCCGGCCCCTACTCGAGGCCCTGTTCGATGGCGTACCGGGTGAGTTCGACCCGGTTGCCGAGCTGCAGTTTGCGCAGCGTCGCCTGCACGTGGTTCTCCACCGTGCGATGGCTGACGCTCAGCCTGGTCGCGATCTGTTTCGCCGACAAACCCTTCGCCACCAGCCGCAACACCTCGGTTTCGCGGTCGGTGAGGACGGGGCGCTCTGTGCTCCTACCGGCCCCCGCCCCGGCGATGCGACGGAATTCGCCGAGCACCACACCGGCCAGGCCGGGCGTGAACACCGCCTGGCCCGCGGCCGTCGCCCGCACCGCGTCGATCAGCTCGGCCGCCGACGCGCTCTTGACCAGATAGCCGGTCGCCCCGGCCTTGACGGCCTCCAGCACATCACCGCGTTCGTCCGAGGCCGAGAGCACCAGCACCCGGCTGCGCGGCGAGACGCGGAGCACTTCCGCGGTGGCCTGGGCTCCGCTGCCGTCGGGCAGTTGCATATCCATCAGGACGACGTCCGGTCGGACCGCGACGGCCCGGCGCGCGGCCGTGCCCGCGCCGTCCGCCGTAGCCACCACCCGGAAACCGGCTTCGGTGAGATCGCGGGACACGCCGTCGCGCCACATCGGATGGTCGTCGACCACCATCACCGAAACATCTTCTGCCGCCCCGTCTTCCGATGCCCTCATCGTTGCTCCCCGTCACGTGGAATCCGGAATTCCCATTCGGCGCCGTCGGCGGTGTCGAGCAGTTCGGCGGTGCCGCCCAGCGCCTCGATCCGCCCGACGATCGAATGCGAGACGCCCATCCGCCCCTCGGCGGCCGCGGCCGGCAGCCGGCCCTGCGCGATCCCCGGCCCGTCGTCGCGCACACTGACCACCACCGCATCGGCCATATCCTCCAGCAGCACAAAGGCTTTCGCCTCGGCGCCGGCGTGCAGCGCGGTATTGGACAGCGCGGCACCGACGGCGGCGGCGATCTCCCGGGCGGTCCGTGCCCCGATCGTCACCGGCTCACCGGGCGCGGAGACCGCGATCGACGGCGCGGCGAAGGCTCTCAGCAGCGAACGCAGGTCCGCGCGGGCGTCGAGACCCGAACCGTCCCTGCCCTGTTCGGAGATCAGCACCCGGAGCGCGACTTCCTGTTCGCGGGCACGATCCGCCAATTCGGCCGTGCGTCCGCCGATTTCACTGCCGCGCCGGCTGATGTACGCGAGGACCTGCAGCACCCCGTCGTGTACTTCGCGGGCGAGCCGTTCGCGTTCGGCGGTGGCGGCGGACAACCGCATCGCCTGCTCGAGGTGCCCCTGCGCGCGCCGCGCCGTCGCGGCCGCCAACCCGATGGCCAGCCCGACCGAAACCAGCACGGGCGCGGTCGCATCCGACCACAGATCCAACTCCCACTGTTCCCGCACCACGATGCTCACCACCGAAATCGCCAGCCCCGCGAGCACGCCGCCGAGCGCACCCCATTCGATCGCCGCCGACATCACCGCATTCGCCACCCACAGCGTGGTCGGCAGGGTCTGATGCCCGTGGTACCAGGGGTAGTCGGCGACCAGCCGAGTCGCCGCCATCAACCCGACGGCGACCGCCAGGTCGCCGATCACCACCGCTCGCCGCTCCCACCCGGTGACCGACCAGCGCGACAACCACAGCGCCGAGACGACCGACCAGAGCACCAGCATCCCGATCAGCACCCAACTCAGCGGCTGCCGCTCGTACGACGACACGGAGGCGACCTGCTGGCCCACCGCGTAGAGCATTGTGACCAGGCGAAACACCTGCGCCGCCCGCCACAGCGGCGCGGTCGCGGCCGTCGGTCCCGGCGCGGTCGAGTCGGCGGGCGGCGTGCCGCCCGCGGACTCAGCCCTCGTCCGCATCACCGCCGTCCGCATCGGACCCCGAGTCAGCCCGGCGGTAGCGATCCGGCTCCGGCCGGTCCGGATCGGCGTGGAACATCGGCTCCCCCGGTTCCCCGGTATTGAGTTCCTGATACAGCTCTTCCGGACTGCCGACCAGCAACGAACGGATCGCGGTGTTCATCACCGCGACGAACGGCACGGCCAGCAGACCGCCCGCGATACCGGCCAGCACCACGCCCGCCGTGATCGCCAGCACCACCGCCAGCGGATGGATGCGCACCGCGCGGCCCAGCAACAACGGTTGCAGCACATGGCCTTCCAGCTGCATCACCGCCACGGTGATGCCGAGCACGATCAGCGCGGTGACGAAACCCTTCGTCATCAAGGCCAGGAAGACCGCGATGAAACCCGCGAGCAGGGAGCCGACGATCGGGACGAAGGCGCCGATGAACACCAGCGATGCCAGCGGAAGGGACAGCGGCACACTGAGAATCGCCAGCCCGGCGCCGATGCCGATGGCGTCGACGGCCGCCACCACGACGGTGGCGCGCACGAATCCGATCAGCGTGCCGAAGCCGAGCCGCCCGGCGGTGCGCACCCGTTCACGTTGCGGGGTGGGCACGATCCGGGTCACGAAGTTCCAGATCTGGTCGCCGCCGTAGAGGAAGAAGATCAGGATGAACAGCGTCAGGAAGGCGCCGGTCAAGAATTCGCCGATCGCCGCGGCGGTGGTCAGGGCACCGCTGGTCAGCGAATCCTGATTGGCCTCCAGGGTTTTGATGATCGTATTGCCGCCGTTGCGGATCTGGTCGTTGCTCAGATGCAGCGGACCGTTGATCAGCCAGTCCTGCACGGTGTGGATGCTGGTCTTGAATTCGTCGGTCAGCTGCGGCACACCGGTGATGAACTGCTCGATCACGAAGGTGAAGATTCCCGCCAGCAAGCCCAGCGATCCGACCAGGGCCACGAATACGCCGATGCCGCGCGGCATTCCGAGGCGTTGCAGCAGACCCACCAGCGGCGAGAGCAGCGCCGCCGCGAGCAGGGCGATCGCGACCGGAATGACGACCGTGGTCAGCTTGTGCGCCAGGTAGGCGACCGCCAGCACTGCCACCAGGATGATCAACAATCGCCAGCACCATTCGGCGCCTTGACGCACCAGTGGATGCACCGAGTCGGCCGCGCTGCGCTCGCGCCCGCGATCGGGTGCGCTTCGGCTCGAAGCCGCCGATGCGACGCCCGCCGGGGCAGGCTCGGCCGGATTCCCGGAGGTCTTGCTGTCCCCACTCACGCCGCGAGCCTAACGGCCGGGGACGCAACCGGCACGTGTCCGCTCCGCCCGAATCCGGTGACCTACGACGCGCCCCGCTAGATTGGTCATCGTGTCAGCGCCCCTGGAAGCGGTCAAACAGACCATGCGAACGCGCTGGCCGCTGTACCTCGCATCGATGCTGGCGGCCAATGCCTTCGGTGCGGTCCTGGTCTACGCGTTCATTCAGTACGGGCTGCCCGCGCCCGAGGGCACACCGAACGGGTTGCGGCGCGCCGGCCTGCTGCTTCCGGCGCTGGTCTTCGCGATCGGCGGATTCCTGAGCGTCACCGCCTCGGCGTTGATGCTGCGCCCGGTGATGCGCTGGCAGATGCGCGGCGGTCCGCCCAGTCGCCAGGAACAGATGGCCGCCTTGCACGCGCCGCTGCGGCAGTCCATCCTCCACCTGCTGTTGTGGCTGGTGGGCGGTGCGGTGCTGGCCGCGCGGATCATCGTGGAAACACCCGAGCTCGCGGGTGCGGTGATCGTCACCGAATGTATGGCCGCCACCATCGTGTTCGGCTTCACCTACATGCTGGGTGAACGAATTTTGCGCCCGGTGGCCGCGCACGCGCTGACCACCGGCACCTTCGATCACACCCTCACCCCCGGTGTCGGCACGCGCATGGCGATGACGTGGGGCATGGGCACATTCGCGCCGACCATCGCGATCGTGCTGCTGTGCGTCACCCAGATCACGTCGCAGGTGCATTTCTCGGCGCAGTCGCTGGCCATCTCGATTCTGCTGCTGTCCGGTGTGGTGATCATGCAGGCGCTGGCGCTGTCGATGCTCACCGCGTCGAGCATCTCCGACCCGGTGCGGCAGCTCTCCCGAGCGATCAACCGGGTGCAGGGAGGTGCGCGCGATGTCCAGGTCGAGGTGTTCGACGGCAGTGAGATCGGCCTGCTGCAGGTCGGTTTCAACCGCATGATGGAAGAGGCCGCGCAGCGCCGCGAACTGCAGGAACTGTTCGGCCAGCACGTCGGCGAGGAAGTGGCCCGCCGCGCGCTCGAGTACGGCACCGAACTGGGTGGTGAAACCCGGTTCGTGGCCGTGTTGTTCGTGGATATGGTCGGCTCCACCGCCACCGCCGCCGAGCGGCCGCCCACCGAGGTGGTCAGCCTGCTCAACGAATTCTTCCGGGTGGTGGTCGATGTGGTCGACCGGCACAACGGCCTGATCAACAAGTTCGTCGGCGATGCGGCGCTGGCGATCTTCGGTGCGCCACTGGACCGTCCGGACGCGCCGACCGCCGCGCTGGCCGCAGCCCGCGATCTGCGCGAGGCGCTGCGCGAGGTGCAGGGCCTGGATATCGGCATCGGTGTCTCGGCCGGGCTCGCCGTCGCCGGAAACATCGGCGCCGCGAATCGCTTCGAGTACACGGTGATCGGCGATCCGGTGAACGAGGCCTCGCGCCTCACCGAATTGGCGAAGGAACATCCGGGCCGCGTCCTGGCCTCGGGCAGCGCCCTGTACTTCGCGGACGACGACGAACAGAAGCAGTGGATCTCCGGCGACGAGGTGCAATTGCGCGGTCGCCGCCGCAAGACCCGGCTCGCGTGGCCGAAGGCTCTCGGATGAGCCGCTGCCGCCTTCGGGCCCGACCCCACTAGGCTGGGCGTCGTGACGGCCCACGCTGAACCCGGCGGCGAACCGGCGCGGCCCGCGCGGCGCAGGTTCCGCTGGTTGAAATGGGCCCTCGGCGTTGCCCTGTCGGCGTTGCTGATCGCCGAGGGCATATACCTGTGGCCGCGCCTGCACGATTCCTGGCGCAACCTCACGGAGATCCACTGGGGCTGGGTCGCCCTGTGCGTCTGGATGCAAGCGTTGTCGATGAGCGGATTCGGCCGCATCCAGAAACGCCTGCTGCGCGCGGGCGGGGTCGACGTCTCGCAGCGCGCCTCGGTATCGGTCGTCTACGGAGCCACCGCGATGTCGGTGTCGCTGCCCGCCGGCCAGGTGTTCTCCACCGCATTCACCTATCGCCAGACCCGCCGCTGGGGTGCGAGCCCGATCGTCGCGTCCTGGCAGCTGCTGATGTCGGGCGTGGTCGCGACGAGCGGCATGCTGCTGCTCGGCGTGGGCGGCGCGCTGCTGGTCGGCAATCGCATCGGTCCGTGGAAGCTGGTCCTCACGCTGGGCGCGGTGGCGCTGCTGGTGTGGGCGGGCAAATACATATCCGGTAACCCCGGTGCGCTGCAGGCGCTGGTGCGCCGCGGGGTGCGGCTGGTCAACCGAATCCGGCGCCATCCGGCCGATGCCGGACTGGCGCACGTCGACGAGGTGCTGCGACAGCTGGAATCGGTGGATGTGCACCGGCGGGATGCCGCGTGGGTGGCGTTCTGGGCGGTCGTGCATCGGCTCGGCGATGTGGCCTGCCTGGGTGCGGCCTGCTACGCGGTCGGCGCCGATCCGCGCTGGGCGGGCCTGCTGATCGCCTTCAGCGTGGGCAAGGCGGTCGGCACGATTCCGTTCGCACCCGGTGGCATCGTCTACGTCGATGCCACCCTGATCTACAGCCTCACCGCCGCCGCGGGACTGCCGGCGGCGCAGGCGGTGGCCGCCGCCTTCGTCTACCGCATGGTGAGTTTCATTCTCGTCGCGATCATCGGCTGGATCGTTTTCGTCTTCCGCTTCCGCAATCCGCAGCTCGGTGATGCGCAGTTCGAGCAGGAATTCGAACAGCGCTCGGCCCTGCTCGCCGAACCCCGCCGCGCCGACAGCGGCGCGAACCGGCCCCTTCGGGAGGGCGATTCGCCCGGACCGGCCGAACCCGACGGCGAACCGCAGCCCTGAGCGGTCCCGGAATCCGGCTGCCGCACCGCTGTCACTACCCTGGCGACCGTGAGGAAATGGCTGCCGCTGCTGATCGATGTCGTGCTGGTGATCGTGTTCTGCGCGATCGGCCGGCGCAGCCACGACGAGGCGGTGGCGGCGGGTCTGCTGCGCACGGTCTGGCCGTTCGGCGCCGGTCTGCTGATCGGCTGGGTGATTGCTCCGGCGATCGCCGGCCGCGGGCGACTGTCCGACGCGCTCGCACGATTCGACGGATCGGCGGTGTGGCCGACCGGCGTGGTGGTGTGGTTGTCGACGCTGATCGGCGGCATGGTGCTGCGAGTGATCAGCGGTCAGGGCACCGCGGTCAGCTTCGTCATCGTCGCGGCGACCGTCCTCGCGATCTTCCTGCTGGGCTGGCGCGCGGTGTGGATGCTCGCCGCCCGGCGCATTCGAGTCACCGGCGCATCCGTGAACTGACGCCCGCGACCGCTACTTGTTGTCGTCCGGCGTGGCGAGCGACTGCAGCATCCGCGCGGCCATCCGGGAGGTGGCATCGCCGCTGTCGATATCGTCGATGTGGATGGCGAAGGCCAGGTCGCCGGCATTGGCGAGCAGCCATCCGTCCGAACCGGCATTCGCGGTGAAGGCGGTGACCCCGGCATAGCGGGCGACCGTCACCTCCTGCGGACTTCCGGTCGCGTCGTGCAGCATGCCGCGCAGCTTGTCGACCACATCGCCAGGGAGCGGTTCCAGCTTGGCCTCGGTGGTGCCGGGCCGGCCGATCTCGATCATCGGCGGAGCCACCGATCCCCGCGCGATCGTGGCCGCGGCGATCGCCATCCCGAACGGGCTGGCCAGAATCGGATCGTTGGTGCCCTGTTTGACCTGCTCGACGCCGCGACCGCCGATCGGCAGCCGGCCCGTGGTCTCGTCGAGTCCGGGCACCTTGAACCCGATGCCGACGCCCAGCATGGCCGCCGCCTCGGCCGCATCCTGCACCGAAACGTCCTGCGGCGCCTTCTTCTTCACGATCGAGGCGACCGCCTTGAACAGGTCCATCGCACCACCGACCGGATAGGTGGCGGTGAATGCGGGCGCGCCCTGGGCGCTGGCGTAGTTGTTCTGGGCCGCCGCGACCACCGCACCCGTGGAGGGCTGTATCGCCACGATCGAGGCCGCCGTACCGACACTGACCACGGCGTCCTCGGCCGCACGCTGCAACTTCTGGTCCATCGTGGAGGCGATGTCCGGTCCCGGCGGACCCTGATATCCGGCCAGTTGGGTGACCATGCGGCCGTCGGGCTCGAACAGCTGCACACCCCAGCCGGCGTGCTGATCCCGGTTCTCCTGCCACACCTTCTGCAGCGCATCGGTCATGGGCGACCACACCCGGCGGTCGGCGACGATCAGCCTCGGCTGCTTCTCCATCACCACGCCCGGAATCGAGGCCATCCGAGGCTCGAGAATCGCGAAATCGTCCTCACGCAGGCTCACCGCGGTGATCGGCTTGCCCTGCGCGCCAGCCAGCTGCTGCATCAGCGAGGCACCGGTGATCAGCGGCGCGACCGGCGCGATGGCATCGGCCAGGGCATTGGTGGTGCCGACCGGATCACCCGTCTTGGTGGGATCCACCTTGATGACGTTGATGGTCTGCTGGGTGAGCAACGGCCGGCCGTCGTTGTCGTTGACCTTCGGCGCCGGCGTCGCCTCGGTGCGGACGAGCTTCACCGACCGCTTGTAATCCAGTTGCGGCATGACGACGGTGGGGTCCCAGGAAATCCGCCAGCCGATAGCCAGCTTGCGGATATTGCCCTGCAGATCGTAGCTCCAGTCCTTACCCGGCCCGAAGTTCCAGGCGGCCTTCAGGTTGAACATCGCCGAATCGCCGTCGAGGCTGATGAACTGAACCAGCTTGTAATCGGGCTTACCGGGCTGGAGTCCGTCGAACATCGACTTCAGAGTGCTCTCGGCACCGGAGGGGTACGAGGTCAGTGCGGCGGCGCCGGCTGCATCGCGATCGTCCATTAGCTGGGTGAAATGCTCGACGACCGCTTCGGGTCCACTCGGCGTGCTGTGAAAATCGCACGACCCCATCACGATCGCTACGGCAGCAATTGCGGCCAGTGCCACTGCGCCCCGAACGCGAAAGCGGCGGGATCCCCACACATCCATGTCGCCCACTCTTCACTCTTGTCACTCCAGCAACAAGACCAACGGTACCCGAAGGAGTTGCCCGCGGTCCCACCTAGGCACCGACCGCATCTTCCATGCTCAGCGACCACAATAGTGCCCGATCACCGACATCCGTTGCAGCCGGTCGGCGAAATCGGCGGACGTGTTCGGAAGCTTCCCCTTTCCTCCGACAGCGAAACCCGCCGTGCCGTTATGCGGCGTAATCTTGTAATCACAGTTACACAGGAACTTTCGCAGTGAGGAAACATCATGAGACACGGACACGGACGTGGATTCGGGCGGCCGGGCGGCTGGCAACAAGCGGATCTTCCGGACGCCGCCGACGCTCCGGACTGGTTCGCCGGAAGGTTGCCGAGCGAGTGGTTCAGCGGTCCGGCGACCATCGAGATCGACCGCGACGAGATCGTGGTGATCGGGGAACTGGCGCTGCCGGCACCCGAATCGAGCGAGGACGAGGAAGCCGGATCCGAACCGTCTCCCGCGACGGTGGACGGCCTGATCGCGCGCTTCCGCGAATCGACCCGGCCGGCACGCATGCAGATCGCTCAGGAGGCTCAGGCGCGCTACGGCCGCAATGTGGCCTGGGGCGTCTCGGTCAACGGGGAACGCACCCTGTTCACCCATCTCTCGGTGCCGGTGATGACGCGGCTGCGCCAGCCCGAACGCAAGGTGCTCGATACGCTCGTCGACGCCGGGGTCGCCCGCTCCCGCGCCGATGCGCTCGCCTGGACGGTGAAATTGGCCGGTAAGCACGCCGAGGAGTGGTTGGCGGAACTGCGGTCGGCGATGCGCAAGGTGGACGACCTGCGAGCCGAGGGGCCGCGCGGCCTGTGACCGGGCTAGGGTACCGGTCATGGCACCGATTCTCGTGCTCAACGGCCCGAATCTGAATATGCTCGGCACCCGCCAGCCCGAGGTCTACGGCTCGGACACCCTCGACGACGTGGTCGAGCTGTGCCGGGAGACCGCCGCCCGCTTCGATCGCGAGATCACCGCCTATCAGTCCAATTCCGAAGGGGCGTTGATCGATCGGATCCACGCCGCGCGCGGGGTGGAAGCCGGGATCGTGATCAATCCCGGCGGCCTGACCCACACCTCGGTCGCCCTGCGCGACGCCCTGGTGATTCCCGAGGTGCCGATCGTGGAGGTGCACATCTCGAATGTGCACGCACGCGAGGAATTCCGGCACCATTCCTACATTTCGCCGATCGCCACCGCGGTGATCGCCGGGATGGGGATCCGGGGCTACGCGACGGCGATCGAATTCCTCTGCACCCGTTGATCTTTCGCTCAGACTCCGTCGCGCAGTAGCCGGTACATCGGCAGTCCGGCACCGGCGGCGACCACCTTCTCCCACAGCTCCCGCACGGTGTGCGACAGCGTGGCGTCCACACCCACCTCCGCGCTGGTCTCGACGACGTGGGCCGCACCCGCCACCATCATCCGGGCGGCGGCGTCGTCGCCCCAGCCGCCGGACTTCGCGGCGGTGGCGTATTCGGCCATGAAGAAGGGGAACGCCTCGGCGGAGCGTTGCGCGAAGGGCAGGAAGCGGTCGATGTCGTGCCCGGCGCGTTCGACGACGGCCAGGGCCTGGTTGTAGCCGATCAGCCAGGGGTGGAACAGCGTGAGCAGAGCCTGGTAGAACAACTGCGCCAGCCCGTCGTCGGCGCCGAGGTACTCCGGTGCGCTGAGTGGGCGCAGCAGGTCGGCATGGGCGTCGAAGACCTCGCGCGGACCGCTGTAGAAGATGTAGGACGCCGGATGGGTGATGTTGTCGCCGGCCGACATGAACCCGCCGGACAGGAACCGCGCCCCGTGCGAGCGCACCCATCGGGCGCCCGCGCGGGTGCGCTCCGGCGAATCGGAGGACAGGTTCACGATCACCCTGTCCCGCAACCGTTCCGGAGCCAGGCCCAGGACGTCGTACATGGCGGCGTAGTCGGTGAGGCTCAGGATGATCACCTCGTTGCGCTCGAGCGCGTCGGCCACCGACTCGGCGCGCCGGGCGCCCAGTTCCGCCATGGCCTCGGCTTTGTCGGCGCTGCGATTCCAGACCGTCACCTCGGTGCCGACGGCCAGCAGCACGCGCACGATCGCCCGGCCCATCGGGCCCAGCCCGATCACCGTGACGGAGGAACGTTCGGACATGGTGTACTCCTTGCTGTTTCGAAGTTCTTCCGATCGGCGCCGGATTCGATCGTCACCGGGATCCGCGTCCGGGGCAATAACGCACGTCGACGTGCGGTTGCTTACCTCGAAGTTCGAAAAATGGTCAGGAGGCCGAGATGGCGAACGACAGTGATGCAGATCACTCGGTATGTGGGATGTCGGTGGCCATCGATGTGGTCGGCGGCAAGTGGAAACTGCACCTGATGTGGGTGCTGGGCGAGGGCCCGCAGCGTTTCGGCCGCATTCGTGCCCTGCTGCCCGGGGTGAGCGAGAAGGTGCTCACCGAGAATCTCCGCCATCTGGAATCCCACGGCGTGGTCCGCCGGGAGGTGTTCCCCGAAATCCCTCCGCGCGTGGAATATTCGCTCACTCCCTCGGGGATCGACTTGGCCGCGGCCCTGCGCCCGCTCGAGCAGTGGGGTGAACGGCGCCGCGACGGACTGCTCGACACCGCGACGGCATGAGGGCGGGTCAGCGCAGGTAGTCGCGCGCTATCCGGGCACCGACTTCTTCGAGCAGGCGCGCGGCCTCGGCGATCGATCGAACCGGATCGGATTCGAGGTCGCTCAGCGGATAGCAGCGGGCGAAGCCCGCGGCGCGCAGTCGCTCCCGACTCAGCGCGCAGCGTCCGGCGACGGCGACCACCGGCACACCCGCGGCGGCCGCAGCGACTCCCGCGGGCGCCTTCCCGCGCAACGTCTGCTCGTCCACCGCCCCCTCGCCGGTGACCACCAACTCCGCGTCCCGGACCCGACCGGCGAAATCGATCAGCTCGAGAATCACCTCGATCCCGGACCGCTGCCGCGCCCCGAGCACCGCCATGGCCCCGAATCCGGTACCACCCGCGGCGCCCGCCCCGGGATGCCCGGCCAGGTCGGCGCCGCGCTGATGCCCGTCCCCCGTCCGGAACGGGCGACCCCTCGCGTCGACCAGATGCGCCCAATGCGCCAGGATCGCTTCGAGTTCGGCGCACTGCCGGGGCGAAGCGCCCTTCTGGGGCGCGAAAACTGCTGCCGCGCCGTCCGGCCCGAGCAGCGGGTTGTCGACGTCCCCGGCGAGTACGAAGGCCGCATCCCGAGCGGCCGGGTGCAGATCGGAGTGGTCGAGGTATCGTGCGCGCGCCAGTTCCGCTGCCCCCGAACCGATTTCGACGCCGTCCTCGTCGAGGATGTGCAGCCCGAGCGCTTGCAGCATGCCCGCGCCGCCATCGGTGGACGCGCTGCCGCCCAGTCCGAGCACGACCTCGCGAATGCCGTGGTCCAGGGCGTGGCGGATCAGCACCCCGAGCCCGTACGTGCCCGCACCCATCGGATCGGTTCGGCCGCTGGGCAATTCGACCAATCCGACCGCTGCGGCCAATTCGACCACGGCCGTATTCCCGCGCACCGCGTAGCTCGCCGAATGCGGCGCACCCGTCGGCCCGACGGTGTCGACCGGTACCCGCTCCCACCCGGCGGCGACGAAGGCGTCGACGGTGCCGTCGCCGCCATCGGCCACCGGCACCTGGTGAACCTCGGCGGCCGGCGCCACGCGCGCGATTCCGGCCGCGAGCGCCGCGGCCACCCCCGGCGCCGCCAGCGACCCTTTGAACTTGTCCGGCGCCACCACTACCCGCCGCGCCATCGCAACCCCATTCCTCCGGCGAGATCGAACTCCGGTCACCGTACTGCGCCGCTCCCCCGGGAGCCGACGCCCAAGGCCGCCACAGCGGTGACCGTGGCGTCACGGCATGGGCGCCTGATCCACGTGATCGATGTTCACCTCGCCGGTACGCAGGTACCGGACCACGGCGTCGTCGAGCGGAGCGTTACCGCGACCGAAGGTGCCGTGGTCGCCACCGTCGACGGTGATCAGATGTCCGCGCAGGGCCGCCGCCATCGCGGGACCGCCGGGATACGCGGTCACCGCGTCGTTGCGACTCTGCAGTACCAGCGGCGCGGTGGCCAGGCCGTGGTCGGCGATCGGCGTCGGCTTGGTCACGGGATCCCAGTCGGCGCAGGCCAATCCGCTGCGTACCAGATCGGCGCGGGCGTCGAGGGCGTTGCCGCCGGAGGCGACGATGGCGGCCGCCGAGCCGATGGCGTCCCACCGGGCCGGCACCGCGTTCTCGTTGCAGGTGATCGCGGAGAACACCGCCTGGCCGGTCGGGTCGGTGGTGGCCACGCCCGCGATCGCGCGCATCCGCCGCAGATCGCCGGGTTGCGCATTCGCCTCGGCCATCGCCTGCGCCAGACTCGGCCAGAAGCCGCGGGCGTAGGCGGCCACGGTGGTCGCCGATACCAACGGCACCTGGGCCGACATGCCGCCGGAGGTCAACGCGCGCACCAGATTCTGGGCCTTGCCCATCTCCTCCGCGCCGGCGTTCGCGCCCGCGCGTGCCACGGCCGGCAGCGGTGCGGGCAGCTCGCGCGGCAGGTCGGCCGCCGACACCGGGGGCGGGGTCAGGTTGGCGTACCAGCCGCCGCCCTGTGCCGACACCAGCCGCACCCAGGTCTCGTACACCCGCAGCGCCGAATCGCCCAGGTGATAGACGTTGTCGTGCTGGGCGATCCAGCCGAACAGGTCGTCGAGCCGCTGTTTCCCCGCGAGCTGCTGCTGTGCGAACTGTTCGGTCCACACCCACTGCGGGTCGACATTCGAGTCCAGCACCATCCGGTCGACATGCTGCGGGAACAGCGCCGCATAGACCGCGCCCAGATAGGTCCCGTAGGAGATGCCGAGGAAGTCGATGCGCTCCAGCCCCAGCGCCGCGCGCACCGCATCCATATCGCGGGCCGTGGTCTCGGTGGTGATGGTCCGCAGGTAGCCGGGCTGGGCGGCGTCACATGCCTTCCGCAGTGATTCGCGCTCGTGGTCACCGTCCTGCGCGATCTCGGCCCCGCAGGTCAGCGGGGTCGACCAGCGCAGTCCGCGCGGCTGTACGGCCACCAGGTCGTAGTGCTCGACCAGTTCCTTCGGCAGTTGGGCCAGCCGGACGCCCCAGTAGTCGAGGGCGTCCGCGCCGGGTCCGCCCGGATTGGCGAAGAGAGTGCCGTAGCGCTGCCCGCTCGCGCGAATTCGGCTGACGGTCACCTCGATTCGCGAACCGTCCGATGCGGCGTAGTCCCTCGGCACCGGGATCGACGCGCAGCGCGTCGGCCGCCCGTCGCCGACGGAACCGGCCGGGCACGTCCCGAAATCCGGCTCGGCATGCGCGGTCGCCGGCGCCAGCGCGGCGAGCACCGCCGTCAGTACCGCAACGGTGGCCGATCGCGCCGCCACAGGTAGTCCCCGTCGTCCCATCCGCGCCGTCTCCCCGTCCGGCCGGTCGACGGCCGTCGTCGCATCGAGCATCCGACCACTCGAGCCCCTGCATTGTCGCCAGCCGCGCCGGGTGCGACAACTCGAACCACGTCCGACACGGGGAAGGATGTCGGCGTAGCCGCGCACCGTCTGCGATCGACACGCTCTAGGCTCAGCGAATGACGCAGGGTGCGCAGCAGAACATCGAGATTCGAGACAACTCACAGCTCGACCGATTCGAACTGTATGTCGACGGACAGCACGCCGGGGTGGCCGCCTATCAGGACACCGCCTCCGAGCGCGCCTTCGTGCACACCGAGATCTATCCGCAGTTCGAGGGCCAGGGCTACGGCCGTCTGCTGGTGCAGGGTGCGCTCGACCGGACCGTGGAACAGGGCTTCGGCATCCTGCCGCTGTGCGCGATGGTGCACCACTTCGTCGAATCCCGGCCGCGCTATCTGGCGACGGTGCCGCAATGGGCGCGGGAACGATTCGGCCTGCCGCAGTAGCCGGCGGGTGCATCGGGGTGGGCGCTTCGGAACCGAACCGCGAATCACGCACCACTAAACACAGCGCGCGCCCCGCGACGGTGCGATGATGACTAGCGTGGCACGCGCAGAGGAACACGGCGACCGCCCGAGACGTGAATCCCGGTACGAGGAACAGGCGGTGCGGCCCGGCACCTTGCTGGTCTCGGCAACGGAGCTGGTCGAGCCCACTTTCCGGCGCACCGTGATCTACATCGTCGAACACAACGATGCGGGCAGTCTCGGTGTCGTCCTGAACCGCCCGAGCGAAACCGCGGTGCAGGACGTGCTACCGCGTTGGGCCGATCTCGCGGCCGGGCCCCGCACGCTGTACGTGGGCGGGCCGGTGAAGCGCGATTCGGCACTGTGTCTGACCACGGTCCGCGTCGGGGCCTCGATCGAGGGCATCCGCGGGCTGCGCCGCGTGGACGGTCGCGTGGCGCTGCTCGATCTGGACTCCGACCCCGATTCGATCGCACCGCTGGTCGAGGGCATACGCATCTTCGCCGGCTATGCCGGATGGACCTTCGGTCAACTGGAGGGCGAACTGGAACGCGGGGACTGGATCGTGTTGTCGGCGTTGCCGTCGGATCCGTTGGCGGGACGCACCGATCTGTGGGCGCACGTGTTGCGCCGGCAGCCGCTGCCGCTGTCGCTATTGGCGACACACCCCATCGAACTAGAACGCAATTGATTACGTATCCACGGAGTGTGGTCCCCCAACGCTCGCCTCGACCGAGGCGGCGGATACGCCCGGTCGGCGCCCATGTCTGACTCCGCGATCCCCCCCGTCGACGCGGCGCCCTCCCGGGCGCATTTGTTGCGGGTGCTCTACGACGAACACGCACCGACGCTGTGGCGGTACACCTACAGCCTGGTCGGCGATGCCGGACGGGCCGAGGACATCGTGCAGGAGACGTTGTTGCGGGCCTGGCAACGTCCGCAGGTCCTCGACCAGTCGACGGCCTCGGCGCGGGCGTGGTTGTTCACCGTGGCCAGGCATCTCGCGGTCGACGAATTCCGCAGTGCGCGGCATCGGCGCGAGTACGGCACCGACACGCCGCCCGAACAGGCGGCTCCGGACGAGGCGGAACGCGCAGTGGACAGTTGGGTGATCACCGACGCGCTGGCTCAGCTCAGCTCCGATCACCGCGAGGTGATCGTGCGGGCCTACTATCGCGGACTGTCGACACACCAGATAGCGAACGAATTGGCGATTCCCGAGGGCACCGTCAAATCCCGGATGCACTACGGGATGCGAGCGTTGCGTTCGGCCCTACAGGAGATGGGGGTGACGAAATGACATCGGCCGACACCGCGTCACACGACGACTATGCGACCTGGGATGCACCGTATGTGCTCGGCGCCCTCGCTCCCGACCAGCGGCTCGAATACGAGGCGCATCTGTCCGAATGCGCCGAATGCAGGCTCGCCATCACGGACCTGTCGGGCTTGCCGGGACTGCTCAGCCACGTTCCCGGTGACGTCGCTCTCTCGCTGATCGACGACGGGGCCGCCGCAGACCATGCCGGCAGTTTCGGCGACGCCGGGTTCGACGCCCTGCTGAACCGGGTGCGTGCGAGCGAAGCCACCACCGGCGGCGCCGGAATACTGCCCTTCGAAGCGCACGGCACCGGCCCGGCCACCGAGACGGGCACGACCGCACCCGACGCGGGCACTTCGGCGGTCCGCGAAACCCCCGCCGAAGACCGGCGCATCGAGCCGGAGCAGCCCCCCGCCTCGCTGGCAGCGGCGCGCGAGCGCAAGCGCAGCCGCAGCGGTCCGTGGCTCGCCCTGGCCGGTGCGGTGGCCGCCGCCGCGGCCGCGGTCGCCATCACCATCCCGATCACCGTCGCGCACACCCAGCACAACAATCCGCCCACCGCCGAGCAGGTCGTCACGGAGCGGCAGATGGATCAGGTGATCCCGTCTCCGATCACCGCGAACTTCACTCTCACACAGCTGAATTCGGGTACGCGGGTGAACATGTCGTGCAACTACGCGCCCTCGGATACCGACTACACCTGGGACGGCGCGCTGTGGGTGGTGCACACCGACGGCACGCAGTCGAGGGTGGCGCAGTGGTCGGCACATCCCGGCCAGACGGTGACCGCGGACGGCATCACCTCGGCCCCGGCGGACAAGATCCAATCGGTCGAAATACGTTCGAGCACAACCAACCAGGTGTTCCTGCGCGGAACGGTGTGAGCGGCCGCCGTCAGCCGATCCGCCGGGAATCGATATCGCCGTCCACCGCGATTTCGCCGGCGATATCGGATTTCCACCGGCGCGCGGCCCGCCGCAATGCCCGCGCGTCCCGTCGCAGGCGGCCGGTCAAAGGCAGTTTCGACAACGGCTGGCCCGCCGAGATCCAGCAGCGTGTGCTGTCGAACTGGCACAAGTACGGGTACCGCTGATCTCACTCGAGATTGCGCGCGCTGCGGCGCGCTGTTGCGCGCCGCGGCTCGGCTTCACAGCAGGACGAGGGTGGTGCACAGGGCGGCGAGGGCGAGCGCCTGCAGGCCGACCCGGTAACCGAGGATGCTCTCCCATTTGTCCTGCAGCGCACGGGCATCGGCGGGGATGACGCCGGTCTGCGCCGCGTGCGTCTGGGCGGTGTTGATCGGCTTGGCGATCCGCGCGTAGAGGCCGAGCCAGCTCAGCAGCGCCAGCAGCGCGATCCCGGCCGCCACCGCGGCACCGGTGGCCCCCGCCACGACCGCGATGACGACGGCGAGCACGGTGCTGATCACCCCACCGGCGCCGGCGAAGGGCATTCGCCGGTCGCCGTAGTAGTGCCCCCATCCGGCCGAGACGGTCATCGTCGCGTCGTCGAGTTTGCGATAGACGGGTCGGAAGATGAGGGTGGCGGCGACATCGGTGCCGTAGACGATGGCGTTGGTGAGAACGGCCAGCACGGTGAGCACCTGCGCGGATGTGGTCAGCATGGGAAGACTCCTAGTCATCATCTAGCGTTGCTAGCTTCTGTGGCAACAGTAGATGAGTTCGACTAGTTTGTCTAGCGATGCTAGAAAATTTACCACCCCACTCTGACCGGAAGGTCGGCGCACCGATCCCCCGCGGCATGCACGGGCGACGGGCGCGGCCGAGGCACCGGCTCGGCACGGCCGCCGAAGGCGTGCAGTACCGCGGCATCGGCACGCGGATCACCGACCGCGATCCGCGCACTGCCGTCGGGGTAGCCCTTGGCCGCGATCCCCGCGCCCGCCAGCGTCTCGTGGGCCGCGGCCCCGGGCAGGTAGAGAAAGTTGCCGCGGCTGCACGGCACGGCGAAACCCCTGTGCCGCAAAGCGGTTCGCAGCAGTTCGCGTTCGGCGGTGATATCGGCGATCCGTTCGGCGAGCTCCGCCGAGGCGGCATAGCAGGCGCGCACGGCGGCGGCGGCGTAGTCGGGCATGCCGAACGGAAGCTGCAGTCGCCGCACCCGCGCGATCAGTTCCGGCGCGCCGAACGCATAGCCGATACGCAGTCCTGCCAGGCCGTACGCCTTCGAAAAGGTGCGCAACACAAGGAGGTTGGGATAGTGCGCGACGAGTTCGCAGGGGTCGATCGTTTCGGCATCGGCCAGGAATTCCACGTACGCCTCGTCCAGGATCACCGGAACATGCCGCGGCACACCGAACAGGAAAGCCTTCAGCTCCGCGGCGGGCACCACGGTCCCGGTCGGATTGTGGGGGCGGCAGATCGCGACCAGTGCCGTGCGCTCGTCCACCGCCCGGGCCATCGCCGTCAGCCGCTGCCGTCCGCTCGCATCCAGGGGAACTCCCACGACGTCCAGACCCGCCATGGCGGCCATGATCGGATAGCCGTCGAAGGTCGGAGTCGCGAACACCATGCGCCGCCCCGGCCCCGAGACCGCCTGCATGATCTGCAGCACCACACCGGTCGCCCCCGCGCCGACGACCACCTGATCGGGGTCGACGCCGAGGTGCGCGGCGATCACGGCCGGCAGCCGCCGGGGCACGAATTCCGGATACCGATTGGCGCCGCGAATCGCCTCGTTCACCACCGCGAGCACCGAAGGCAGTGGCGGAAAGGGGTTTTCGCTGAGTGTCAGATCGAACCGCGGCGGCGGTATCGGCTGCGTCACCGCCGGTTCACGGGCGGACGAGTCCATCACGCCGCACCCCAGCGCACCGCGGCCGCGGCCGCGAAATCCCCGGCATGGGCGAAGGCCGCCAGCAGCACCACCGACCCGTTGCGCAACCGGCCGGCCCGGTTCTCGATATCCAGGGTCACCGGAATGCCGGCGGCGAACAGATTTCCGCACCGATCGAAGGAATCCGGATGCCGTTCCGCGGGCAGTTCCAGCGCATCGTGCCAGTTCCGCAGGAACAGCCGATTCGGCTGATTGGTGACGAAGGTGTCGATATCGCGGCCTTTCACGCCGATGCGGTCGCATACCGCGAGGGCGAGTTCCGGGACCAGCCGGTTGCCGCGCGCGAAGACCTTGGTCACCTTCGATTCGGTGAAACTCACGCAGCCCTGTCCTTCCCCGGGCTCCCAGTACTTGCGTTCGGAGCCGGTAGAGAAATCCATATCCCCGGCGAATTCCGGGAAGGTGCGGCATTCGATATCGAGGATCGGCGCACTGTTGTCCTTGACCAGCAATCCCACCCCGCAGCCGTCCCCCGGCACCGGCGCCTGCGCGAGTTTGCGAATCTCGGTCTGGGTGAAGACCGGACCCGCGGTGTTCTGCGTCGTCGCGATCAGGGCGGTGCGGGCGTCGGTCGTCTGCAGAATCATCCGGGCCAGCATCATCATGTGGATGAATGCCGCGCAGCCGCCGTTGTGCACGTCGAACACCCATTTCGGATTCATCCCCAGCCGCCGCGCGACCTCCGGCCCGGCGCCCATGACCGGATTGTCGGGGAGCTGAGTATGGGTGAGCAGCACGTCGATATCGGCGAGCGTGCCGGCGCCGTGCCGTTCGATCAGCGGCGCGACCGCGCGTTCGACCATATCCACGGCGGTTTCGTCGCGGCCCTTGTGGTGGCGACCGTGCGGCGCGCGGAACATGACGTTCTTCGCCATCCGCTCCGAACGCGAGAATTGCGTGAAGTATTCGGTACCTACCGGCTCACCCGGCAGATAGCAGGCCACATCGACCAGACTGACCGGTGCCAGCCGCAGGGCGGGATCGGTGAAATCCATCTCGGCGTATCCTCACTTCATCCACTCGGGGGTGATCGGAAGTCCGTGCGCGGCACGGTATTCGGCGATCGCTTTCAGGTTGTCCAGCTCCAGCCGGTGTCCGGCGGAGAACATCTCCCAGAAATCGCCGACCCAGACCTTGCGGTCCGCCGGGGCCTTGTCGGGATAGGGATTCGCGTCGTAGAACGGGTGCCGGCAATTGGTCCACAGCACCACCGATCCGGGCTTGTTCAACACCACCTGGGCGTCGACGACCCGCATCAGATAGATCATCCACAGGTGTTCACCCTGATCCCACGCACAGTGGTAATCCACGGTCATAGCATCCGGATTGGCCTCGGTGCGCGTGAAGATCCGGGTGTCCTTGCCCAGCCGGTCGTAGGATTCCCACAGCCCCGGGGTGGCGGTTTCGGTGAATCCGCGCAGACTGTAGGTCCACTCCTCCAAACTCTGTGTGTGCGAGAGGTATTCGTACAGTTCGCGCGGGGGTGCGGCGATATAGTCCTGCACCGGGCAGAATTGGCCGAAGATCTGGTCGTGGGGATAGACCGAGCGCAGCATATCCATGATGATCGGCGTGGTCTCCTCGCGATCGGAATTCTCGATGCGCAACAACCCGGGAATTGCGCGGTGCGGAAGATCGGGAATATCGCTGAGAGCGGGTGGGGTGCTGATGGTCACGGATTCCTCCTCGATGCGGACAGGAAGGGGATGAACGGCGGTATCTCGTCGGGATCGCAATCGATGGAAACGAACGAGGGCCCGGGCGTTTCCAGGCAGTACGACAGCACTGTCGCGAGCTCGGCCGGCGTCGCCGGCGAGAAGGAGGGCAGATCCGGGAACATCGCCGCCATGCCGGCTCCCAGATGTGCCTTGTGGAATCTGTTGAAGCTGTAGCGATCTCCGTAGAACAGTTGCTCCCGGGTCACGCACATGGCATGCGCGGAATTGTCGAGTACGACGAAGGTCACCGGCAGCCCGTACTGGATCGCGGTGTGGATCTCCATGCCGTGCATGTAGAAGGCGCCGTCGCCGGCCACGACCACGGTGCGCCGCTCGGTCCCGTCGTCGCGGAGCCGGCGGGCGAAACAGGACCCGATGGCGGCGCCGAAGGCGTAGCCCATACCGCCCATACCGAGGGCGACGACGAAGCGGCCTTCGCGTGGCGGGCGGAGATGATGCACCACCGATGCCCCGGTATTGCCCGCGTCGGCGAAGACATCGGTATCGGAATGCAGTGTGCCGTTGAGTGTTTCGACGATGTCGCGATAGCGCAGGCCCGGTCCGTCCGCGGGCGGCACCGGCAGCGGGTCCGGCGTCCGCGGGCGCCGGGGATCCACCCGGTGCACCCGGCCCGCGCCGGCACTCAGCGCCGACGTGAGTTCGCGGAGTGTGGCGGCCAGATCGGTGCTGGTGGCGTGAACCGCGGGGAGGTAGGGCGGCTCGCCGCCGACCGACGCCGTCGACGCGCCGAGCACCGATTCCAGTCCGGCGCGCGCGGTGACCGGCATCCGGGTGCCGACCAGCAGGCACAGGGCGCTGCCGTGCAGGGCGTCGGCCAGTTCGGTATGGCCCATACTTCCGGCGACACCGAGAAATCCTTGTTCGGTGCAGTCGTACACATCCTTGGCGTCCGGCGCGACGCCGACCCCGGCGTCGAGAACCGCTGCCAGATCACGCAGTTCGGCACGAGCATCGTCGCGGGCGACCTGCGCGCCCGCGATGATCACGACCTTGCCGACCGCCCGGGCCGCCCGCAGCCCCTCCAGGAGCCGCTCGATACCGGCGTCGTCCCGGCCGTGTACCGGACGCGGTGCGACGAACGGGCCGGCGCGAAGTTCGGCCTGCTGAACATCCTTGGGCAGCAGCAGAACCGCCGGTCCGCCCGCTCGGGCGGCCGCGACGGCGCGCGAGAGATGGTCCGGAAGCGAGGCGGGCGTCTCCACCCGTGCGCAATACAGCGCGATCGTGTCGAAAAGTTCGGCGGCGTCGAAGGTTCCGGCTCGGCCGCTGGAATCCTGGAAGGCGCCTTTACCTTCGAGGCCGGTCGGCGCCTGCCCCACCAACGCGAGCACGGGCACCCGGGAGGCGTGCGATTCCGCCAGTCCGGCAACGAGATTCATCGCTCCACCACCGGAGGTCGCGCAGACGACGCCGAGACCCGCGGTGGAACGGGCATAACCGTCGGCCATGGTTGCGGCGGCGAATTCGTGTTTGGCCACCACCGCCGTGATCCGGTCCGAGGCGTCGTAGGCCGCGTCGTAGAGATCTTCGATGTTGGCGCCGTCGACGCCGAAGATGTGTCGCACTCCCATGTCCGATACGGCCTGCACCAGGTAGTCGACCAGTCGTGACGGCATCGCCGCTCCTTCCCGTATGGGTTCCGAAGCCGGCCGCGCTGCCGGACCGAACGCACTCAGCGGGGATACGAAGCACGCACCCGACCGGTTCACCGTTCCCGCGCGCCTTCGCAAAAGGATCCTCTTGTTTGTGCGTATACATCTACGTATAGTTGGGCCATGCCGAACAAGACCGTGTATGTCTCCGACGACGATCTCCCCCTGTTCCAGCGCGCGCAGGAGCTGGTCGGCGGCAATCTCTCGGGTGCGATCGTGACGGCACTGCGCCGATACATCGAGCTGGAGGAGGGGCGGCTGCAGGGATTCGACGAGATCGTCCTGCGCGTCGGCCACAACGGCGCCCGGCAGGTGCGATTCTCGGGGGTGCTGCTCACCGAGTCGAGCGATATGGGCGACGAGCGTTTCGAGCGCATTCGCGTATTCCGCACGCGCAAGGGCAAATTCGTGCTGCACCGGCAGCGTTCGGAATGGACCGACTACCCGACCGACACGAACTGGCTGAAGGATCTGACCAATTGGCGGCGGATGCTCGGCGTCACCGATCCGGACTGGGGCGAATTCACCATGGACATCTACGACTCACCGGCCGACCTGAAAGGCAGGGTTCCCGACAAGCTGTACAACCGCATCAGCGACCTGACCGAGCATCCGCAGATCGAGGATCTCGACATCTGATCGACCACTTCGAGCCGAACTAGCCTCGGCCGCACGACAACTCGATATCGACCCACCTTGTCCGCCGAAATCCCGCGGACACGGCTCGGTCGACGCATGCATTCATCGCAATCTTATTATGAAAGGACGACCATGAGTTCACCGGCCATATCGGTCACCGGTCTGCGGAAATCGTTCGCCGACCACGTGGTGCTGGACGGTATCGATCTCACTGTCCCGGAGGGCAGGATCTTCGCGCTGCTCGGCCCCAACGGCGCCGGCAAGACCACCACCGTCCACATCCTCGCCACCCTGACCCGGCCCGACGACGGCAACCTGCGCGTCGGGGGCCACGACCCGGTCACCGAACCCGATGCCGTCCGCACCGCCATCGGCGTGACCGGGCAGTTCTCGGCGGTCGACGAACTGCTCACCGGCCGCGAGAACCTGCTGCTGATGGCGGATCTGCACCATCTGCCCCGTGGCGAGGGCCGGCGCATCGCCGACGACCTGCTGACCCGCTTCGACCTGCTGGACGCCGCCGACAAGGTGGCCGGGAGCTACTCCGGCGGTATGACGCGCCGGCTCGACCTGGCGATGACCCTGGTCGGCGAGCCGCGCATCATCTTCCTCGACGAACCCACGGTCGGCCTCGATCCACGCAGCCGGCGCGGGATGTGGGACATCATCCGCGAACTGGTCGCCGACGGCGTCACCATCTTCCTCACCACCCAGTATCTGGAGGAGGCCGACCAGCTCGCGCATCGGATCGCGGTGCTCGACCACGGCCACATCGTCGCCGAGGGCACGCCCGAACAGCTGAAACGCCTTGTGCCGGGCGGACATATCCGCCTGACCTTCGGCGACGAGGAACAGCTGCGCAGCGCCGCCGAACTACTCGGTGGAACGACCACGGACTCGACCCTGGCGGTGCCAAGCGACGGCGGCGTCGCCTCGCTGCGCGACGTTCTGGACCGGCTCGGCCGCGCCCGCATCGAGCCCGAAAGCCTGTCGGTGCACACCCCCGATCTCGACGACGTCTTCCTCACCCTCACCGGCCGCACCGCACCCGAGAAGGAATCCGCACGATGACCACGCACACCCTCGCCGACTCCCGCACGATGCTGCGCCGGAACCTGGTGCACGCCAAGCGTTATCCCGGCATGACGATCAGCATGTTCATCATGCCGCTGGTGATGTTGCTGATGTTCAACTACATCTTCGGTGGCGCACTGGAGAAAGCCACCGGCGGCAGTTACATCGACTACCTGGTCCCCGGCATGATGCTGATCATTCCGGCCTATCTGGTGGTCGGGGTCGCGGTGGCCATCGCCTCGGATATGACCAAGGGCATCGTGAACCGGTTCCGGACCATGCCCATGGCACATTCCTCGATCCTCACCGGCCAGGTCGCCGGGACCGTGATCCAAGGCGTGCTGGGTGTCGGCCTGATGGTCGCAGTCGCGGCGCTCATCGGCTTCCGTCCCGATGCCACCGTCGTGGAATGGCTCGCCGCCTTCGGCCTCATCGCCCTGGTGATCTTCGGATTGGCATGGCTCGGAGTGGGTTTCGGATTGGCCGCCAAAACACCGGAGAGCGCGAGCAATACCCCGACTCCGCTGATCTTCCTCCCCTTTCTCGGCAGCGGCCTGGCTCCCACCGACACCATGCCCGCCGGTGTCCGGCAATTCGCCGAGTACCAGCCCTTCACGCCCCTGACCGAAACGCTGCGCGGACTGCTCATGGGCACGGCCATCGGAGGCAACGGCATCGCGGCGGTGGCCTGGTGCGTCGGCTTCGCGGTGGTCGGTTATCTCTGGTCGCGCTCGCTGTTCCGCCGCAAGACCAACTGAGCTACCACCCAGTGATTAACGGACATACCGGTCGAAACCCCGTCGTCCTCGCGTGAGAACGTAGGAACGAGGCCGATCGGGCCCGGGCCGGTGCCATCCGGCCCGGGCCGTCGGCGCAGTCGACGACCGGAAGGAGTGCGTCCATGGCCGCCCTGGACGAGAAGCTGCAGGACATCTATGCCGAGGTACTGCAGCGCAACCCCGGTGAATCGGAATTCCACCAGGCCGTGCGCGAGGTCCTCGACAGCCTCGGACCGGTCGTCGCCAAACATCCCCAGTACGTCGACGCGGCGGTGATCCGGCGGTTGTGCGAGCCCGAGCGGCAGATCATCTTCCGCGTGCCGTGGGTCGACGACAGCGGCACGGTGCAGATCAACCGCGGTTTCCGGGTCGAGTTCAACTCCGCGCTCGGCCCCTACAAAGGCGGCCTGCGGTTCCATCCGTCGGTCTATCTGGGCATCGTCAAATTCCTGGGATTCGAGCAGATCTTCAAGAACGCGCTCACCGGAATGCCGATCGGCGGCGGTAAGGGTGGTTCGGATTTCGACCCGAAGGGGCGGTCGGACGCGGAGGTGATGCGCTTCTGCCAGTCCTTCATGACCGAGCTCTACCGGCATATCGGCGAGCACACCGACGTTCCGGCCGGTGATATCGGCGTGGGCGGGCGCGAGATCGGCTATCTGTTCGGCCAGTACAAACGCATCACCAACCGCTACGAATCCGGCGTGCTCACCGGCAAGGGGCTGAGCTGGGGTGGCTCGCAGGTACGCCCCGAGGCGACCGGATACGGCACCGTCTTCTTCACCGAACAGATCCTCGACCGGCGCGGCGACAGCTTCGAGGGCAAACGCGTGGTGATCTCCGGCTCGGGCAACGTCGCCATCTACGCCGTGGAGAAGGTGCACCAACTGGGCGGCACCGTCGTCGCCTGTTCGGACTCCTCGGGCTACATCGTCGACGACAAGGGTATCGATCTCGAACTGCTCAAGGAGATCAAGCACGACCGGCGCGGGCGCATCCACGAATATCCCGACATCGCCCGTGGCTCGGCGTATTTCGTGGATTCCGGCTCGATCTGGGCGGTGCCCTGCGATATCGCGCTGCCCTGTGCGACGCAGAACGAACTCAACGGCAGCGATGCCCGCCGGTTGATCGAGAACGGCTGCGCCATCGTGGTCGAAGGCGCCAATATGCCCTGCACCCCCGAGGCATCCCGGTTGCTGGTCGACGCGGGCGTGACCTTCGCACCGGGCAAGGCCGCCAATGCGGGCGGGGTGGCCACCAGCGCACTCGAGATGCAGCAGAACGCTTCCCGCGATTCGTGGAGCTTCGAACACACCGAACAGCGCCTCGAGACGATCATGCGCGGCATCCACGACCGCTGCCTCGAGACCGCCGAAGAGTACGGGACCCCGGGCGATTACGTCGCCGGTGCGAACATCGCCGGTTTCACCCAGGTCGCCGACGCGATGCTGGCACTGGGGATCGTCTAGGGCTCGGCGGGACCGCTGCTGTAGGCCATCATCGGGATATGCCCGTGCCTCGACGTTTCCAGCCCAATCCGCCGCCGGCCGTCGGTACGCGCAGCCGGGTGCTGATGCGGCTGGGGGTGGCGCGGTGGCAGTTCCTGCTCCGGCAGACGATCGTCGAACCGGGCGGTGACAGTGGTTGGCACTATCACGACGGCACGCTGTTCGTCCTGGTCACCGGCAGCACTCTCGACCATCCCGGCACCGACTGCGTCCCGGTCGCCTATCGCCCGGGGCGGATATTCCGCGAGCCCGCCGGCGCCGCCCACGCCCACACCGCCCGCAACCGCACGCGAAAACCCTTGCGGCTCACGGTGTTCTACGTCCTCCCGGCCGGTAGGCCGCTCTCCCGCTCGATCCCCGCACCGGAGTGCGACCCGGACCGACGATAGGACGTGCGCCTGCCTGGTATCAGCTCGCGAGCTCGCGCAGCAGGCCGGGGAATTCGGTGAGATCGCGCAGGACGACATCGGCACCGGCGGCCCGCAGCTGCGCCGCGTCACACGGACCGCTGGTCACCCCGACCGCATACGCCGACGCCGTGCGGGCGCCGCGCATATCGCCGATGTGGTCACCGACGTACACGCTCGCCTCGTGGTCGCGCAGGGCCTGGGCCTTCTGTTCGGCCCACAGGTCGCCGATCACGGCGTCGGCCGGAATGTCGAGGTGGGTGAGGTGCAATTTGGCGTTGGGTTCGTATTTTCCGGTGACCACGATCACGCGGCCGCCCAGCGCCCGGACCGCCGCTGTCGCCGCGCGGGCGCCGGGCAGTTCCACCGTGCCGGTGATCGCGAAATCCGGATACATGGCCCGATACATATCGGCCACCGCCGGGACGCGGTCGGCGGGGAACCAGTTGGCCAGCTCGTGCTCCAGCGGCGGCCCGAGGCGGGTGACGACCAGATCGCTGTCGATGGGGGTGCCGGTGCGTCTCGACAGCTCGCGATAGCAGGCGCGGATGCCGGGACGCGAGTCGATCAAGGTCATATCGAGGTCGAAGCCGACCGTGAGCGGGCCTGTCATACCGGACGGCCGGACGCCGGACGGATCAATTGGCGGGCTGGCAGGCGTCGCGCAGTGAGCACGCACCGCAGGAGTTGCCACAGCCGCCGACCTCGGCGGGCGCGAGCCCCGCGATCGCGTCGTTGGCCGCGTTGACCCCGGCGCCCAGCGTGAACAGGGCCACGACCAGTGCCACCGCGGCGGCAGCCAAGCCCACCCATACCGTCGCGACCAGCGCGATCGCACCGGCGGCGGCCAGCAGCAGACCCGCACCGACCGAGGTGGGCCCGGCGACGCGGTTGGCCACGCGATACGCCTCTTCGGTGCGGAGGGCTTCTTCGGTGTGCACACCGAAGAACCGATTGGGTGGCAGGGTGCCGGTCAGCCCGAGCACGCCCGTGACAACGGCCACGGCCGCCGGCAGAAACAGGAGGAGCGCGACCACGAACACCCGGAATACGGTACTCCGGTATCAAAACCGGGCGCCCGCGGGGCTCGCCGCCGCCGCGAACGGCCCGCTCACCCCTTTTTGGGTGCTGACGTGCGCACGCTCTACCCTGAGTGACGACGTTGTCCACAGACGTTCACCAGGGGAACTCGGCGACAAGAAGGCAGGACCGTGCAGGACACTCGTGCAACCGATACAGCCGGCGCATCGACCGGCCGGGGTGACGGGCCCGAAAGCAGCCTGCCCACGCTTCCCGGAACCGATGTGCCCGCCCACCGCTACAACGCGGAACTGGCCGGCGCCCTGGAGAGCAAATGGCAGCGGGTGTGGGCGGAGCGCGGCACCTTCCACGCGCCGAATCCGGTCGGCCCGCTGGCCGGCGAGACCCCGGCCGACAAGCTGTTCATCCAGGACATGTTCCCGTATCCGTCGGGTGCGGGTCTGCACGTCGGCCATCCGCTGGGCTACATCGCCACCGATGTGTTCGCGCGCTACCACCGCATGCACGGCCGCAACGTGCTGCATGCGCTGGGTTACGACGCCTTCGGCCTGCCCGCCGAGCAGTACGCGGTACAGACCGGCGCGCATCCGCGGGTGACCACGGAATCCAATATCGCGACCATGCAGCGCCAGCTGGACCGGCTGGGCCTGGGCCACGACCGGCGCCGCTCGTTCGCGACCACCGACCCCGAGTTCTACAAGTGGACGCAGTGGATCTTCCTGCGCATCTACAACGCCTGGTACGACACCTCGGCGAACAAGGCCCGCCCGATCGCGGATCTGGTGGCCGAATTCGCCGCGGGTGAGCGACCCACCCCGGACGGTCGCGCGTGGGCCGAGTTGTCGCCCGCCGAACAGGGCGAGGTGCTGGACTCGTATCGCCTGGTCTACCAATCGGATTCGATGGTCAACTGGTGCCCCGGACTGGGCACCGTGCTGGCCAACGAGGAAGTCACCGCCGACGGCCGCAGTGAGCGCGGCAACTTCCCGGTGTTCCGGAAACGCCTGCGGCAGTGGATGATGCGCATCACCGCCTACTCCGACCGCCTGGTCGACGATCTGGACCTGCTGGACTGGCCGGACAACGTGAAGGCCATGCAGCGCAACTGGATCGGGCGCTCGCGTGGTGCCGAGGTCTCCTTCGGCGCGAACGGGGAGAACATCGAGGTCTTCACCACCCGGCCCGACACCCTGTTCGGGGCGAGCTATGTGGTGCTGGCCCCGGAACACGAACTGGTGGACCGTCTGGCCGTCGCGCAGTGGCCCGCCGACGTCGACCCCCGGTGGACCTTCGACGCCGCCTCGCCGGCCGAAGCCGTTGCGGCCTACCGCAAGTCGATCGCCGCCAAGTCCGATCTGGAGCGGCAGGAGAACAAGGAGAAGACCGGCGTCTTCCTGGGCGCCTACGCCACCAACCCGGTCAACGGGGCGCAGCTGCCGATCTTCATCGCCGACTATGTGCTGTCGGGCTACGGCACCGGCGCGATCATGGCGGTACCCGGCCACGACCAGCGCGACTGGGAGTTCGCGCGGGCGTTCGGCCTGCCGATCGTGGAAGTCATTGCCGGAGGCGACATCTCGGAGTCCGCGTATTCGGGCGACGGCCTGCTGGTGAACTCCGACTACCTGAACGGGCTGGACGTCGAGACCGCCAAGGCCACTGTCGTCGAGCGCCTGGAACGCGACGGCCACGGCAAGGGCACCATCCAGTACAAACTGCGCGACTGGCTGTTCGCCCGCCAGCGTTACTGGGGCGAGCCGTTCCCGATCGTCTACGACGAGCAGGGTGCGGCGCATCCGCTGCCGGAATCCATGCTGCCGGTGGAACTTCCGGAGGTGCGCGACTTCGCGCCGGTCACCTTCGATCCGGACGACGCCGATTCCGAACCGTCGCCGCCGCTGGCCAAGGCCACCGATTGGGTGACCGTCGAACTGGATCTGGGCGATGGCGTGAAGACCTATCGCCGCGACACCAACGTGATGCCGCAGTGGGCCGGTAGCTCCTGGTATCAGCTGCGCTACACCGACCCGACCAATACGGAGGCGTTCTGCGCGCCGGAGAACGAGCGCTACTGGCTGGGCCCGCGCCCGGCTGAACACGGTGCGAACGACCCCGGCGGCGTGGATCTGTACGTCGGCGGCGTGGAACACGCTGTACTGCATCTGCTGTACGCGCGGTTCTGGCAGAAGGTGCTGTTCGATCTGGGTGAGGTGTCGGGCCCGGAACCGTACCGGCGCTTGTTCAACCAGGGTTACATCCAGGCCTTCGCCTACACCGACGAGCGCGGCACCTACATCCCGGCCGCCGAGGTGGTCGAGCGCGACGGCAAGTTCTTCTGGACGAACACCTCCGGCGTGGAGATCGAGGTCTTCCAGGAGTACGGCAAGATCGGCAAATCGCTGAAGAACGCCATCTCTCCCGACGAGATGTGCGATCTGTACGGCGCGGACACCTTCCGGCTGTACGAGATGTCGATGGGCCCGCTGGACACCTCGCGTCCCTGGGCGACCAAGGATGTCGTCGGCGCGCACCGCTTCCTGCAGCGGGTGTGGCGCCTGGTGGTCGACGAGGAGTCCGGGGCCGCGCGGGTCACCGACGCCGAGCCGGCCGATGCCACCCTTCGCCTGCTGCACAAGACGATCGACGGGGTCGACGCCGACTACGCCGCCCTGCGCGACAACACCGCCGGCGCGAAGCTGATCGAGCTGACCAACCATCTGACCAAGCAGTACCCGCAGGGCGCCCCACGCGCGGTGGTGGAACCGCTGGTGCTGATGCTGGCCCCGATGGCCCCGCATATCGCCGAGGAACTGTGGGAACGCCTGGGCCACACCACGGCGCTGGCGCACGGGCCCTTCCCGATCGCGGATCCGGCACTGCTGGTGGAGGATTCGGTCGAATATCCGATCCAGGTCAACGGCAAGGTCCGCAGCCGGGTCAGCGTACCGGCGGACGCCGATGCGAAGGCGGTGGAGGCCGCGGCGCTCGCCGACGAGAAGCTGCTGGAATTCCTGGCCGGCAAGACCCCGCGCAAGGTCATCGTGGTCCCCGGCAAGCTGGTCAACGTCGTCGCGTAAGTCCTTCCCGCGCTGGGCATTTCAGCGCGGCGGCAGCAGCACGTCGTCGAGGGTGACCATCGAGAGGTGGCGCTCGCGGATGATGTCGACCAACCGGCCGTAGCAGTGTGTGACGGCCGGATGGTTGGCGTGACCGATGACGATCGCCTGCGGGTTGAAGTACTTCGCGGCCATCTGCATCAGAAAGTCCTCGGTGACGATCGAGGAGTCCGACAGCGAACCGAACCACAGCGTCGGCACCGTATACCCGAGATCGGCGGCGACCCGGTCCACCGCGGCGTTGTGGTACCCGTAGGGCGGTCGGTAATAGGGCGTTCCGTCCACGCCGAAGTTGTTGTGCAGGAACGTTTTCGTGCGACGGAGCTGGTCGGCGACGGCGCTGGCGGAGATCTTGGTGAGCGCGGGATGATCCCAGGTGTGATTGCCCAGCTGGATCTGCCCGGACTCCACCAGCGGGCGCAGCGCGTCCCGGTGCACGGTCCACGAGTCGTAGGCGCCGGTCACGAAGAACGTGAAGCGGGCGCCGGTGTCGCGCGCGAAGCGGATATACGTCGGCCGGCACCGCCGAGGGCGCCCGATTCGGGCCGGCCGACAGCACCGACTCAGCGGGCGATCGGGCGCAGCACGATCTCGGTCGGGTGCGCGTCGCGTGGCGTCTCGACGGCGTTGCGGACGGCCCGGGCGACCGTCGCCGCGGTCAAGAACTCGTCGGGGTTGTAATCCCGCTGTTCGGAGGCGACGATCGCGCGCTGCATCTCGGTGTCGATGCGTCCCGGGTGGACGGAGGTGACACGCAGGCGCGGTTCCTCGAGCCGCAGCGCGTCACCGAACGCGCGCAGACCGAATTTGCTCGCGGCGTACACACCCCAGTGCGGATTGGCGCGCAGCCCGGCACCCGAATTGATCAGCACCACATGGCCGCCGGCGGCGCGCAGGGCGGGCAGCAGCAGCCGGGTCAGCTCGGCGACGGCAATCAGATTGGCTTCCAGCGTATTTCGCCACAGCTCGACCGACGAGTCGGCGATCGACCCCAGTTCGGCGATGCCCGCGTTGTGCACCAGCACATCCAGACGGTCGATCGGCGCCGTCGCCGCGGGCAGCGCGGCGTAATCGGTCAGATCGACCGGCCACGGTTCGGCATCGGGAAGTTCCGTCCGGATCTTCGCCAGCGATTCCGCCGAACGCGCGCCCAGCAGCAGTCGATGCGTCCCCGCGAGCTCCCGCGCGATCGCGGCTCCCAATCCCCGGCTGGCGCCGGTGATCAGCGCGGTCGGTAGATCCTGCGCGGCAGTGCTTTCCGAAGATGCGGCCATGTGCTCACCGTAAACCCCGCGCGCCCGCCGCAGCGCTACGCACCCGGGCCGGGCGGACGATCGCACGGGCGGGTCCGGACAATTGCACCGCCGCGACCGGACATCTGTCGTCCATCGGTGGCGAGCCGATGCCGATGGGTGTAATCCAGACTCGAGCAACCGGTTCACAGCGGCGGGCGGGGGACGGACACCGCGCATGACACAGAACGAGGCGATGAGGGTGGACACTGCCGAACAGGTGACCGGACCGGACCATGCCCCCGCGGCGGCCGCTGTGCGGCACGCGACGCCCGGGCGCCGCGCATATCTGAAGGTGACGTCGCAGAATAGGGAAATGAACGGTCCCGGCTTCACCCCCACCCAGCTGGCTGCCCGGGCCGCCTATCTGCTCCGCGGCAACGATCTGGGGACCATGACCAGCGCGGCGCCCAAGCTCTACCCCCATATGTGGAGCTGGGACGCCGCCTTCGTCGCGGTCGGCCTGGCCCCGTTGAGTGTGGAGCGCGCTGTCGTCGAACTCGACACTCTGCTCTCCGCGCAATGGCGCAACGGGATGATCCCGCACATCGTGTTCGCCAACGGCGTGGACGGCTATTTCCCGGGACCGAGCCGGTGGGAGTGCCGTCGGCTGGCGGCGAACGCCCCCGCCGGTGTCGACACGTCGGGCATCACCCAGCCACCGGTGCACGCGATCGCGGTCCAGCGGATTCTCGACCACTCCCGGCGCCACGGCCGCACCACCCGGGCGGTCGCCGCGGAATTCCTGGATCGGCGCTGGGTCGATCTGATGCGCTGGCATCGCTGGCTGGCGCATGCCCGCGACCCCAAACAGCACGGCCGGATCACCCTGTATCACGGCTGGGAGTCCGGGATGGACAATTCGCCGCGGTGGGATCGCGCCTACGCCAATGTGGTGGTCGGCGACCTGCCGCCGTATCGGCGCGCCGATATCGACGTGGTCGACCCGGCGCAGCGTCCCACCGATCGCGAATACGACCGCTACCTGTGGCTCGTGGAGCAAATGCGTCGGTGTGGCTACGACGATTTCCAACTGGCCTCGACGATGAGCTTCGCCGTGGAGGACGTCTTCGTCACCGCCGTCTTCGCGCTGGCGTGTGAGGTGCTGGCCGGAATCGGGGAGGACTACCGCATGCCGCACGCCGATGTGCGCGAGCTCTACGAGTGGGCCGACTATTTCCGCGCCGGCGTGATCGCCACCGCCGATCCGCGCTCCGGCGCCGCGCGCGACTTCGACCTGCGCACCGACGAATGGATCGGCACCGAAACGCTGGCCATGTTCGCGCCGCTGCTGTGCGGCGGACTGCCGCGCGCCACCGAACGCAGTCTGCTGCGCCTGTTCGAGGGGCCACGCTTCTGCGGCCACCCCGATCTGCGCTACGCGCTGCCGCCCTCGACCTCGCCGGTGTCGAAGGATTTCCGCCCGCGCGAATATTGGCGCGGGCCGGTGTGGCCGGTGATGAGCTGGCTGTTCTCCTGGGTCTTCGCCCGCCGCGGCTGGGCCGAACGGTCCTTCATGCTGCGTGCGGAAGGTTTGCGGCAGGCGGGCGACGGCAGCTTCGCGGAGTACTACGACCCGTTCACCGGGGATCCGCTGGGGAGCATGCAGCAGTCGTGGACGGCCGCCGCGGTCCTCGACTGGCTCGGATGAGTCACGCGTAAACACTGGTCACAAGCGCCTCGGCTGCCTACTCTCGTAGCCATGTATCGACGCACCGTGGCTCGTCCGAAAGTCCGTCGCTTCACCGCAGCCCTGCCGCTGCTCGCCGTTGCCGGCATATTCTCGGCAACCGGTATCGCCTCCGCCGGACCCACCGGGCCGGACGTGTCGTCCTGGCAGCACATCGACGGCCGTCTGATCGACTGGTTCGCGGTCCGGGCCTCCGGGCACAACTTCGCCATGGTGAAGGCCACCGAGGGGCTGAACTACGTCAATCCCTATTTCGTCCCCGACAGCCTGCTGATGCGCGCGGCCGGGGTGGCACGCGGGACCTATCACTACGCCCATCCGGATCTGCCGCCGGAACCACAGGCCGCCCTCTACGCCGCGGTCGTCCTCGGCCAGAACGGCCCACTGGATCTGCCGCCGGTCCTCGATATGGAGAATTCCGGCGGGCTGCCCCCGGCGGAACTGATCGATTGGACCCATCGCTATCTGACCACGGTGCAGGCATTGACCGGCCGGGTGCCGATCATCTACACCTATCCCCGGTTCTGGCAGACGGCGATGGCCGATTCCGATCAGTTCCACCAGTACCCACTGTGGATCGCCGATTATCGCGGCAACGCCCAGCCCGAGGTGCCCGGCGGCTGGCCGGCGTGGACCTTCTGGCAGACCACCGATTCCGGCAGTGTGCCGGGTATCGCGGGCAATACCGACCTCAACGTCTACAGCGGAGCGCAGGGCAATTTCGCGCAGTTCGCCAATATGCCGTTCAGCGGCAGCAGTTCGGGCAGTTAGAGGATCTGGGACAGAAACTGTTGCAGGCGTGGGGTTTCCGGATCGTCGAAGAGGCGGTCCGGAGACCCCGACTCCACCACCTTGCCCTGGTCCATGAATACCACGCTGTCGGAAACCGAACGGGCGAAACCCATTTCGTGGGTCACCACGATCATCGTCATACCGCCGGAAGCCAGATCCGCCATCAACGAGAGCACACCCTTGACCAATTCCGGGTCCAGGGCCGAGGTCGCCTCGTCGAACAGCATCAATTCCGGCTTCATCGCCAGTGCGCGAGCGATGGCGACACGCTGCTGCTGTCCGCCGGACAGATTCGCCGGGCGGGTATCGGCGCGCGCCGCCAATCCGACCGCCTCGAGTTGCTCCAGGGCCAGCGCCCGCGCCGCTTCCTTGCTCAGGCCGCGCAATTTCCGCGGTCCCAGGGCCACGTTCTCCGCCACCGTCTTGTGTGGGAACAGGTTGAAATGCTGAAAAACCATTCCGATGCGCTGGCGCAGCCGATCCGGATTTTCCCCCAGCACCGAAACCCCGTCGATCAGCACATCGCCGGAATCGGGCTCGTGCAGGCGGTTCAGCACCCGCAACAGGGTGGATTTTCCCGAACCGGACGGGCCGATGACCGTGGTGGTGTGCCCGGCATCGACGTGAATGTCGACGCCGCGCAGCACCTGATTGTTGCCCAGGGTCAGATGCAGATCGACGCCGGTCAGCGAGGAACTGGTGCGCACGCCGTTGGCATCCTGGTCGCTCACGCCGTTGGCATCCTGGTCGCTCACGCTCCGCGTCCTTCCGTGATGACAGCCTGGTCGATTTCGTCGGCGGCGGCTTCGGCGCGGCCGGTGCGCAATCGGCGGTCGATGTAGTTCACCAGATGGGTGAGCGGGATCGTGAGCAGCAGATAGACCAGGCCCGCCGCGACCAGCGGTGACAGATTTCCGGTCTGCGAATTCAGGTCGCGGCCGACGGCGAACAGTTCCCGCTGGGAGGCGAGCAGGCCGAGGAAGTAGATCAGGGAGGAATCCTTGATCAGCGCGATGAACTGGTTCATCAGCGCCGGCAGCACTCGCCGCACGCCCTGGGGAATCACCACCAGCGTCATCGACTGCCGATAGCCGAATCCGATGGCCCGCGCGGCCTCCAACTGTCCCGGCTCCACCGATTGAATGCCCGAGCGGAAGATCTCGCCGATATAGGCCGAGGCCAGCAGGGCCAGCGCCACCGCGCCCAGCCAGTACGGATTGTTCCCGGTGATCCCCTTCACCACCGGGCCGATGCCCAGGCCGATCAACAGGATGATCACCACCGCCGGCAAACCGCGGAAGATGTCGGTGTAGACCCGGGCGGGCCAGCGCAACCAGCGGGTGCGAGAAATGCCGGCCACCGCGAGCAGAATGCCGATGAGCGTGCCGAGCACGCCCGAAACCAGCGCCAGAATAATCGTATTCGGCAAGCCGGTCTTGAACAGTTCGGGAAATGCCTTGCGGTACAACGACCAATCGAAGAACGTGTCCTTCAATTGTGCCAGGGTAGATTTCGGGGCGTT
This sequence comes from Nocardia sp. NRRL WC-3656, assembly GCF_000720265.1. Lineage (NCBI taxonomy): Bacteria > Bacillati > Actinomycetota > Actinomycetes > Mycobacteriales > Nocardiaceae > Nocardia > Nocardia sp. NRRL WC-3656. The sequence continues at coordinate 174,733 of NZ_JOJF01000004.1, read as the reverse complement.
CTGCTGATCGCTGTGCCGATGTTCGGCTGCGATCTTCTCGAAGTCCGGAAGTTGCGGCATCGGAGCCGATTTGGAGCCCGGTTTCCAGCCCGGCGGCAGCGGCCGCGGCACCCAGTCGGAATAGAGCTTGGCGTAGGTTCCGTCGGCGATCACCGCGTCCAGGCCGGAATTCAGTGCGTCGATCAACGGCTGGTTGGACTTGCGCACCGCCCAGGCGGTGAAATTGTCCAGGCTGAAGGTGTTCTGCACGATCGAGGTGGGATCACCCGGTTTGATCGCACCGGTGGCCTGCTGCGAGGGCGCGACCCAGGCGTCGATCTGCCCGGTCTTCAGATTCGCGTAGGCGGTGTTGTAGTCGGGGAATTTCACCGCGTCCAGATGCAAGGTGCCGGTGACGTATTCGTCCTGCACGGTGCCCTGCACCACGCCGATCCGCACGCCCGGTTTCAGATCCGAAAACCCCTGGATCGCACTGCCGTTGGGCACCACGAGCGAGAAATAGCCGAAATCGTAGCCGTTGGTGAAGCCGACCTGCTGCCGCCGGGCATCGGTGGTGGTGATGCTCGACGATCCCACGTCGAACCGGCCGGTGGCGACCAGCGAGAGCAGCGAGGCGAATTCGGTGCCGGAGAACTGCACCCGGAGTCCGAGTTTCGCGCCGATCGCCTCGAGCAGTTCGTTGTCGAATCCGGTGAAGGTCCCCGACGGATCCACGCAGATACTCGGCGGCGCGTCCGAGAGCGTGCCCACGCTGAGCACCCCGGGCTGGGACAAACCGAGCTTGGTGATGTCGATCGAACTCAGCGGCGCGGTGGTCGCGGTGGTGTATCGATCGGTGCCGGCCGTCGCACCGCTCGCCAGTTTCGTCGGCGCGGGGGAGGCGGCCGACGGTCCGGGGGGTGCGCACAGGTTCGAGGCCTGCGACGAACTACCGCCATCGGAGCTGCAGGCGACGGCGAACAGCAGCATCATCGCCGCCATCAGCGCGATCAGCGCACGCGGGCGCGAGACGGGCAAACGGGCCATAGCCGAGAACCCTAGCCGGGCCGGTAGGGCCCCGAGGGCGGCGACGCGGGTGCACGGGCCGCCGCCCCTGCCACATCGCCCGGCGGAAATCGAATCCCACTGATTCGATCCGGCGGTGCTCGATCAGGCGGTGTTCGATCAGGCGATACCGGTCACGGACTCCGGATTGAAGTTGTCGCGCCATGCGACGGCCTGCTCCACCACGCTCAGGTCGTAGTCGGGCCCGCCGACGCCCACGGTGAACAGGGTCGCGCCGGCTTGCACCAGCCGCTCGGCCTGTTCGGCGCCGGGCCAGGACACCGACCGCTCGATCCGGTTCGCATCGGTGCCGACCTCGGCGCAGTGCTCGGCCAGAATCTTCGACTTCCGTTCCAGCGCTTCGATATCGGCGAAACTGTGCCAGATGTCGGCGTATTCGGCGACCAGTCGCAACGTCTTTCGCTCACCACCGCCGCCGATCAGGATCGGAATGTGGCGCGTCGGCGCCGGATTCAGTTTCGGCAGCCGGGCGTCGATGCGGGCGAGATATTCCTTCAGCAACGCCAGACGTGTTCCGGGCGTGCCGAATTCGTAGCCGTACTCGTCGTAGTCCTTCTGGAACCAGCCGGCGCCGATGCCGAGGATCAGCCGGCCGCCGGAGATGTGGTCGACGGTGCGGGCCATATCGGCGAGCAGATCGGGATTGCGATATCCGCCGCCCGTCACCAGGGCGCCGAGTTCGACTCGTTCGGTCTGCTCGGCGATCGCGCCGAGCATGGTCCAGCATTCGAAGTGAGCGCCGTCGGGATCGCCGTAGAGCGGGTAGAAGTGGTCCCAGTTGAAGACGATGTCCACGCCCGCATCCTCGGCCCGGCGCACGGCATCCCGGATCAGCCCGTAGTCGGGAGCATGTTGCGGCTGTAGCTGAACTCCGATGCGAACCGGTCGAGTCATCCGATGCTCCTTCGTCTCGTGAGCTGCTCTCGCGGCCGGTCAGCGGCCCTTGACGAGGCTACTCGCCCGCTGCACCCCGCGCGGGCCGCTGGGTTACTGTGGGGCGCGCACCGACCCCTCTACTCGGATCGTCCGGCACGTTCCTGCCGGTGAAGGGATTGATTCACCATGGCCACGGTCACCTTCGACCACGCCACCCGGCTCTACCCGGGTGGGACCAAACCCGCCGTCGACAAGCTGAATCTCGAGATCGCCGACGGCGAATTCCTGGTACTGGTCGGACCGTCCGGATGCGGCAAATCCACCTCGCTGCGCATGCTGGCCGGACTCGAGGAGGTCAACGACGGCCGCATTCTGATCGGCGAGAAGGATGTCACCGACGCCGAACCCAAACAGCGCGATATCGCGATGGTCTTCCAGAACTACGCGCTGTACCCGCATATGACGGTCGCGGAGAACATGGGTTTCGCGCTCAAGATGGCCAAGATCGGTAAGGCCGAGCGCACGCAGCGCGTACTGGAGGCGGCGAAACTGCTCGACCTCGAGGACTTCCTGGACCGCAAGCCCAAGGCGCTGTCCGGCGGTCAGCGTCAGCGGGTCGCGATGGGACGCGCGATCGTGCGGCAGCCGCAGGTATTCCTGATGGACGAACCGCTGTCGAATCTGGACGCGAAACTGCGCGTGCAGACCCGCACGCAGATCGCCCAGTTGCAGCGCCGGCTCGGCACCACCACGGTCTACGTCACCCACGACCAGGTGGAGGCGATGACCATGGGCGACCGGGTGGCGGTGCTCAAGGACGGACTGCTGCAGCAGTGCGCCTCACCCCGGGATCTGTATCGGGATCCGGCGAATCTGTTCGTCGCGGGCTTCATGGGCTCCCCGGCGATGAACCTGTTCACCCTGCCGGTGTCGGACGGTTCGGTGACCGTCGGCGGACATTCGATCGCGCTGCCGCGCACGGTGGCCGACGCCGCGGGCGAGACCGTGGTGGTCGGCATCCGGCCGGAGCATTTCGATCCGGCCGGCGGTTCCGACGGCATCGCCATGGAGATCGATGTGGTCGAGGAGCTGGGTTCGGACGCCTACATCTACGGCCGCACCCTGGGCGAGGCCGGCGGAGATCAGACGATCGTCGCCCGCGCCGACTGGCGCAATCCACCGCAGAAGGGCGACAAGCTGACGCTCACCAGCGATGCGGAGCACACCTATTTCTTCGACCCGGCCAGCGGTAAGCGACTGACCTAGGATCCGAATATCGTTGCCCTCGAGCGCTTCCGGGTGCTCGAGGGCACGATCGTCACAGCCCACGCACCGGTCCGCCCGACGACCCGCGCCGATCGTCTCATCGCTGTGCGGTCACATCGCGGGCTCCGACGCGCGCCCGGCGCCAGTCCTGGTTGACCCGGACCCGGATGTCCTCGAGCGCGACCTCGTCACCGCCGGCGCTGCGCAACTCCACCCGCACCGGTTCACCGGTGGTGTCCTCGATCCGCTCGAGCGGCGGCACTCCGCCCTGCAGATATTTGTCCCCCCACTGCCACAGCGCGAAGATCGCCGGCAGCAGATCCCGGCCCATCTCGGTGAGCACATACTCGTTGCGGGTGCGCTTACCCTCTTCCCGATACGGCTGTTTGCGCAGCAGTCCCGCGTCGGTCAGTTTGCGCAGCGCCGCGGCCGCGGCGGCGTCGGTGATACCCACCCGCGCCGCGAAACCGTCGAAGCGGGTGGTGCCGTAGATGGATTCGCGCAGAATCAGCATCGTCGAGCGTGCGCCGACGATATCCAGCGCCTTCACGATGGAACAGCCGTCCGGCTTCCACGAATTCAGATCACGCAGGGGTCCTTCCAACTTCACGGGCATGACGACGATCATACCAACTCTGACTTGTCACAACTAATGCCAGCTCCTAACCTGGCTTTAGAGCGACTGAGTCAGATGTCGCAACGGCGCGATACCGGAGGAATCGCCATGAGAGACGCAGTGATCGTCGAGGCCGTACGCACCCCGATCGGCAAGGGCAAAGCCACCGGAGCGCTGCACGAACTGCATCCGGTCGACCTGTTCGCCCACAGCCTGCGCGAGGTCGTGCGACGCAGCGGGATCGATCCGGTGCTGATCGACGACGTCATCGGCGGTGTGGTCACCCAGGTCGGCGAGCAGTCGGTCAACATCACCCGCCGGGCCGCGCTCGCGGCCGGATATCCGGAATCCGTTCCGGCCACCACGGTCGACCGGCAGTGCGGTAGCAGCCAGCAGGCCATCCACTTCGCCGCCCAGGGCGTGCTGGCCGGGGCCTACGACATCGTCGTCGCCGGCGGTCTGGAGTCGATGAGCCGGGTGCCGATGGGGTCGAGCGTGGCGGGCGCCACCGATATCAACGGCGTGGCCTTCGCCGAGCGGTATCCGGACGAGCTGGTACCGCAGGGGATCAGCGCGGAACTGATCGCGGCGCGCTGGGGCATCTCGCGCACCGCCATGGACGAATTCTCGCTCGCCAGTCACGAAAAGGCCGCCACCGCAACGAAGAACGGATCCTTCGAGGCACAACTGGCGCCGTTGGCCGGGTTGAGCACCGACGAGGGCATTCGCGTCGGCAGCACCCTGGAAACCCTGGCCGGGCTGCGGCCGGCCTACTACAGCGAGGCCTATGCCGCCCGATTCCCCGAGATCGGCTGGAACGTGACCGCCGCCAATGCGAGTCAGATCAACGACGGCAGCGCGGCGGTGCTGATCATGACCAGCGAGAAGGCGGCGCAACTGGGCCTGCGGCCACTGGCCCGGCTGCACAGTTTCGCGGTCGCGGGCGACGATCCGCTGCTGATGCTCACCGCGGTGATCCCGGCGACTCGGAAGGTGTTGCAGCGCTCGGGCCTGTCGTTGGCCGATATCGACCTGTTCGAGGTCAACGAGGCCTTCGCCTCGGTGGTACTGGCCTGGGCCGCCGATACCGGCGCGGATCTGTCCCGGGTGAACGTCAACGGCGGCGCGATCGCGCTGGGGCATCCGCTCGGCGCCTCCGGTGCGCGGCTGGCGACCACGCTGGTCCACGCACTGCACGAACGCGGGTCCCGCTTCGGACTGCAAACCATGTGCGAGGCAGGCGGTTTGGCGAACGCGACCATCTACGAGCGGCTCTGAGCCTCAGACCGACACCACGACCAGCGCCGCCGCGAAACCGAGCAGCCATGCCTCGGCCAGCAGCGGCAGGATGAGCAGCGCGTAAGGCCAGGCCGGGCGGCGTTCCCGCAACGCCCGCAGGGTCCACCGCCCGGCCAGCAGCAGCGCACCGGCCAGGGACAGGAACGCCACGGCGTAGGCCAGCGGCAGATGACTGTCCCCCGGACGAGTGCGCTGCCGCGCCATATCCCGGTACGGCAGGCCGTACCGCCAGATCACCCACGCCACACCGCAACCGGCCAGATAGACCGCGGCACTCAGCACGGCATCGCCGCGCCGCAGCGGCGGGCGAGCCGGCCAGAACTCCATGGCTACTTATGGAAACTCCCTCCGGCCGGTGCTCGCAAGCACCACTGGTCGGCCGCCGGTCCGTCGCCGTTTCGCAAGGTTAGGCTGGCCCGGGTGAGCGATCTGGATCCGGCGTCGGCCCTGGTTTACGCGATTCCGCTGCGTACTCGCTTCCGCGGCATCACCGTCCGTGAGGGGATGCTGCTCGAAGGACCGCGCGGCTGGGGTGAGTTCTGCCCGTTCGTCGAATACGACGACCGCGAGGCCGCGAACTGGCTCGCCACCACGGTCGAGCAGATCGAGGAAGGCTGGCCGGAACCGGTCCGGGATCGCATTCCGGTCAATTGCACCGTTCCCGCGGTCGGACCCGAGCGCGCGCATTCCATCGTCGCCGAATCCGGTTGCCGCACCGCGAAAGTCAAGATCGCCGATCATCCCGACTCGCTCGCCGAGGATATCGAGCGGGTCGCGGCCGTCCGCGATGCGCTGGGCCGCGACGGCGCCGTCCGGGTCGACGCCAACGCGGTCTGGGATGTCGATACCGCGGTCACCAACTTGCGGCAGATCAACCGTGCCGCACAGGGTTTGGAATACGCCGAGCAACCGTGCCGGACGATCGAGGAGCTGGCGGCGGTCCGGCGGCGGGTCGACATTCCCATCGCCGCGGACGAATCCATCCGGCGTGCCGAGGATCCGCTGCGGGTCGCGGTGGCGGGAGCGGCCGATATCGCCGTACTGAAATGCACGCCGCTCGGCGGCGTCCGGCGGGCACTGCGGGTGGCGCAGGCGGCGGGACTGCCGTGCGTGATCTCCTCGGCACTGGAGACGAGCGTCGGACTGTCGGCCCAGCTCGCACTGGCCGGCGCCCTGCCGGAACTCGATCACGCCTGCGGGCTGGGCACCGTCAACCTGTTCACCGGCGACGTGGTCGCGGATTCACTGCGCCCCGTCGACGGATATCTGAGCGTTCCGCGCACCCCGCCGACCCCGGATCCCGCACTGCTGGAACGCTTCCGCCATCCCGATCCGGAGCGCACGGCGTGGTGGCGAAGCCGGCTGGAGCGGGTGCTGCGGCTCCTGGATTGATCGCGGCCTCCCACGCCTCGGCGGGTGCGGGACGAGGGTTTTCCCACCCGCCCGTCTGTGATTAGCTGATCGTGTGCCATCGGCAGTTCTCACGTGCTCGAACACACGATAGGAGTTCCGCAATGCCCACTCGTGATTCTGCGTGGCCGCAGGGTACGCCCTGCTGGATCGACTGTTCGGTCGACGATCCGCAGGCTGCCCGCGACTTCTACTCCGGTTTGCTGGGGTGGGAGATCATGGACAGCCCGCCCGAGGCCGGGGGATATCTGATGGCGATGCTGAACGGTAAACCGGCCGCCGGAATCGGCCCCAAGATGGGCGAGGCGCCGATGCCCTCGGTGTGGACCACCTACCTCGCCGCCGACGACGTCGACGCGGTCGCCGAGGCCATCGGCGCGGCCGGGGGAACCGTGTTCGTCCCGCCCTTCGATGTCATGGACGTGGGCCGCATGTGCGTGGCCGCCGACCCGACCGGCGGCATCTTCGGCGTCTGGCAGGCCAAGGCCCACACCGGTGCCGGTATCTACAACGAACCCGGCTCCTACTGCTGGAACGAACTGCACACCGGCGACTACGCCACCGCACAGGAGTTCTACCGCCGCGTCTTCGGCTGGACCTTCGACGAAATCGGCGACGGTGAGAACTTCGTCTATTCCACCTTCTCCCCGCCCGGCGCGGACGTCGCCGGCGGCGTCATGGACGCCGGCAGCGCACCCGGCGACAACCCGCCCTACTGGCTCACCTGGTTCCAGGTCGCCGGGACGGACGAAAAGCTCTCCCGCGCAACCGAACTCGGCGCCACGGCACTGATGGGACCGGACGACACCCCGTTCGGCCGCTCCGCCGTCGTCCAGGCTCCCCAGGGCGAGATCTTCGGCCTCATCGACCCGACGGTACGGGCGGAGGCGCCCGGGCAGTAGCGCTCGTGTCCCGGGCCGTGCGGTACGGCCCGGGACATCGATTCAGCCCACTCGGGCGCCACAGTCGTGCAGAGTGGCGCGCAGAAGAAGGGCGGCTTCCGGGCCGATGATCCCGTCGACCAACTCGAGGTAGCGCGTGCAGAATTCCGGGCCGTGCGGGGCGAGGTCGGCGCCGGGCGGCTCCAAGTGGTGGGCGATCTCGTGGAGTATGACCAATTCGCGCAGCGCCCACGCGGTTCCGCCGGTGTGCAGGGGTACGGCCAGGACGGCGCGGCCGGTTTCGTAGTGCGCCGCGGCGGTGCCCGCGCGGGCACGCACCGCGAGCGGCGTTTCGGCCCGAAGCCATTGCGCGCGTACCCAATTCAATGCAAGGACTCGGTCCACATAGCTCTGGACCGACTCGACCGAGGCGAACTTCCGCTCGATCGGCAGCGTGAGCTGCGATCCGTGCAAGTCGACCGTGCGAGCCCCGAATTCCTCGGCTCGTTCGAACATCCGCCGCACCAGACCCTCGGCATCGTAGACGCGGCTGCGCTGCGAATCCCGCGGCGTCACAACTGCGGCTCGCGGTGCGACGGGCACATCAGGACGGCGCCGCATTGCGCCGCTCTCGTGCGGCTCATGCTCCGGGCGCTTCGAGACGCCCTCGCCCGGTAGGCAATTCCGGGGATAGACCCAGCCGTGCGCTTCGGCCGGCACGATCCCCGGCACGTCGCGCGGCCGGCGAGTACCCCGTGGATTCCTGCGGGCCGCGCCAGGTGCCGCGGGCATCGGAGGTGCGGGAGTAGAAATCGGTGAGCTCGAGGTCCTTGTTGCGCAGGGCCAGCGCGGTGCCCGCGGCCGATTCCGCGGAGCCGGGATCGTCGCGCACCGCCTCGGCCTCCACATCCGCCTTCACCTGCGCCAGCCGGCGGCCGATCCGATCGGCGAACGCCATCTGGAAATTCAGCCGAGCCGTCACCGCTGCGACAGGGGCCTGTATGCGACGCTGCACTCTGCGACCCCAGCGCGTCTCGACCACGACCTTGTCCACGGTCGCCGATTTGTAGGCGCCGGATTTGATGTAGTGGTCCGACGCCCGCACCATCTGCACCAGCAGGCTCGTGTACAGCGCCTCGCAGGTCGCGATATCGGTGTCGAAGCCGTAGGCGTACACCTGCGTGGACGTGCGGGTCACATCGCAGCGCACATCGTTGGCCGCGGCGATCGCCACGAACAACTGCACGTAGGTGCGCAGCCCTTTCTTCCCCGCCTCGCCGATCGGGACGACCTTCTGCATCGGTGTCGGGCGGCGTTCGCGGCCGGCGATATGGGCACGGGCCACCGCCAGGTCGATCGACGAACGGGTCGCGAGGCGCTGGGCAGCCGCCATGAACGCCTCGGCCTCGTGCTCGTTGTCGGTCGACTCGGCCTGACGCAACAGCCCACCGATCCGGGTGAGCAACTTGTCCTCGGGCATCTGGGTCGACATCGAGCGCCAGGATACGAGAACGCACCGACATCCCCACACGATCGGGCGGGGGCGGACGCCGAATCCCACCCGGCGGTAGCACCCGCCCGGAGACGGCAGCTCGCGTAACCATGGAGGGTGGGGGCGGACGCCGAATCCCACGCAGCAGCCGAACAATGTATCTTGCCTTGTGCAACCGGCGCAGTGTGCGGGCGCTCACGCTTGGCACCTGTGTTCGTTACGACCCTGGAGTATCGATGGCTTTGAACAAGGCGTCCTCGAACAAGGCGCGTAAGGTTCGCGCGCGCGCCGCGTCACGACGCTCGTCCCTCGTGTCCCGCGCCGCACTGGCCACCGCGTCGGTGGCACTGCTCACCGCCGGGTTGACGAGCGCCTGTTCGAGCGGCGACGGCAGCAACCCGACCGGCCAGAACCTGGGCGGGCGCGGTCCGATCACCTACGTCGAGGGTAAGGACACCACCGAGACGGGTGCGGTCAAGCAGCTCATCGACCGGTGGAACGCCGCCCATCCGAACGAGCAGGTGACGTTCAAAGAGCAGTCCAACGACGCCTCCCAGCAGTACGACGACCTGGCCCAGCACATGCGGGCCAAACAGTCCGACTACGACGTGATGGCGCTGGACGTGCCGTGGACCGCCGAGTTCGCGGCCAAGGGCTGGATTCAGCCGCTGAAGGACTCCTTCGCCCTCGACACCTCCACGCTGCTCTCGCCGACCGTCGCCAGCGCGACCTACCAGGGCACCCTCTACGCCGCGCCGCGCAACACCAACGGCGGCCTGCTGTACTACCGCAAGGATCTGGTTCCGAATCCGCCGAAGACCTGGCCGGAACTGCTGGCCGACTGCAATATCGCGCGCGATCACGGAATCGGCTGCTACGCAGGGCAGTTCGCGCCCTACGAAGGTCTGACCGTGAACGCGGCCGAGGTGATCAACGCCTACGGCGGCTCGTTCGTCGGCCCGGACGGCAAGACCGCGACCGTGAACTCCCCACAGTCGCGCGCCGGCCTGCAGGTGCTCACCGACGCCTACAAGAACGGCGACATCCCCAAGGAGGCCATCTCCTTCAAGGAGCCGGAGAGCCAGAACGCCTTCGCCTCGGGCAAGCTGCTGTTCCTGCGCACCTGGCCCAACTTCTACGGTGTGGCCCAGGCCGACTCCTCCGCGGTGAAGGGCAATTTCGGCGTCTCCCCGCTGCCCGGCAAGGACGGCATCGGCGCCTCCACGCTCGGTGGTTACAACGCCGCCATCAGCGCCTACTCCAAGAACAAGGCCACCGCGCTGGACTTCCTGCGCTTCCTGATCAGCGAGGATGCCCAGCGCATCGTCGCCGAGGGTGCGTTCCCGTCGGTGCGGTCGTCGATGTACGACGATCCGGCGCTGATCGCGAAGTTCCCGTATCTGCCCGCGCTGAAGGATTCGATCGCCAGCGCTGTGCCGCGCCCGGTGACCCCCTTCTACCCGGCGGTGTCGAAGGCCATCCAGGACAACGCATATGCTGCGTTGACCGGTAAGAAATCAGTCGATGACGCGATCATCGGCATGCAGAAGGGCATCGAAGCCGCCGGCTCCTGACCCTGTCCGCAGTCTGCCCCGTAGGAGAGTTGAACGTGTCGAGTCCTTCGGGTGCGACCGATCTCGCGCCACCCGACGATCTGCCGGTGAGCCCGAAACCGAAGCGCGACAGTAACTCCCGGGGCTTACGGCTCCCGCAGGGGTCGGGGCGCGCGTGGTTGTTCGTCGCACCGGTGCTGGTGGCGCTCGCGGTCGTCATCGGCTATCCGGTGGTGCGCGCGGTGTGGATGTCGTTCCAGAAGGACGCCGGGCTCGACCCCGCCACCGGCATGTTCGTCGAGGGCGGCAGCGCCGGGTTCAGCAACTACACGCACTGGCTGCTGCAGCAGTGCACCCTGCCCGGCGGCGGAACCGAGCCGTGCCCCACCGGCAACCTGGGTTCGCAGTTCTGGGCGGCCATCGGGATCACCCTGCTGTTCACGGTGATCACCGTGACGCTCGAGGCGACCATCGGCCTCGGCATGGCGACCGTGATGGGCAAGACCTTCCGCGGCCGCGCGCTGCTGCGTGCCGCGGTGCTGATCCCCTGGGCCATCCCGACCGCGGTGACCGCCCGGTTGTGGGAGTTCATGTTCCAGTACAACGGCGTGGTCAACCGGGTGCTGCACACGCACATCCTGTGGCAGACCGATCCGTGGTGGTCGCGATTCGCGGTGATCATCGCCGACGTCTGGAAGACCACCCCGTTCATGGCGTTGCTGATTCTCGCCGGACTGCAGGTGATCCCGAACGACGTGTACGAGGCGGCCAAGGTCGACGGCGCCTCCGCATGGCAGCGCTTCACCCACATCACGCTGCCGCTGCTGAAGCCCGCACTGCTGGTCGCGGTGCTGTTCCGGACCATGGACGCGCTGCGCCTCTACGACCTGCCGGCCATCATGATGCAGGGCAACCCGGCGACCCGGACCATTTCGATCCTCGTGGTCGATCAGGTGCGGCAGGGCTCCAACAGCGCGGCCGCACTGTCGGTGCTCACCTTCCTGATGATTTTCGCGGTGGCATTCGTGCTGGTGAAGATACTGGGCGCCAATGCGGTGGCGACGCAGGAAGAACAGCGGAAGGCACACTGATGACCACTGCTACCTCTGGGCGCAAACCGTGGCGGTCCGCGCGGGTGTACGTCGGTGCGCTGATCGTGCTGATCTGGGGTCTGGCCCCGTTCTACTGGATGGCGGTGACCGCCTTCCGCGATCCGGGCTACACCTTCGACAACACCCCGTGGCCCACCCACCTGACCTTCGAGAACTTCCGCAACGCGTTCGACACCAGCCGCGGCAACGACTTCGGGCGGGCGCTGACCAACAGCGTCGTCATCGGCGCGACCACCACCGTGATCGCACTGCTGATCGGCATGATGGCCGCCTACGCCCTGGCGCGCATGGCCTTTCGCGGTAAGACCCTCGTCGCCGGCTTGATCCTGAGCGCCTCGATGTTCCCGGTGGTCGTCCTGGTGACGCCGCTGTTCCAGCTGTTCACCAACATCGGCTGGATCGGGCACTACCAGGCGATGATCATCCCGAACATCTCGTTCGTGCTGCCGATGACGGTCTACGTCCTGGCCTCGTTCTTCGCCGAGCTGCCCTGGGAGCTCGAGGAAGCGGCCCGGATCGACGGCGCGAGCCGCTTCCAGGCGTTCCGGCTGGTGATGCTGCCGCTGGCCGCGCCCGCGGTTTTCACCACGGCGATCCTGGCGTTCATCGCCGCGGTGAACGAGTACCTGCTGGCCAGTCTGCTCTCGGTCGACCGGACCGAACCCGTGACGGTCGCGATCGCGCGGTTCTCCGGTAACGATCCGCTGGTGCAGCCGTATGCGGCGATCATGGCGGCGGGCATCATCGTCACCGTGCCGCTGGTGATCATGGTGTTGCTGTTCCAGCGCCGCATCATCTCCGGCCTCACCGCGGGCGGCGTCAAGAGCTGAGCTCGCCCAGGCACCGGCGCTGGTCATGAGACGCGACCGTACCGGGTGATCTGTGGTCATTTGCCATCTATTCGTGAAGAAATTCGGCCCACGTGTGTCTGTGGGCCGACCGGCCGGGCCACTGCAGGGTAGACGGGCGCATGGGTGCGGCGGGCGCCGTGTTCTGGTGCGGGCGAGGCTTCGCGCGCTTGTAGGTTGAGAAAAGTCGAGGGGTGGCACCGCGTAGCGGGGTCACTCGACGTGGCAGTCCGATACCGCCGCTCATGTCGAGCCGCCTCAGATCACCGAGTTGGGCTTGCTCACCTGACATTTGCGAGGCGCGTTTCGTCGTGTTGGTGAGAGAACAGATCCGACAGGCAAAAACCGCAGCACAGAGAGCTACCCGATGAATGTCTTCTTGTGGATCGTGCAGGGACTCCTCGCCGCGATGTTCGGCTTGTCCGGCTTGGGGAAGCTACTCCAACCGAAGGACAAACTGGCCGAGAGATACCCCTGGGCACACGACTTCTCGCAACCGACCGTCTGGTTCATCGGCGGCATCGAGATACTCGGCGCAATCGGGCTGATCGCACCGGCTGCAACCGGAATCTCACCCATCCTGACCCCCATTGCCGCAACCGGACTGGCGGTCTTCGCGGTTGCGGCGGCGGTCCTTCACATCCGCCGCAACGAAGTACAAGGAGTGGTAATCGTAGCGGTCCTCTTCGCACTGTCCGCACTCGTCGCATGGGGTCGATTCGGACCCTACGGCTGGTAAACCCCGATGCAGGTTCGGTTCAACGGTTACCTCAGTACTACTGGAGATGATCATGCCCACAATCTCGCCCCATCTCGTCGTCGACAATGCCATCGAAGCCGCGGATTGGTATCGCGACGTCTTCGGTGCAGTGGAGCTCAGCCGAATTCCGTTGCCGGGCGGTGGCGTTCTGGCGATCGGCCTGCGCATCGGCGACACCGAGGTCCACCTCGCCGGCGAACATCCGGATATGGGGATCGTATCGCCGTCGACCCTGGGCGGCCACTACCTGGCGTTGCAGGTCGAAACCGACGATGTGGAGGCCACATTCGAACGCGCCCTCGGGGCCGGTGCGATCGAGTTCCATCCGCTGTCGGACACCTTCTACGGTGACCGGGCGGGGCAGTTCATCGACCCCTACGGTCACCGCTGGGGTGTATACAAGCACATCCGCGAAGTCTCGGCCGACGAGATCGCGGCCGCGGTCGCGAAGATGTTCGCAGCCTGATCGTTCAGTGATCCCCCGGCCCGCGCCGCCCGATGGCAGCGCGGGCTCGGCTCACTCGTAATCCCGGGCACGGCCGGCGATCACGGATCCCATGGCCACCCGCCCGCTGGCGACAGTGCCGGGACAATACGAGGAATAGGCGTAAGACACGACGGGTCTTTCTTGCTGACGGATGCAGGGATCGGCGTTTCTCATCCTGCCGCCGAAGCACCCGCCCCAGAGGCCCACACTCGCCGGGCGTCACCAACTTCATGACCCACACCAGGTCATTCGCCTACGCGCACCACCGACAGAAGCGCACGGCAGGGTCGGCCTCTTTCGGTCGGTGCGTCCTTCACCGAAATCGACGAATCAGCGACCCGATGTGTGGGGCGGCCGGCCTGACATTCCGGACGGCTATGTCGTCGGAATGTAGTGACCCTTTCTCACAACGCCGGATCAGCTCATCGCCTGGAGCGCTGCGCTCGCAGCGCTGCCGCCAGCGCCGAAACCACTCGTCAATTCCCGAGGAGCCAATCATGACCGTATCCAACGACCGCGGGTCACGCGCTGACCGTATCGAGCTGGATGAAGTCGAGATTCGCCGGCACATCGACAAGCTGGTCGAAGGACTGCGAGCCAAGGATCTCGAGTCCCTGAGGCATCTGTACGCAGCCGACGTCGTGTCCTTCGATGTCGAGCCGCCACTCCAGCATGTCGGGATAGCGGCGAAACTCGAGAACTGGGCGAAAGTGTTCCTGTTCTTCGAGAGCGTGACCTATGAGTTTCGCGACCTGACGCTCACCGTAGGCGGCGAGGTGGCATTCGGGCACGGCTTCGGCCGGCTCAGCGGCACGCTGAAGAACGGAACGGTGACGGACGGTATCTGGGTCCGCGGCACCTTCTGCCTCCGCAAGATCGACGACACCTGGTTGATCACGCACGATCAGGGGTCGGTGCCGCTCGACATCCGGAGCGGGAAAGGCGTGGTCGACCTCGAGCCCTGACGGGTCGCGGGATTTTTGTCGGGAGCCGTCGCTGTGCGGGCTTTCGCACTGTCGTGGGTCGTGTTTCAGAAGTCGGTGAGGGCGGGCGTGTTCCCACCTCCGCCGGTCCACCGGACCGATGTTGTCCGGACTCACCGGGGTGCAACCAGATTCGGGACCGGGACAGCCCGGGCGAACGCTCCCGCGACGCTGCCCGCACCTCCGTGCCGGGCGATCCGACGCAGCGAGTAACGGGGCCACCGCGACTGTCGCGACGATCACCGCGTCTGCGGTGACACCGAAGATGTAAGTGTGCGAAATGTCCCCCGCGACAACGGCGATCACAGCTCCGCCCAGCGCGCCGAAGGACAACGCCGCGACGGCGAGCGCGATCGGCCCCCGGCAGATGCCGACCAACGCGAGGCTTACGGCAAGACCGACTCCACCGCCGGTCAACAGCTGGGACAGTCGAGCACGTCCGGCGAGTCGACCGTCCGCCCGAAGACCGACGACCACGCCGAGCGCCGCGGCGTGCAACACCGCGGTGCCCAGCCCAGCGGACTCCTGGACAGCCGGGATCAGAGTTCCCCAAACGGCCATCACAACGCCGAGGCCGGCGAAGTAACCCGTCAACAAGCCACGACTCCGTACGACGTCGTCGGGTATTTCGACGACCCGCGTATCGGCGGCAGACGGATATGACAATTCCCGCCTCTTGCCAGGCGGCAGAGGCACACGGACTGCGGGGTAATCGCTATGGGTATCCCGGCAGTCGTCGCCGTGTGGACCACTTGTTGTGTTCGGTCCCCCGGCGAGGAAGCCGGAGTGGCCACGATGCGGTTGCGGTCACGGTCGGTCGGCTCACACCGATGTGCCGTCGGCTGGTCCTGCGAGGTTTTCAAGGGATACCACGGTTTACTGGGTAGTAGCTGATCTGGTTGACCGCCAGTGCGGGCCGTAGTCTGGTTGCGATCGTTGTTTCTCGCTGGTTCGCCGACGCTCCGGGAGGAGATGATCGTGAGCTCGACCCGCAAACCGCGGCGCGGCCGCCCGGAAACGGCGCCTTATGCCTCGATTGCCGGGTGGAAGCAACTCGACGGTGTGTCCCGGCCGAACAGCGGGCGTCCCCGCCGCCGCGAGAAACCGGCCGGCGCCCGCGAACGCCCGCCGCGCACACGCGGTCAGCGGATTCGGCGTCTGCTGCTGGCCCTGTTCCTGATCTTCGTCGCGATTCCGTCGTTGCTGTTGGTGCTCGCGTACTGGAGCGCCGAGATACCCGATCCGAGTGCGGTGCAGACCAATCAGATCGCCACCGTAACCGCCGCCGACGGAACGACCGTCCTGGCGAAAATCGTTCCCCCCGAAGGCAATCGCACGCCGGTGCCGCTGTCGGAGGTACCGCAGACCATGCGCGACGCCATGCTTTCGGCCGAGGATCGCGACTTCTACCGCAATCCCGGATTCTCGGCGTCGGCCTTCCTGCGCGCGGCGCGCGACAATCTGCTCGGCCGCGACGACGCGGGCGGTGGATCCACCATCACCCAGCAGTACGTCAAGAACGCCTTCCTCAGCTCGGAGCGCACCCTGTCGCGCAAGATGCGGGAGCTGGTGATCTCGGCGAAGATGGCGCGGCAGTGGAGTAAGGACGACATTCTCGCCGCGTACCTCAACACCATCTACTACGGCCGGGATGCCTACGGGATCGCGGCGGCCGCGCGCGCCTACTTCGACAAACCGGTCTCGCAGCTGACCCTGGCCGAGGGCGCGGTCCTGGCCGCGGTGGTGCGCACGCCGTCGATCCTGGACCCCGAGACGCACCTCGACCAGCTGAAAGCCCGGTGGAACTACGTGCTCGACGGCATGGTCGGGATGGGCGTGCTGACACTCGGCGAACGCGACAAGGTGCAATTCCCGACGATCGCGCCCGCACCCAAACCCGACGACGACGCCGCCCGCGGCCCCGCCGGGCTCATCCGCACCCAGGTGCTGAAGGAGTTGCGCGCGGCGGGGATCAGCGATCAGGAGATCAACACCGGCGCACTGCAGATCACGACGACCATCGACGCCAAAGCGCAGCAGGCCGCGCTGGACGCGGTGCACCGCACCCTCGACGGCCAGCCGCCGCAGCTGCGCAGTGCGGTGGTGTCGATCGATCCGCGTTCGGGTGCGATCCGGGCCTACTACGGCGGCGAGGACGGAGTCGGCTACGACTTCGCCCAGGCTCCCCTGCAGACCGGGTCCTCCTTCAAGACCTTCGCCGTGCTGGCGGCGCTGCAGCAGGGCTTCACACTGACGTCCCAGCTGGACAGTTCGCCGGTCGTGGTCAACGGGGTGCGGGTGACCAACGTCGAGGGTGAATCCTGCGGAACCTGTAGTCTCGCCGAGGCCTACAAGCGTTCGCTGAACACCAGCTTCATCCGGCTCACCCAAGCCATCGGGCCCCGGGCGGTGGCCGATGCCGCCCACCAGGCCGGTATCCCCCAGCAGATCCCGGGCGTACCGGGCACCTCACTGTCGGAACCCGACGGGCAGCCGGCGCCGACGGTCGTCCTCGGCGTGTACTCGGTGCGGCCCATCGATATGGCGTCGGCCTATGCCACCATCGCGGCGTCGGGCAGCTATCACCAGCCGTACTTCGTGCAGCGAGTGGTGGCCGGTGACGGCCGGGTACTGCTCGATCGCGGGGCCCCCGGGGGCGGGCAGCTGCCGCCGCCGCAGCAGCGCTTCCCGCGCGGGGTCACCGATGCGGCCACCAAGGCGATGCAGCCCATCCCGGCGTATTCGAACGGCCACACGCTGGCCGGGCGTCCGTCGGCGGCCAAGACCGGGACGACGCAGCTCGGAGACACCGGCGAGAACAAGGACGCCTGGATGATCGGTTTCACCCCGTCGCTGTCCACCGCGGTGTGGGTGGGTACCGATCAGCCGGAGCCGATCCGCACGGCGGGCGGCGGCATGATCTACGGCTCCGGGCTGCCGTCCGACATCTGGAAGCGCACCATGGACGGCGCGCTCGCCGGCACTCCGGTCGAGCAGTTCGCGAATCCCGATCCGAGCGCCGCGGCCGGGCCGTTCGCGGCGCCCCCGCCACCGAATTCGGCGGGGCCGTTCACGGAGCCGGAGCCCCAGACCGCGGCGCCGCAGCCGACCGGGAACGCGCCGTTCGACGTCCTGCAACCGCCGTCGCAGTCGGAGCGGCAGCCACCGCCGGTGATCGTCATTCCGCCCGCTCCGCCGCCACCGCCACCACCCCCGCCGCCGCGGCAGGTGGAGATCTTTCCGGGGCTGACCGTCCCGGTTCCGGGATGACGGTCCGATCCGGCACGCTGTGATGAAACGAATTGGAGTAATCCGGCCATCACCCAGCACACGCCGATAGGGTGGAACGGGGTTGAACACGAGACATTAGGGGCGACACGGGTGGATTTCGAAGTGGTGGAGCGCCACGAGACACTGGTGGCGGGCACGGTGCTACGCAGTCCGGCGCTGGCGGTCGAGGGACCGCGCCGGCAGAAGGTGGAAGAGGCGTGGAAGCGAACTCTGGCGCGCCGGTTACCCGGCCCGCCGGCGACCGCATATGTCGACCACGCGCCCGAGATCGGTTCCTATCTGACCCATATCGTCGGCTACCGGTGCGAGGGCCTCGACGATCTGCAGCCCGGTGATGTGCTGGCCCGCGTCCCCGCGGCGAAGTTCGCGCGCTTCCTGCGCACCGGCGACAACCTGGGCGACACCATCGTCTCGATCTGGCGCGCGGTCTGGGATCTGGAAGCGGCCGGCGCGCTGGTGCGGGCCTACACCGGCGATTTCGAGCACTACCCGGAGGCGCGCACGGTCGAGGTGTTCGTCGCCCTGCAGAGCGATCCGCTGACCGACGCGTTGAACAACGGCGTGGCCCAAGCCGATTCCGGCGAGAACAGGTAGGGACTCGTGGACTTCGAAATCGTCACCCTGGAACCGAGCCTCGTCGGGGGACTCACCGTCCCGCTGGCCGGGCGCGAGGTGACCGCACGAGATCTGGATTTGGTGAACTTCACCTGGGACCGCTACCTGTCGCGGGAGAAGAACGTCCCGCGCGTCGCGGCCTACATCGGCCAGGACGACCACGCCGTCGCGGTCCTCGGCTACGAACTCGGCGGACTCGACGAACTCGACACCGGCGACGTGATCACCCGCATTCCCGCGGGCCGCTACGCCAAATTCGTCGTCTCCGACAAGCCCTACGACCTGCTCCGCACCGCCTGGGCCAAGGTCGCCAAGGCCGAAAGCGCCGGCACGATCACCCGCTCCCACACCGCGGAGATCGAACGCTACACCGGCCCCACCTCGGTCGAAGTGTACGTCTCCCTCGACTGACCGCAGGACGAAAAGCAACGAATCAGGCTGGGCCCCCGCGATTTCCGCAGGGGCCCAGCCTGATTTCGAAGCCTGATATTCACAGCGGCATTCGCGCCTGACGCAACCCCGCACGGGCCGACCTCGAGGAGGCCCCGTTCGCGGCCGGCTCGCCGATGCGGTGCCGTGGCGTACGCGACGAAGGAGCAAGCCACGGTGCCGCATCGGCGAGCCCTAGGGGCCGCGAACCCGCCGAGCGAAGCGAGGCCGAACTACTCAGCGCCGATGATGAACGCTTCCAGCTGGGTGCGCGCGACGTCGTCGGCGAGCTGCTTCGGCGGGGACTTCATCAGGTAGGCCGAGGCCGGGATGACGGGTCCGCCGATGCCGCGGTCCTTGGCGATCTTGGCGGCGCGCACGGCGTCGATGATGATGCCGGCCGAGTTCGGCGAGTCCCACACCTCGA
This sequence comes from Nocardia sp. NRRL WC-3656, assembly GCF_000720265.1. NCBI lineage: Bacteria > Bacillati > Actinomycetota > Actinomycetes > Mycobacteriales > Nocardiaceae > Nocardia > Nocardia sp. NRRL WC-3656. The sequence goes on along the minus strand of NZ_JOJF01000004.1, from coordinate 155,323 downwards.
GCTTGTACTCCAGGTTCAGCGGCACGTCACCGAAGGCGCGGCCCTCGAGGCGCACGTAGGCCCACTTGCGGTCGTCGAGCCAGCCGACGTGGTCGGACGGGCCGATGTGCACGTCGTTGGCGCCCAACTCCTTCTTCAGGTTGCTGGTGACCGCCTGGGTCTTGGAGATCTTCTTCGACTCCAGGCGCTCGCGCTCGAGCATGTTCTTGAAGTCCATGTTGCCGCCGACGTTGAGCTGCATGGTGCGGTCCAGCTGCACGCCGCGGTCCTCGAACAGCTTGGCCATCACGCGGTGGGTGATGGTCGCGCCGACCTGAGACTTGATGTCGTCACCGACGATCGGCACGCCGGCGTCGACGAACTTCTGCGCCCAGGCCGGGTCGGAGGCGATGAAGACGGGCAGCGCGTTCACGAATGCGACGTTGGCGTCGATGGCACACTGCGCGTAGAACTTGTCGGCATCTTCCGAACCGACGGGCAGGTACGAAACCAGCACGTCGACCTTGGCATCCTTCAGCGTCTGCACGACGTCGACCGGCTCGGCCTCGGAGAGCTCGATGGTCTGCGCGTAGTACTTGCCGATGCCGTCGAGAGTCGGGCCCCGCTGGACGGTGACGCCGGTCGGCGGCACGTCGGAGATCTTGATGGTGTTGTTCTCGCTGGCGAAGATCGCATCGGACAGGTCGAATCCGACCTTCTTCGCGTCGACGTCGAATGCGGCGACGAACTTCACATCGCGCACGTGGTACTGGCCGAACTTGACGTGCATGAGGCCGGGCACAGTCACGTTCTCGTCTGCGTCCTTGTAGTACTGCACGCCCTGGACCAGCGAGGAGGCGCAGTTGCCCACGCCGACGATGGCCACGCGAATCTCATTGGCAGCCGGGTTGACATCACTCATGGCCGACATTTCCCTCTTTCTGTGGTGCCGCCTTCATTGATTGCTCCGCTGCAATCAACTCGTTGAGCCAGCGCACTTCGCGCTCGCTTGATTCGAGACCGAGTTGATGGAGCTGGCGGGTGTAGCGATCCAGTGTTCCGCTGGCGCGTTTGATCGCCTCCCGCAGTCCTTCTCGGCGCTCCTCGACCTGCCGTCGTCTGCCCTCGAGGATCCGCATCCGCGCCTCGGCGGGGGTGCGGCTGAAGAAGGCGAGATGAACGCCGAAGCCGTCATCGGTGTAGTTCTGCGGTCCGGTGTCGGCGAGCAGTTCACCGAACCGCTCGCGACCCGATTCGGTCAGTTGGTAGACCCGGCGGGCCCGGCGGGTGACCGCGCCGGCCGGACTCTCCTCGGCGATCAGACCGTCGGCCTGCATGCGCCGCAGCGTCGGGTACAGCGACCCGTAGGAGAAGGCCCGGAACGGCCCCAACAGGCCCGTCAACCGTTTGCGCAGCTCGTAGCCGTGCATGGGTGACTCCAGGAGCAGCCCGAGAATCGCGAGTTCGAGCACGGGCCTCACCTCCTGACTGTATTGAACAGACCTAACCGATGGATGCGATTACAAACTATATCGGACCGATATAGTGAGTGGAAAGGAACGTGTGGCTTCTCTCGGTGGCATGCCGTGCCCCCGCCGACGCAAGTACTCTGGGACCCGTGCGAATTCAGCGGCAGGTGGTCGACTATGCGCTCCGGCGCAGGTCGCTGCTGGCCGATGTCTATGCGGGCCGTGTGGACGTCGCCGAGGTATGTGATGCGAATCCGTACCTGCTGCGTGCGGCGAAATTCCACGGGCGGGGGAGCGAGGTCACCTGTCCGATCTGCCGAAAAGAGCAGCTCACGCTCGTTTCGTGGGTCTACGGCGATGGATTGGGACCGATCGCGGGTTCGGCCCGAACCCCCGAGGAACTGGTGCGGCTGGCCGAGACTCGGGAAGAGTTCTCGGTGCACGTGGTCGAGGTGTGCCGGACCTGTAGTTGGAATCATCTGGTGCAGTCGTATGTGCTGGGGCACACCCCGGCACCGCGGCGCCGTCGTGGTGGCGGCGCTCGTCGGACTGCCGCCGAATGACGGGCACACTCGACTGATATGTGGAGCGGTTCCCATACCGGCCGACGACGGCCGCGCACGCCCGCACCGAGCTATCCGGACCGTATCGAGTTATGGAGATCCAGGCTGTGACTTCGCCTTACGACGATGGACCGAACGGCGGTCGGCCCCCGCGCGGCCCGCAATCCGGACCCGGTGGTCAACCACCGCGTCCGGCAGGCGGCAACCCGCCCGGCGCCCGGCCGCTACCGCCGCGTCGCCAGGCACCGCCCCCGGGACCGGGCGGTCCCCGCGGCGGCCAGCCGGGCGGACCGCCGAATCCGGCCGGTGGCCCACCGCGACGCCCCGGCCCGCCGCCCGGCGGTGACCGCACGCCGCCGATGCGCGGCCCGGCCGGTGGCCCGCCACGCACGGGCGGACAGCCCACGGTGCGCGGCGGTCAGCCGAATCCGGCCGGTGGCCCGCCGCGGCGTCCCGCGAACCCGGCACCGCGTCCGGGTGCGGGGGCAACGCAGAAGATCGCCAAACCGGGCGAGCAGAAACCTCAGGCCACCCAGAAGATCGCGGCCGGAACCCTCGGTGAGGCGATGGCGCAGCGCGGCCCGCGCTCGACCGCGGCCAACCGGTCGGCTCCGGGTGGCGCCGGGACGCGCCCCGGATCCGGTCCGGGCACCGGCGGACGCCGCGCGGTCGCCGGAGGTACGCCCCCGTCGGGTCCGCCGCCGCGCAAGGGCAACGGCGGCGGTGACGGTCCGGGTGGGTCGGCGGGCAGGGGCCCGAAGACCAAGAAGAAATCGCCGTGGCGCATCGTGCGCCGAGTGATCTATGTCCTGGTGGCATTGGCCATCGTGGTGCCGAGCGCGGTCTTCCTGATCGCGTACACGACGGTCTCGATACCCCAGCCGGGCGACCTCAAAACCCCTCAGGTCGCCACGATCCTGGCCTCCGACGGCACCACGCAGATCAGCAGAATCGTTCCGCCGGAAGGTAACCGGACCGACGTCACCATCGACCAGATCCCGCCGCACGTGCGCAATGCGGTGATCGCGGCCGAGGACCGGGACTTCTACTCCAACCCGGGCTTCTCCATCAGCGGTTTCGCCCGCGCCGCGCGCGACAACCTGATGGGCAAGGACACCGCCGGTGGTGGTTCGACGATCACCCAGCAGTACGTCAAGAACGCGATGGTCGGCAATCAGCATTCGCTGAGCCGCAAGATGCGCGAGCTGGTGATCTCGGCGAAGATGGCGCGGCAGTGGAGTAAGGACGACATCCTCACCGCGTATCTGAACACGATTCCGTTCGGTCGCGGCACCTTCGGCATCGACGCCGCGGCCAAGGCCTACTTCGGCAAGTCGGTCGAACAGCTGACGGTCGAAGAGGGCGCGATGCTGGCCGCCACCATCAACCAGCCGTACGGCCTGGACCCGGAGAACAACCCGAAGGGCGCCGAACAGCGCTGGAACTACGTCCTCGACGGCATGGTCAAGGCCGGTTCCGTACCCGCCGCCGAACGCGCCAAGATGGTGTACCCGAAGGTTCTGCCGTCCAGCGCCAACAGCGACGACAGCGAGAACAAGACCGCGGGCCCCAACGGCTTGATCAAGCGGCAGGTGCTCAGCGAGCTGTCCGAGGCCGGCATCAGCGATACCCAGCTGAACACCGAGGGTCTGCAGATCACCACGACGATCGATCAGAAGGCCCAGCAGGCGGCGATCGATTCCGTGCACAAGAACATGCAGGGTGAACGCGACGAGGTCCGGACCGCGGTCGTCTCGGTCGATCCGAAAACCGGTGCGGTGCGCGCCTATTACGGTGGCGACAACGCGACCGGCTGGGACTTCGCCAATGCCGGGTTGCAGTCCGGCTCGACCTTCAAGGTCTTCGGCCTGGCCGAGAATCTCGAACTCGGCAAGCCGCTGTCGACGATGTACGACAGCTCCGATCTGACCGTCAACGGCATCAAGATCACCAACGCCGAAGGCGAAACCTGCGGTACCTGCACCATCGCCGAGGCACTCAAGCGGTCGCTGAACACCAGCTTCTACCGCATGGAACTCGATATGCCGGACGGCCCGGCCAAGATCGCGGCGATGGCGCATCGGATGGGCATCCCCGACACGATTCCGGGTGTTGGCCAGACCCTGACCGAACCCGATGGTTCCGGGCCCAACAACGGCATCATCCTGGGTCAGTACCAGGTGCGGCCGCTGGATATGGCCTCCGCGTACGCGACCATCGCGGCCTCGGGTGTGTATCACAAGCCGCATTTCGTGCAGAAGGTCGTCACGGCCGACGGTCAGGTGCTGCTCGACCGCGGACAGGTCGCCGGGGAGCAGCGGATCTCCGCAGCGGTCGCCGACAACCTCTCGTCGGCGATGCAACCGATCGCCGCGTCCTCCCGCAACCACGGCCTGGCCGGCGGCCGGCCGTCCGGCTCCAAGACCGGTACCACCCAGCTCGGTGACACCGGTCAGAACAAGGACGCGTGGATGATCGGCTTCACCCCGTCGCTGTCGACAGCGGTCTGGGCGGGTACCGCGGACGGTGTCGCGCTGAAGACGCCCGGCGGCTCGATCATGTACGGCTCCGGCCTGCCGTCGGATATCTGGAAGGACACCATGGACGGCGCGCTCGAGGGCACGCCGAAGGAGAACTTCCCGAAGCCGGCCGCGATCGGCGGCCAAGCCGGTGTGCCGTCCTTCTCGGCGCCCTACACCGCGCCGAGCACCACGCAGCAGGAGTATCAGCCGCCGGTCGTGGTGAAGCCGTCGCAGGTCGAGATCCTGCCGGGCATCACCATTCCGGTGCCGGGCATCCAGCCGAACCCGCGCTCACAACCGCAGCAGAACCAGCCGCAGTCGCAGGACACGGGGCCGCTGCCGGGGCAACCGGTGGCGCCCGCCGACGGCACGTCACCGAGCACCTCCAACTCCGGTGACACCAGCGGCAATTCACGGTCCCAGCGTCCGGGTGCGGGCGTCGGCAACAGTACCGACGGGACAGGAGACGGGTACACCAACAGTCACCGGTAGCCTCGGGTGGCGTGAGTGAACAACAGCCGGTGGCGGCCTCGACGTTCGGTGACGAAGGTGTCGAGACCGCCACCGGTTTCGTTTCCGCGGCGCCCCTCGCGGCGGATCGGAGGTCGGCGGCCCGCCGGGACAAACCCAGCCGCACCGATTCGATGACCGCGCAGTTGAGCAGCACGATCGGTGGCCCGGTCGGCGACCACGCCCTGATCGGCCGGGCCCGCTTCTGGACTCCGCTGCGCATCCTGCTGGCCTTCGCGGTGGTGTTCCTTGCCTTCGGCTGGGCCGGTAAGGCCGGCTGCATCCAGCAGACGACCACCTCGGAGGGCCATCTCACCCTCGACTGGAACAACGGCCGCCAGTACGTGGCCATGTGCTACTCGGATACGGTGCCGCTCTACGGCGCCGAACATCTCGACGAGGGCGCGTTCCCCTACAAGAAGAAGTGGACCGAGGTCGGTCCCGACGGCAAGCTGCAGACCCGGTACATGGAGTATCCGGTGCTGTCGGGCCTCTACCAGTACCTGGCGATGGAGGTCGCCAACATCTGGATGTCGCTGCCGTTGCCGAAGGCGCTGTCGGTGGTGGTGTATTTCAACGTCGTCGCCGTGGGACTGGCACTGGCCTGGCTGGTGACGGTGTGGGCGTCGGCGATGCTCTCGGGCCGCCGCATCTGGGATGCCGCGCTGGTGGCCCTCTCACCGCTGGTGCTCGTGCACATATTCACCAATTTCGACGCCCTGGCAACGGCTTTCGCGGCCACGGGCCTGCTGGCGTGGGCCAGGCGGCGACCGGTCCTGGCCGGAATCCTGCTCGGGCTGGGCGGTGCGGCCAAGCTGTATCCGCTGTTGCTGCTCGGTCCGATCGTGGTGCTGTGCCTGCGCGTCGACTGCCGCGACCGCTTGCCGGGCCTGCGAGAACAGCTGCGGCGCAACCGCAACAACGTGATCGGCGCGCTGCGCGACTATCTGGCCGGGGCGCGGATCAGCCCCCTGCGCGCGGCGCTGGTGACGGTGGTCTCGGCGGTGCTGGCCTGGCTGGCGGTGAATCTGCCCATCGCCGTGCCGTTCACCGAGGGCTGGTGGGAATTCTTCCGGCTCAACAGTGAACGCCATGCCGATCCGGATTCGCTCTACAACGTGGTCACCTCCTTCACCGGCTGGCAGGGGTTCGACGGTCCACTCGCCTCCTCCGACACTCCGACCGCACTGAATATGGTGTCGCTGGTGTTGTTCGCGGCCGCCTGCGCGGTGATCGGCTACATCGCGCTGACCGCCGCCCGCCGGCCCCGGGTGGCACAGCTGGCTTTCCTGGTGGTGGCGGCGTTCCTGCTGACCAACAAGGTGTGGAGTCCGCAGTATTCGCTGTGGCTGGTGCCGCTGGCGGTGCTGGCCCTGCCGCACCGGCGAATCCTGCTGGCATGGATGACGATCGACGCGCTGGTGTGGTTCCCGCGCATGTACTACTACCTCGGCACCGAGGACAAGGGCGTCCCCGAGCAGTGGTTCACCAGCGCGGTCCTGATCCGCGACCTCGCGGTCGTGGGCCTGTGCGCGTTGGTGGTCCGCCAGATCTACCGGCCCGACCTGGACCTCGTGCGAAGCGACGGCGCCGACGATCCGGTGGGCGGAATTCTGGACCGCGCGCAGGATCCGGCGCTGCCGTGGCTGCCGTCGGCCCTGCAACCCAAGGCGCCGTATCCGGCCTCTGGCGCGAACACCCGCTCATGGGCCAGGATCGACACATGACCGCATTGAGCGAGCAGGCGACCACCTTCCTCGAGTTGCACCGCCCCGGCGACCCGGCGATTCTGCCGACCGTCTGGGACGCGTGGTCGGCGAATCTGGTGCAGGCGGCCGGTTTCGCCGCACTGACCGTCGGCAGCCATCCGCTGGCGGATTCGCTGGGCAAATCGGATCAGGAAGGGATGACCTATCCCGAGTCGATGGCCCGGGTTCGCGAGATCACCGCGGCGGTGGACATTCCCGTCTCGGTCGATATCGAATCCGGCTACGGCCTGAAGCCCGCACAACTGATCGACGGACTGCTGGAGGCGGGCGCGGTCGGCCTCAACATCGAGGATTCGGTGCACAGCGAGGGTGGCCGCCTGCGCGAGCCGAGCGAGCACGCCGACTTCGTTGCCGGACTGCGGCAGGCGGCCGATGCCGCCGGTGTGCACGTGGTGGTCAACGCCCGCACCGATCTGTTCCTGCGCGAGGACCAGAACACCCCGGATCGCGTCGAGCGGGTGCTGGAGCGGATGCGGCTGGCGGCCGACGCGGGTGCCGACGTGCTGTATCCGCTGGGCCAGCGTGATCCGGAGATCCTGCGCCGGCTCTGTGCCGAACTTCCGTTGCCCGTCAACGCCATCGGTCTGCCGGATCAGGGCGATCGCGCCTGGTTCGCCGAATTGGGTGTTGCCCGAGTCAGTTTCGGGCCTTTCCTGCAACGCGCACTGAGCACCGAGGCGAACCGGTTGCTGGCGCGCTGGCAGTAATCCCGGAACCCCGGCACCGAACCGGGTGCGGTTCTGTGACAATGGAACACGCCGATGCCCGTCGCAACGCATGCCACGAAGCCCGAGATGAGCGAGCCGACGGCATGCGAACGGGGCGGTCATCGGCGCTGTGATCACCGTTCAAGCGACCCGCTCGTCGCGGTCGGTCCAGGACGGGTAGTCCGTGTATCCGATCGGTCCCCGGCCGTAGAGACCGTCCTCGCGCACCGGTGCCGGCGCTCGCCCGTGCCGAATCCGCGACACCAGATCGGGGTTGGCGATGAAGGCGCGCCCGAAGGACACCAGATCCGCTCGGCCCTCGGCGAGTACCCGCTCGGCCGCCGCCGGTGTGGTCGGCGCGCGGTTCTCGCCGACATTGGCGATGAGTGTGCCGTTCCAGCGCGGGCGCAGATCGTCGAGCGCCGGATAGTCGTCGTTGTCGGTGAGGTGCAGATAGGCGAGATCTCGCCCGGCGAGTTCACCCACCAGGGCGCGATAGAGCGGCGCCGGATCTGCCTCGCGCATCCCGAACTGCGGATTACCGGGGGACAGCCGGATCCCGACTCGATGCGAACCCGCGACCGCGGCAACGGCATCGGTGACCTCGAGTGCGAATCGCATGCGATTGGAGATCGTGCCGCCGTATTCGTCGGTGCGCAGATTGGTGTTGTCGGCCAGGAACTGATGAACGAGATAGCTGTTCGCCCCGTGGATTTCGACACCGTCGAATCCGGCCGTGAGCGCGTTGGCGGCGGCATCGGCGTAATGCTGGACGGCCTGTGCGATCTCGGCGCGGGTCATGGCACGAGGGTGCGGCGCCGGGGCCTTCCCGCCGTCGAGCAGGTGGAGCGGATCGGATGCCGGCACCGCGGACGGACCGGCCGGCAGGGTGCCGTCGATCCGGGCGAGCGGATGGCCCCACCGGCCACCGTGCATGAGCTGGGCGAAGATCCGGCCGCCCGCGCCGTGGACGGCCTCGGTGGCCCGGCTCCATTCGGCGATGTGCGTCTCGGTGGCCAGGCCCGGCACCCACGCCTCGCTCTGCCCGCTGGAATGCGGCCAGATGCCCTCGGTGACAATGAGTCCGGCCTCCGCACGCTGGGCGTAGTAGGTCGCCACATCGGCGGTCGGTGAACCGTCGGGACGAGAGCGCAGCCGAGTCATCGGCGCCATCACGATGCGATTGGGCAGATGCAGGTGGTGTGCGTGATAGTCGGTCAGCAACAGCATGCGCGTACCGTAGAACCTGACATCAATGTGAGGTGCAAGGAGAAACCGGTGCGCATCGGTGAACTGGCACGACGCACGGGCGTCAGCGTGCGGTCGTTGCGGTACTACGAGAGCCAGGGCCTGCTCGCCTCGACCCGGACCTCCGGCGGTCAGCGCGAATACCGTGAGCAGGCGGTGGACCGTGTCGTTCGCATTCAGGAGATGTTCGCCGCGGGACTGCACAGCCGCACCATCGCCGAACTGCTCCCGTGCATCAACGACACCGATGGCACACCCGCGGCGACCGCGACACCGTGGCTCACGGAAACCCTTGCCGCCGAACGCAAGCGCATCGAGGCGTGCATCAAGGATTTGGTTCGCACCCGCGACGTGCTCGACGGCGTGATCAGCGCGGCGCAGGGCGAGCCGCAGTAACGCCCGGTCGGGCGCGCCCGCACGTCAGGCGGCCACGCCCGCCCGATGCTCCCGGACACCGCCCGGTACCGGCGATGTCGGCTCCCCGACGGGCGCGGCATCCCGCCGGGTTCCGGACCGCAGCGAGGCCAGCACCATCCCGATCAGGCCGACGCCGAGGCTCGCAATCGTCAACGGGCGCAACGGTTGTGCGATCAGCAGCCAGGCCAGCACCGCCGTGACCAGCGGGGTGACGAAGAACAGCTTGCCGACACGCGTGGCGTCCCAGCGCCGCAGCATGGCGTTCAGCAACAGGAAGCACGCGACGGCGTTGATCGCCACCATCCACACCAGCGAGCCGGCGAACCGAAGGGGATCGGCGATATGGGTACTGCCGCTCGCGAGCATGAAGATTCCGGCCACCGGCGCGCTGACCAGAACGTGCACAGCGGTATTGGTGCGAGGGTCGACCTGCGGCACGAAACGCTTCTGATGGACCGTGCCGAGACTCAGTCCCAGCAGACCGACCACGCACAGCACCAAACCCGTTGCGGAGAAATGGGATTGATCGAAGACGGCCAGTCCGACGCCGATGCCGCCGACACCGAATCCGATCCATTGCCGCACGGTGACCGACTCCCCGAGCACGGTCCCGGCGAACAGTGCGATCACCACCGGATTCAATCCCTGCACCAGGGAAATCACCGCCGCGGACACATGATCGGCCATGGCCGTGTAGAAGGCCCCGAACTGCACCATTTGCATGAGCAAGCCGGCGACGGCGACATGCAGTAGTTCCCGGCCGCGCGGCCATGTCGCCCGCACGGCAACGGCATACGCGGCCAAGGCCACCCCGGCGAAGGCGAAGCGTGCGAACAGCACCATCATCGGCGGCGCCGCGCCGACGCCGATGATGCCGGCGATGAAGGCGCTGCTCCACATCACGACGAAGGCCGCGGGCGCGGCCGTCTCCATCAGTCGGTTCCGCACGACGCCTCCCAAGTAACCGCTTCAACTGGTTATCAACCCTGACATCGGCACAACTAACCTGTCAAGGGGGTTATGATGGGGAGGTGTTCACCTTCGTCAGCGGCAACCTGGCCCTGGATTTCGCCGGCACGGTCCAGGAGCGCAACGCCGGTTTCATCGATCTACTGACGGCTCCCGCCGCACTCGACGAATGGCTGATCGCGGCCGGACTACTGGACTCCGCGGCACAGTGCGACGCGGCCGCGCTCGCGCGGGCGGTCGGACTGCGCGAAGCGGTGTACCGCCTGGCCCTGGCCACCAGCGTCGGCGAGCCGTGGCGCGATGCCGACCGGGTGCTGGTGAATCGGATCGCCGACGGGCCGAAACCCTCGATCGCCCTGCGTGCCGACACCGGCGTGACCCGGCGCGGCGATTGCGATCACGCCCTCGCCCGGATCGCGACCGAGGCGATCGAACTCCTCGGCGGACCCGATCGCGATCGGATCAAACAATGCGGCCGCGACAGCTGCACACGCCTCTACCTCGACACCTCCCGCGCGGGTTCGCGACGCTGGTGCGATATGACGCTGTGCGGCAACCGCGCCAAGAGCGCGTCGTTCCGCGTTCGCCACGGCAAGCCGTAAGTCACCGCGCGGGAACGAGTTCGCGCGCTACCGGCGACACCATCGGCCGGTATCCGCGCGGGCGGGCGCGGACGAACGCGAAGAAGAAGAACACCAGCAGTATCGCGCGTCCCCACACCCCGAACTGCACGAGCTTCTCGTAGAAGTCCGCACCCGTCCCGCTGCCCAGGGCATGGAAGTAGCGGAAGACCCCGATGCCGAGCGCCAGATCGGCCAGCAGATAGGCGCCGATCGCCGCCCACGGCACCTCGAGCAGGACGAAGAACGGCAGTATCCACAGCGTGTACTGCGGTGAGTGCACCTTGTGGAACAGCAGGAATCCACACAGCATCGCCGCGCTCACACCCACCCACGGGTAGTAGCCGAGTGCGGGAAAACGCTTCCACCCCAACCAGATAGCCAGCGCGAACGAGACGACCACCAGGATCGGCGAGGCCGTCGCCACGACGTCCTGGAACGACGCTTCCCCGCTCTGCCCCTGCGCGAACATCGGCCGCAGTCCCCAGTACCAGACGGAGTTGGTGGTGATGTCGGCCTGGCGCATCTGCTGGAAGGTGAACGAGGCCCGCCAGCCGTCGTAGCCGAGCAGCGCGAAGGGCAGGTTGATCGCCACCACCGTCGCGATCGCCGCACCCGCGGCCGCGAGCGCACCGACCGGGTCGTAGCCGCGGCGGGGGGTATCCGGCTCGCCGAGGTCCGGCTCGCCGAGAAATATGTGGAGCATCAGCGGCAGCACGAAGATCCCCGGATACAACTTCAGGCAGAACCCGATGCCCAGCAGGACCGCCGCGACAATTCCCCTGGTGCGCAACGAATATCGAGTCAGCGTCGTCATCACGTAGACCGCGCCGACGGCCGTGCACACCACCGGGAGTTCCCAGTTGTGGAAGGCGTAGAGCACCAGCGGCGGGCCCACCGACCACAGCAGCGCGACGGCTCCCGACATCCGGCCCAGCATCCAGGCGGTCAGCAGGGCGAACGGCGCCAGCAGCAGGGCCGAATGCAGCAGGAAGCCGGCGTCGTCGTGCACCCCGGCCGCGCCGAGCCACATCAGCAGCCCGCTGAGCACCGGATATTCCACGGCGCCACCGGTCAGCGTGCCGTCGGGGGTGATGCCGCCGCCGACGTACGGAAACAGATGCTCGTCGATGCCGCGGCCGAGCCAGAGGAACTGGATGTCGGAATAGCAGACCTCGGCATCCTTGATGCGGTCGAAGATCAGACTGCGCCCGTCGCCGTCGAACGGCGCGCCCGCGCAGCGGGCCTTGTTGAGATAGGCGAAGATCAGCGTCACCGCGCAGGCCAGCACCGCGGCCGCGGCCGCGACCCGGCCGGTGGCGCGCGCCCGGACTACGGCATCGGCCACGCGGCCACCTCCGCGGCCACGCCGTCGCCGCCGCCGCGGTCCCAACGATCGGCGGGTCGAATCGGCATATGCACCACGATAGGTGGGCTACCCCGCGGACGGCGTTATTCCCCGGGAAGGAGACCCATTTCGCACCCGGTGCCCCGGATTCGGGTCCGGACCGGCCGTTCATGTAGCCTTACCGGGTTGCTGACGCAACGACCCCTCCTGCCACGGAAAGTCCGTGGCCGTTCACAGTCCACAGGAGGTGATGGGTTCCCGTGCGTCATTACGAAGTGATGGTCATCCTCGATCCGAACCTGGACGAGCGCACTGTCGGTCCGAACTTGGACAAGATGCTCAGTGTGGTCTCGCAGCAGGGCGGCAAGATCGACAAGGTCGACCTCTGGGGCCGCCGCCGGCTGGCCTACGAAATCGAGAAGCGCGCCGAGGGCATCTACGCCGTCGTCGACCTGACCGCCGAGCCGGCCACGGTCAGCGAGCTCGACCGTCAGCTGGGCCTGAACGAGTCGGTGTTGCGCACCAAGGTGCTGCGGCAGGACAAGAAGTAAGACCCCTGGCATACCTGCCGGAAAGCAAACCGCACTTGTCGTTGCCTGGCCTTAGGCTCTAGCGCAACAGGCGAGTGCACAGCTGATCGCACCGGAGACCAGGAGGAACCATGGCAGGCGACACCGTAATCACCGTCATCGGCAATTTGACGGCAGATCCGGAACTTCGATTCACACCCGCGGGCGCGGCGGTGGCCAATTTCACCGTCGCCTCGACTCCCCGGGTGTTCGACCGCAACGCCAACGAATGGAAAGACGGCGAGGCCCTGTTCCTGCGCTGCAACATTTGGCGTGAGGCCGCGGAGAATGTCGCCGAGAGTCTGACCCGAGGCGCTCGCGTGATCGTGAGCGGACGGCTCAAGCAGCGCTCCTACGAAACCCGCGAGGGTGAGAAGCGCACGGTCGTGGAACTCGAGGTCGACGAGGTCGGTCCCTCCCTGCGCTACGCGACCGCGAAGGTCAACAAGACCTCGCGCGGCGGTGGCGGCGGTGGTGGTGGCTTCGGCGGCAATTCCGGCGGCACTGGTGGGGGCTTCGGCGGCTCCAACGGTGGCAGTCGCGGCGGACAGGGTTCCGCCGGCGACGATCCGTGGGGCAGCGCTCCCGCGGCCGGCTCCTTCGGAGGCGGCCAGATGGACGACGAACCGCCGTTCTGAACGGCTCACATATCGGGGCCCGCGCTGTGCGGCTCCCAGGCAAACGGAGTGAAGACCCATGGCCAAAGCACCGGCACGCGAAAAGGTGCTGAAGAAGAAGGCTTGCGCGTTCTGCAAGGACGACAAGAAAGCCAAGAAGGACGGCTCGGGCACCGGGGCCGTCATCGACTACAAGGACACGGCGTTGCTGCGCAAGTTCGTCAGCGACCGCGGCAAGATCCGCGCCCGCCGCGTCACCGGCAACTGCGTGCAGCACCAGCGGGACATCGCCGTCGCGGTGAAGAACTCTCGCGAGGTTGCGCTGCTGCCCTACGTGTCCACGGCTCGCTGAGAACGGGAGGCAGACGATGAAGCTGATTCTGACTGCTGATGTGGACAACCTCGGTGCGCCCGGCGACACCGTGGAGGTCAAGGACGGCTACGGCCGCAACTACCTGCTGCCGCGCGGCCTGGCGATCGTCGCCACCCGTGGCGCCGAGAAGCAGGTCGAGGGCATCCGCCGGGCGCAGGACGCTCGCCGCGTGCGCGACCTGGACCACGCCAAGGAGCTCAAGGCCGCGATCGAGGGCCTGGAGGGCGTGTCCCTGTCGGTGAAGACCGCCGGCACCGGCAAGCTGTTCGGTTCGGTCACCACCGCCGACGTCGCCGGTGCGGTCAAGGCCGCCGGCGGCCCGGTGCTCGACAAGCGCAGCATCGAGCTGCCGAAGTCGCACATCAAGAGCACCGGCAAGCACAACGTCACCGTGCACCTGCACCCCGACGTGATTGCCAAGTTCGATCTGCAGGTTGCTGCCGCGGAGTGATATCCGCTCCGCCGTCCGGCGGGGTCCCGCATCGGTTCGCCGATGCGCTCGCTCCGGACGGTGGATCACAGTTCTTCGAAGACCATCCCCGTAGTCACTGCGGGGATGGTCTTCGCCTGCGCGCGTTCGCCCTGGCCGGACAGGCCCGTCAACGGCTCTTGTCGCATTTCGGGGCGGAATCGGATCCGACACGATAGAGTTGCGAGAGATTTGCTAGATGGTGACGGCAGGCACCGGATCCCGCCGCCGACGCATCCTGCGCACTTTTTACCCAGCTCCTGGGGATTTGTGGACAAGTAGCCGAACCGACCGTCTGGAATGTGATCTGCGCCATAGCGTGAGAGAGCGGTGTTTACCCAACACGCCCGGCTGTTCATCTTGAATGACACGCCGACGGGATTTCGATCCACATGTGGGAAATCGAAAAAACGTGGTTCCACCTGGTCATAGCCACTGCGCATACCGGGTTATCCCCAGTTGATGCACAAGGCCTACACAACGGCGGGTGAACTGTGCCCAGTTTATCCACAGTTGTTTCCACAGGACGGTTTGGCGATCCCCAACTCGGTCCCTTAGGTTCTTCCAGGCGCCGTCATCACGCGCCGGGAACGCCGCGGTTCTCGCTGCGAGAAGTCGTTAGCTACAGCGGGTTTCCGATCATGTGGTGGCCGCGCCGACGTCCGGTGTGCCATGTTCCGACGTGTCGGTACCCGGGCGTACAACAAGTCATCAATAGGGTCGAAGCCGGGTGGGATCAGGCCGGGTGCGATGAGAGAGGACGGTCGAGTGGCAGTCGTCGACGATCGCGGGCACTCGGACTACAACGATCAGCACGGCGAGGATTTCGGTCGGCAGCCGCCGCACGATATGGCCGCCGAACAGTCGGTTCTGGGCGGCATGTTGCTCAGCAAGGACGCCATCGCCGACGTCGTCGAGGTCATCCGTCCCGGCGACTTCTACCGTCCGGCGCACCAGGCGGTCTACGACGCGATTCTCGACCTCTACGGCCGTGGCGAACCCGCGGACCCGGTCACCGTCGCCGCCACCCTGGATCGCCGCGGCGAACTCAAACGCATCGGCGGCCCGCCGTATCTGGTCACCCTGACCCAAACCGTGCCGACGGCGGCCAACGCCTCCTACTACGCCGAAATCGTCGCGGAGAAGGCGATTCTGCGCCGCCTGGTCGAGGCCGGCACGCGCATCGTCCAGTTCGGCTACGCCGGCTCCGAGGGCCAGGACGTCGCCGAGGTCGTCGATCGCGCCCAGGCCGAAATCTACGAGGTCACCGAACGCCGCTCCAGCGAGGACTTCCTGCCCCTGGAGGAACTCCTCCAGCCGACGATGGACGAAATCGACTCCATCGCCAGCCGCGGCGGCATCTCCCTCGGCGTACCCACCGGCTTCACCGAACTCGACGAGGTCACCAACGGCCTGCACCCCGGCCAGATGATCATCGTCGCGGCCAGGCCTGGCGTGGGTAAGGCGCTCGCACTCGATACCCCGCTGCCCACTCCGGCCGGCTGGACGACCATGGGTGAGGTGGCGGTCGGAGACCAACTGCTCGACGCGCACGGACGACCGACTCGGGTCGTGGCCGCCACCGAGACGATGTACGAACGCCCTTGCTACGAGGTGGAATTCTCCGACGGCACGGTGATCGTCGCGGATGCCGAACATCAGTGGCTCACCGAAACACGCGCCTCACGGCGCTCTGCGCAGCAAGCCGCGGCCGGACGCAATCGGTACCGGAATCAGCGGACATTCGCCGAGGTTCGGACCACTGCGGACATCGCCGGAACGCTTCGCTGCGCGACCGCGGACGGGCGTCTCAACCATTCGGTCACCAACGCGGCGCCGCTGCAGCTGCCGGAGCGTGATCTGCTGGTTCCGCCGTATACCCTGGGCGCCTGGCTGGGCGACGGCACCTCCGCCTCCGCCCAACTGACGACCGCGGACCCGGAAATCGTGCTGCGCATCGAGAACGAGGGGCTGATCGCAGTCCCATCGGCGAGCGCCCCGCTGCGCTACAGCCTGCGGTTGCCCGAACCCGACCCCATCGCTACTCGCAACTGCGTTGTGTGCGGGACCGAGTTCGTGCCGTTCACCTCCGAGGTGAAGACCTGCGGCCGATCCTGCGGTGGTCGATCACGATTCGTATCGGCACCCTCGCCCCGGCCGACCTGCCCGCAGTGTGGCCGACCCTCGACCGGTCTGCGGATGTGCCAGAGCTGCCGCGATACCACCGGCACGGTGCAGGCACGGTTGCGCACCATCGGGGTCCTGGGGAACAAGCACATCCCCAGCGCCTATCTGCGTGCCTCCGAAGCACAGCGGCGGGCGCTGCTGGCCGGTCTGCTCGACACCGACGGCACTGTGACCCACGGCGGTTCGGTGCAATTCACCGTGACGAACGAACGACTGGTCTCCGACGCGGAAGAACTGATCGCCAGCCTCGGATATCGATGCCACCGATCGACCAAGAGCGTTCGCGGACGCACCGCGGACAGTTCGGTGGCGTACACCCTCACGTTCGCCACCGACGACGAGGTGTTCGGTCTGAGCCGGAAGAATCTGCTGCACAAGCAGCGTCGGCGCGCGGCCGGGACAGCCCGCTCGCACTCACGGTTCATCGTCGACGTCCGGCCGATCCCCAGCGTCCCGGTCCGCTGTGTCGAGGTCGACAACGCCGACCACCTCTACCTGGCCGGGCGCTCGATGGTCCCCACGCACAACTCCACCCTCGGAATGGATTTCATGCGGAGTTGTTCGATCAAGCACGGCTTGGCGAGCGTTATTTTTTCGCTGGAAATGAGTAAGACCGAGATCGTGATGCGTCTGCTGTCGGCGGAGGCGAAGATCAAGCTCGGGGATATGCGGGCCGGGCGGATGAGCGACGACGACTGGACCAAGCTCGCGCGGCGGATGAGCGAGATCAGTGAGGCGCCATTGTTCGTCGACGACTCGCCGAACCTGACCATGATGGAGATCCGGGCCAAGGCGCGGCGGCTCAAGCAGCGCCACGATCTGCGGCTCGTCGTGGTGGACTACCTGCAGCTGATGACATCCGGTAAGAAGGTCGAGTCTCGCCAGCAGGAAGTCTCGGAATTCTCCCGAAGCCTGAAACTACTGGCCAAGGAGCTGGAAGTTCCGGTGGTCGCGATCAGTCAGCTGAACCGTGGTCCCGAACAGCGGACGGACAAGCGCCCCATGGTCTCCGACCTCCGCGAATCCGGTTCACTGGAACAGGACGCCGACATGGTGATCCTGCTGCACCGCCCCGACGCGTTCGAACGCGACGACCCGCGCGGCGGCGAGGCCGACCTGATCCTCGGCAAACACCGAAACGGGCCCACCGCGACGATCACCGTCGCCCATCAGCTCCACCTCAGCCGCTTCGTGGATATGGCTCGCGGGTAGCGGGCAGCCGCCGCGGCCAGGCGATGTGGTCGACCGAGAGCCACGGTGCGGCCGCGAGGGCAGCGGAGGTCATTCCCGCGAAGTCGACGATGTCGCGATGGAGATGGGACTGATCGACGAAACCGGCATCGGCGGCGACCCGAGCCGGGCGGTGGCCGGCGGCGAGGCGATGGGCCACGTGGTCGAACCGGACCAAGCGGGCGCACTGTTTGGGCGTGATCCCGATCTGGGCGCGAAAGCGCGACCACAGCCGCTGACGGCTCCAGCCGACCTCGGCCGCCAGCGGTTCGATCCGCGCCCGGCCGTGGCTGTATGCCAGTCGCCGCCAAACGAATTCGACCTCCGGATCCACCTCCGGACCGGTGGCGAGTCGCCGAGCCAGCGCGGCGTGCGCGAGCGCGAAGCGCGTATCCCACGACCGCGCGGCCCGCAGTTGCTCCTGGATTCGCGGGGCCTCACCACCCCACAGTTCGCCGAGCCCGACCACCATGCCGTTCAGTTCCGCACCCGCACCGAGCACCGCGTGGGCGATCACGGGTGAGAGCCGGATCTGCAGCAGGTCGACCCCGCGGCCCGATCCCCGCAACGCGCCGCGAGGCAGCCCGACCACCAGAGCACCGCCCGTGCGCTCACCGTCCACGACCAGCGCGTCACCGACATCGATGAAAACCGTCAGCGCCGGATACGGAATCATCTGCAACGCGACCGATTCCCCGGCTCTGCCGCGGAACCCGGCCATACTCACTCCCGGCATACCCCGCCCCGCCGGCACCGCGACATCCATCGCGGCACCGGCCAGCGACACCGGCTGAACAGGCATGACGCCATGGTACGAGCGATTCATCGATCCGCCGCGGTTGGCGAATTCAGTTCGGACGGTAGCGCGCTCGCAGGTGGAAACGTTCGCCCTGGGGACCGAGGATGCTCAAGAATTCCACCGGGCGGGCATCGGCGTTGCCGAACCAGTGCGGGAGGTGGGTGTCGAATTCGGCAACCTCGCCGGTGCCGAGTATCAGGTCCTGGTCGCCGAGCACCACGCGCAACCGGCCGTCGAGCACATACAGCCAGTGGTAACCCTCGTGCGAGCGCGGCGCCGGCTCGCGGTGGCCGCCTCCGGCGGGCAGGATCTGGCGGAATACCTGCAGGCCACCGAGATTGCGAGTCAGCGGGATGACGGTCATGCCGTCGCGTCTGAACGGTTGTGGATAGACGCGGGGGTCACCGCTCGCCGGGGCGCCGATCAGTTCGTCCAGCGGAATCCGGTAGGCCCGGGCGAGTGCCAGCGACTGTTCGAGTCCGGGTTTGCGCTGCCCGGACTCGAGCCGCGACAGGGTGCTGACCGGAATCGCTGTTCCGGCCGAAAGCTCGGCCAGCGTCCTGCCGCTGCGGCGGCGCAACTCACGCAGCCGTGGTCCCAGCGCTGCCACTACCGGTTCGAAGCCGTCGTCCACGCCCTCACCGTGACCGGTGCCGCGCCCCGAATGCAAAGAAATTTGCCGGATCGTCAAAGCGGTCCTCTTCGCGGCGGAGAAAAGGGCCTTATCGCTGCGGCGGGGCTTCGTGTTTACAGGTCGCGGTTCAGATCACAGAACTGTTCCGGCTGGTAACACCAGGCCTGTGGTTCCCGACACCTCTCGTGACACACACGGCCCGTCGGGGGGCCTGTCCCGCTTTCTTGTCGGACCGAATTGGGGATCAGGACATGGCTCTTCGCGAGTTCATCAAACGGCACCGCATCGCCTCCGCGGCCGCCGGACCAGCAGTTTTGGGGGTGGCGGCCATTGTCGCGGCCTCGTGGGGCCTGATGGCGACGCCCGAGACCCGCGATACGCGGCTCACCTCTTCGGTCACCGAATGTCACGACATGGTGACCATCTCGGTGGCCGGTCGCAACGACAGCCCGGACCCGAACAAGACGGCCATGCTGGTCGACGCGAACGGCAATGCGCTGCCGGCGGCGCTGTCGAGTGATTACAGCAGCCACTGGGTCGATCCGGTGGTCAACGCACCCGCCGACAAGGTCGATCCGGGTTCCTATGCCGCGGTCTACATCGCGTATCCGGCGAATATGAGCACCTACGAGCAAGCGGTCGACACCGGTGTGGCCAATGCCGAGAAGGTCATGCACGACATCGCGCAGGCCTGCCCGGACACCAAGTTCTCCATCGTCGGCTACAGCGAGGGCGCCGACGTCGCGCGCCGCGTGGCCATGGGCATCGGCCACGACCAGCCGGGCGCCGACGGCAAATACGATGTCGTCGACCCGAAAAACGTTCTGGGCGTGGTGATTCTGGCGGATGCCGGTCGTACCGCGGGCGATGGCCCGTTCCCCGGCGCCCAGGATCCCAACCATCCCGACGGCTTCGATCAGAACTACCAGAACGGCAACAAGCCGATCTCCGGACAGGGCGCGCTGCCCGACCAGGCCGGCGACTTCGGTGCGCTGAACGGCAAGGTCGCCTCCTTCTGCTCCGAAGGCGATCTCACGTGCGCTGCGCCGCAGAACATTTCGCTGCTGCAGCTGGCCGCGAACGTGGGCCGGCAGTTGAACGTCGACGCCTTGCAGAACGAGGGGCTGACGCCCGCGACGGGTCAGGACGTGGCGGTCACGCTGGGCCGGATCGCGATGAACGCCTTCTCCTACATCGCGTCGCAGCCGAATTGGATGGCCAGTAACGAGACCTTCCTGCAGGTGCTGCTGAAGGTGTCCGAGCCGGGCTACAAGCCGGGCGACAATCCGCCCGCACCCGCTCCGGCACAGTCGATTTCGACCGATCAGATGGCGCCGCTGGCCTATCTGCCGCAGAAGGTGCTCAACGAGATCATCGGCCTGATCGTCACCAACCAGAACACGATCCCGGTGATCATGAGTGATCCGTACCAGCTGACCCTGGGCCCCAACGGCACCGGTCACCACTTCGATTACTGGCGCGATTCGGATGCCGCGAACGGCAAGCCGATGACCTCGGCCGAGTATGCGGCGGCGTGGCTCACCCATCTGGCTCAGCAGGCGCAGGCGGGTCAGCAGATCGACCCGAAGTCGCAGCCGACGCAGGCCGACGTCCAGGCGGCGTACAAGACCGTCCAGGACACCAAGGCGGCGGACGCCAAGGCGGCGACGACCACGAGCCCGGCACCGACCACCACTCAGCCCGCGCCGACGACCGCGACGCCGACGACCACCAACAGCAGCACGGCGCAGACCACCACGCAGGCCCCGGCCACCACGACTACCACCGTCGCGCCGGCCGAACCGCCGGCTCGGACGCAGGTCGCGGCCCCGGTCGAGACCACGGCACCGCCCACCACCCAGTCGACCACCACCGAGCCGACGACGACGCAGCCGACCACCACGTCGGCGGCGCCGACCACGACGGCCACGAAGTAGCCGACCCCAGGTGAGCCGACAACGGCCGGGCCCGTAGCAACGGGCCCGGCCGTTTCAGTTGGCCGCTCGCTCGGCGAGCATCGCGGCCGCGGTCAGTTCGACCGATCGGACGCGGTCGGCGATATCGGTGGCGTGGTGGACGAGGATCAGCTCGTCGGCGCCGATCGAGGTGGCGAATTCGTCGAGGTAGTCGCGCACTTCGTCGGCGGTGCCGGCGGCGGTGTAGCGCGTCATCGAGGACAGCTGGGCGCCGTTCGGGGAGGCGAGGAAGGCGTCGATCTCCGCGTCGGTGAAGGTCGCCGTGCCGGCGCCGCGGGAGATCATCATGCGGGCGCGGGCCCGGTAGGAGACGGTCTTCTGCGCGATCGCCGCGTCGTGGGTCTCGGCGGCGAACACGTTGGCGCCGGCCATCACATACGGTTCGGAAAGCTGTTCGGAGGCTTGGAACTTCTCGCGGTAGACCTCGACCGCCTGGTGGAGTGCGTCGGGTGCGAAGTGCGATGCGAACGCGTACGGCAGGCCGAGATGCGCCGCGAGCTGGGCGCCGAACAGCGAGGAACCCAGGATGTAGAGCGGCACGATGCCTTCCGCACGCGGCACGGCCTCCACACCGGGGATCCGCGACCGGCCGCTCAGATATCCCTGCAGCTCCAGAACGTCTTGCGGGAACGAGTCGGCCGAATGCGGATCGCGGCGCAGGGCAAGCATCGTCTTCTGATCGCTGCCGGGCGCGCGGCCGAGGCCGAGATCTATGCGGCCGGGGAAGAGCGTTTCGAGGGTGCCGAACTGTTCGGCGATGACCAGCGGGGAATGGTTGGGCAGCATGATGCCGCCCGCACCGAGCCGGATGGTCTCGGTGTGTTCGGCGACGTGGCCGATGAGCACGCTGGTGGCGCTGGATGCGATCGAGCGCATGTTGTGGTGTTCGGCGTACCAGACGCGCCGATATCCGCTGCGCTCGGCGACCTGGGCGAGGGCGACGCTGTTGGCGAAACTCTCGCGCGCGGTCGCGCCGGGTGCCACCGACGCGAGGTCGAGGATGGACAGGGCGGTGGGCTCAGTGGCGGTAGGCATGGTCGCTGCCTTTCGTACTCGGGGGTGCGTGGATCAGAGCACGCGGTGTAGTCGGTCGGTGAAGTGCCGGATGCGGGCCTCGTCGCGGCGGTAGTACGTCCACTGCCCGCGCCGGGTGGCGGTGAGGAAGCCCGCGCGCTGCAGTACCGCCAGATGGGCGGAGACGGTCGAGGCCGACGTTCCGGCCCGCCGCTGGATCAGTCCGACGCAGACGCCGAGTTCGGCCGAATCCTGGTCCAGTTCAGCGAAATTCGCGTGCGGGTCTTTGAGCCAGTGCAGGATCTGCAGCCTGGTCCGGTTGGCCAGGGCCTTGCATTCCTCGAGCATCTCGCATTCGGCCTCGCTCACCTCGGCGAGGTCTCCCGCGCGGGCCGATCCGCTGTCGCGCACATCCACCATCCTTCGGCATTTCGCTAATTAACGAATTTAGGCGCCGGACAGCGGCACGGCACTGTGTCGCTCATCACCCGGGTCGCTCATCACCCGGGTCGACGGTCACCCCTGCCGCATCGGCTCCGGCGCCGGCTGCGACGGTTCCACCGCGGCGTCCGCGTCGACGTATCCGCCTCGGAACAGCAGCAACGGCGTGGCCAGCAACAGCACACCGGCGACGGCGAGTGCGGTGCGCGGGCCGGTGAGTTGAGCCAGCACGCCCCACAGTGCGGTCAGTATCGCGGTGGTGGCCTTTCCGGTGATCGACCACGCCGTCAACATGCGTGCCACCACTCCCGGATCCGTGCGCTGCAGGCGGTAGGTCGCCATCACCGGATTGAAGATCCCGATGCTCGCGATGAGACCGGCCTCGACGAGAATCACCAGCACCAGACCATCGAGCCCCGCGGTGATCCCTGCCAATCCGATCGGCCAGCAGGCCCTCAGGCTGCCGGCGACCAGGACGATCCGGCGTTCCCCGTACCGCCGGACCAGCCGAGGCGACAGCCGGGAGCCGAGCAGGCCCGCCAGGCAGGGGATTCCGAATGCCAGCCCGTACTGCCAGGTCGGAAAGCCGAGGCGACCGAGCATCAGCACGGCCAGCACCGGCGCGGTCGCCATGATCAGCCCGTTCACGGCGACGGAGTTGAGAAGCAGCGGCCGCAGACCGGGATGGGCCAGCAGATAGCGCCAGCCCGCGAACAGATCGGCGGCGCGGGTGCGCGCGGCCTTCCCGCGATCCGGACGCGGTTCGCCGGCGCGGATCGAGCCGAGCGCCGCGGCGGACAGCAGATAGCTGCACGCGTCCGCGAGGACGGTCGTGACCGGACCGAACAATCCGATCGCGGTACCGCCCAGCGGCGGCCCCAGCGCGGTCGCGGTCCAGGTGGTGGATTCGAATCTGCCGTTGGCGGCGAGCAGATCCTCGTGCGAGACAACGCTTTTCAGGTAGGCGCCACTCGCCGCGCGGAAGGCGATATCGGCCGCGGCCACCACCACGGAGACGATGAGCAGTTGCGCGTAACCGAGTACGCCGAAGGCGAAGGCGAAGGCGACCGGAATACTGAGCATGGCGGCGAAGCGCAGTAGATCGGTCGCGACCATCACCGGACGTTTCGGCCGGTACTCGACCCAGGGGCCGAGCGGCAGGGCGAGCACCACGCCGACCGCCGGACCGGCGGCGGCCAGTGCCGAGACCGCGCCCGGTCCGGTGTGCAGCACGCGGATCGCGATCAGGGGTAGCGCATCCAGAGCCAGGTAGGTGCCGAAGGTGCTCACCGCGTAGGCGGACCAGAGCCGGGTGAACGAGGTGCCCAGCGAACGATTCATCATCGAGGGGATCGAAGCAATCGGCCCCGGCGGCGCGCAAACAACCGACACGCGCGCGGCCACAACCGCCGGTTGTATCGCGGTGACACGGATCGGCCGCGGCGACCACCCCGTTCCTGACCATCGGGATCATCGGTGACGCGTGGGCGCCGAGCGCTTACCGTGAGCACAGACGAGTGCTGGGAGTGTGCGGTGACGGACTGGAACGAAGAAGTCGATGTACTGGTCGCGGGTTCAGGCGGCGGTTTGGCCGGCGCCTATACCGCTGCGCGGGAAGGACTTTCGGTGGCCGTGGTGGAGGCGACCGAGAAATTCGGCGGCACCACCTCGTATTCGGGCGGCGGCGGAGTGTGGTTTCCGTGCAACCCGGTGCTGCGGCGGGCCGGTGTGGACGACACCTTCGAGGACGCGCTCACCTATTTCCGCGCGGTCGTCGGTGATCGCACACCCGCCGACCTGCAGGAGACCTATATCCGCAACGGCGCCCGGGTGATCGAGTACCTGGAGAGCGACGACAGTTTCGAATTCCAGATGTTCCCGTGGCCGGACTACTTCGGGGCGGCGCCGAAGGCTCGCACCGACGGTAAGCGTCATATCGTTCCGGCGCCCCTGCCCGCCGCGACGCTGGGGGAACTCGCCGCAGCCGTGCGCGGCCCGCTGGGGACCGATCGGCTGGGCGAGCCGCAGCCGAAATATCTGATCGGCGGCCGCGCCCTGGTCGGGCGGTTCCTGCTGGCGCTGTCGAAGTATCCCCACGTCTCGCTGCAGCTGAACACCCCGCTCGTCGAGCTGGTCACCGAGAACGGCGCGGTGGCCGGCGCGATCGTGGAACGCGAGGGCACGCGGGTCGCCATCCGGGCCCGCAAGGGAGTTCTGCTGGCGGCGGGTGGTTTCGAAGGCAACGACGACCTGCGCCGGCGCTTCGGCGTCCCCGGACAAGCGCGGGACACCATGGGGCCCTGGGGAAATCAGGGCAGGACGCACGAGGCCGGAATGGCGGTCGGCGCCGATACCGATCTGATGGATCAGGCGTGGTGGTCGCCGGGAATGATTCATCCCGACGGCCGTGCGGCGTTCGCGCTGTGGTTCACCGGGGGCATATTCGTCGACGGGGCGGGACAGCGTTTCGTCAACGAATCCGCACCCTACGACCGGCTGGGCCGCGACATCATCGCCCGCCTGGACGAGGGTTCCATGACACTGCCCTTCTGGATGATCTACGACGACAGCGCCGGCCCGGTACCACCGGTGCAGGCCAGCAACGTGCCGATGGTCGAGCACGAGGAGTATGTGCGCGCGGGGCTGCGGCACAGTGCGGCGACCCTGGACGAACTCGCCGAGAAGATCGGCGTTCCGGCGCAGGCGCTGGCCGACACTGTGAACCGATTCAACGACTTCGCCGACCGCGGCGTCGACGAGGATTTCGGGCGCGGTGACGAGGCCTACGATCGCGCCTTCTCGGAAGGAAAGTCACCGCTGGTGCCGATTCGGAAGGGACCTTTCCACGCCGCCGCCTTCGGCATCTCCGACCTGGGCACCAAGGGCGGGTTGCGCACCGATACGACCGCTCGGGTGCTGAACGAATCCGGCACCCCGATTCCCGGGCTGTACGCCGCGGGTAACACCATGGCCGCGGTGAGCGGAACCGTCTATCCCGGCGGCGGTAATCCGATCGGGGCATCGGTGCTGTTCAGCCATCTGGCCGCGCTGGATATGGCCGGACGCTAGTCCCCGCCGGCTCTGGGGCGGGCGCGCACGTGGGCGCGCTCGCCCTGTTTGCCGAACAGGCTCAGGAATTCGACGGACTGTTCGTCGGCCGGGCCGAACCAGTGCGGGACGCAAGTATCGAGTTCAGCGGCCTCGCCCGGGGCCAGCACGAGGTCGTGTTCGCCGAGGATCAGGCGGAGACGTCCGTTGAGGACGTAGAGCCACTCGTACCCCTCGTGGGTCTGCGGATCCGGTTCGCCGCGGCGGTTCTCGGGGTGGATCACCATCTTGTAGGCCTGAATGCCGCCCGCGCGCCGGGTCAGCGGCAGCATCGTCATCCCGTGCCGGGTGATCGGTCGCAGATGGATGCGCGGGTCGCCGGTGGGCGGGGCGTCGACGAGTTCGTCGAGCGTGACGCCGTGGGCCCGGGCCAGCGGCAGCAGCAGTTCGAGGGTCGGCTTGCGGTCGCCCGATTCCAGGCGGGACAGGGTGCTCACCGAGATGCCGGTCGTCGTGGACAGATCGGCGAGCGTGGTCTGGCGTTGTTGCCGTAGTGCGCGCAGCCGCGGGCCCACGGCGTCGAGCGCTCGGTCCAGGTTCTCGTCCATGAACCCAGTTTGCCATTTCAGCAAAGATGTTTGCCATATTCTCGGTGTATCCGGCACGGTGGACGCCAGGAGGTGGTCATGGTGACCGATGAGCTGAACAGCAACTACGACGTGGTGATCGTCGGCGGTGGGGCAGCGGGGTTGAACGGCGCGTTGATGCTGGCGCGAGCCCGCCGATCGGTGGCGGTGGTCGACGCCGGCGCACCCCGCAACGCCCCGGCCGACGGGGTGCACGGACTGCTCGGCCGGGAAGGGATGCCGCCGGCGGAACTGCTCGCCCGCGGCCGCACCGAGGTGCGCGGCTACGGCGGGCACATCGTGTCCGGTGAGATCACCGGCGCTGTCCGCGAGGACGGCGAATTTCTCCTGGAACTCGCCGACGGGCGGACCGTGCGAGCGCGCCGCCTGCTGGTGACCACCGGCTTGGTCGACGAGATTCCGGATATCGCGGGCCTGCGGGAACGCTGGGGCCGCGATGTCGTGCACTGCCCGTACTGCCACGGATGGGAGGTCCGGGACCGCAGGATCGGGGTGATCGCCAACGGCCCGATGTCCGTCCACGGCGCGCTGCTGTTCCGGCAGTGGACCGACGATGTCGTCCTGTTCACCCACACCATGGACGCACCCGGCGGCGAGGAGGCGGAAAAGCTTGCCGCGCGGGGTATTCCGGTGATCACGGGGGAAGTGGCGGCGCTCGAGGTCGCCGGAGACCACATCACCGGTGTGCGGCTCGCCGACGGAACGGTGGTGGCACGCGAGGTGATCACCGTCGGCCCGCGCATGGTCGCGCGATCCGAGATCCTTCGCAAACTCGGCCTCGAGCCTGTCGACCATCCGTCGGGCGCAGGCGAATACATTGCGACCGATGCGATGGGCCGCACCGACGTTCCGGGCGTGTGGGCGGCGGGCAATGTCACCGACCTGAGCGCACAGGTGGGTGCGGCGGCCGCCGCGGGCGCGTTCGCGGCCGCGCAGATCAATGCCGATCTGGTGGAGGAGGAGACGCGCCGGGCGGTGGAACGGCATCGACGCGGATTCTCCGCCGACGATGAGAGGGAGCTCGCCGACCGCGTGCTCGGCGATCGGCGCCACGGCCTGTGAACTCGCACCCCACCGAAGGAGCCGACATGAGCGGCAGCCATCCGACCGGCGGCGACACGACCGGTGATCACGCACACCACGAGCATCGGCACGGCTCCGCCGGACGGGAATTCGACCGGCACTATTGGGATCAGCGTTATCACGGCGCCGGTTCGGCCTCCGAGAGCGAACCCAATCCCCACCTCACCGGCGAACTCGCCGGCCTGCCGCCCGGCACGGCCCTGGACGCCGGCTGCGGTGAGGGCGCGGAGGCGATCTGGCTGGCCCGGCAGGGCTGGCGGGTCACCGCCGTCGACATCGCGACGGCGGCCGTCGCGCGCGGCCGGGAGCGCGCCGATCGGGCCGGCCGCGACATCGCCGGTCGAATCGATTGGCACGCAGCGGATATGACGCAGTGGGACGCGGGCGAGAACCGCTTCGACCTGGTCTGCGCATGCTACGTACACCCGGTCGATTCGAACGACGCCCTGTTCGAGCGCCTGGCCGCCGCCGTGGCGCCGGGCGGAACGCTGTTCATCGTCGGCCACGCCCCCGGTGATCACGAGTCGGCCGCCCACACCTCCGCTTCCCACGTGCACGTCACCGCCGAGCAGATCGCCGCCGGATTGGTGCCGGATCGCTGGGATATCCAGCTGGTCGAGAGCCGGACGCGATCCGTCGTCCGTTCGAGCGGGGAGTCGATCACACTGCGGGACAGCGTTTTCCGAGCCCGGAAGCGCTGACCACCGCCGGATCAGCGGCGCTCGTGGAGCAGGAGCAGACCGTAGGCGGCGATGGTCTGGGAGTCGGTGATCTCGCCGGTGCGGATCATCCGTTCCACGACGCCGCGCTCGAACCACTGGGACCGCATGTCCTGTTCTTCGGGTTCGCGTTCGGGTTCGCCCGCGGTGAGACCGGTGGCCAGGTAGGCGTGGCCGCGTTGGGCCAGCGTGGCCGGTGCGGCGTCGAGGATGCCGAGGTGGGTCAGGTCGCCGGCGCGCAGACCGGTCTCCTCGCGCAGTTCGCGGCGGGCGATCTCGACCGGGTCGTCGGACTCGCCACCCGGCAGCGCGCCCGCCGGGAACTCCCAGCACCGTTGTCCCAGTGGGTATCTGAACTGCTCGACCAGATGCAGGCGGTCGCCCTCCAGCGGCACCACCACCGCGAATTCCGCCCGGTGGACCACGCCGTAGATGCCGGTGGAGCCGTCGGCGCGGCGAATACTGTCCTCGCGGACCTCGATCCAGGGATTTCGATACACGATACGGGAGGTGAGCGTTCTCATCCGTCCGCCTCCCGGTGCTGCGTCGAGGTGGCCATGCCGCGACCCTACGCGCCGAAACCCGGAAGGGTCCGGGCTCGGCGTGGGTAGGCTGCCGGAGTGAGTGCGAATTCCGATGCGGTCGCGGCCGCATACGACGGGGTGGCGGAGCTCTATACCAACCTCTTCCGGGATGCGATGGTGAACGCGCCGGTCGATCGGGCGATGCTGGGGCTGTTCGCGGAGTTGGTACAGGCCGAGGACCGCGGTCCGGTGGCAGACCTGGGATGTGGTCCGGGCCGGATCACCGGATATCTGGATGGGTTGGGGCTGAACACCTTCGGGCTCGACGCCTCGGCAGAAATGATCCGGATGGCCCGCGAGGTCCATCCGCATCTGCGATTCGAACAGGGCTCGATGGAGAAGCTGGACGTCGCCGACGGCGGGTTCGGCGCAATTGTGGCCTGGTACAGCATCATTCATATGCAGCCGGAGCAATTGCCGGATCTGTTCGCGGAATTCGCTCGCGCACTGGCCGCCGGGGGTTATCTGATGCTGGCGTTTCAGGCGGCCGACGACGGCGCCGACCGGCAACCGTACGACCACAAGGTGGCGCCGGTGGTGCGGTGGTCTCCCGAACGCCTCACGCAGATGCTGCGGCCGCACGGGTTCGTCCCGGTGACCCGGATGGTGCGACCCCCGGAACCCGACGAGCGGTGCCCGCACGGATATCTGCTGGTGCGCAAGTCCGCGACACCCGGCGGATCGGAAGCGGGTCGCGCGGATTCGTGATATCCAGGGCTGATGCGCGACTCCTATGACGTCGTCATCGTCGGCGGCGGGCACAACGGGCTGGTGGCCGCGGCGTACCTGGCGCGCGCCGGACTGTCGGTACTGGTCCTCGAGCGGCAGGACCACACCGGTGGAGCGGCGGTGTCGGAGCGGGTGTTCGCCGGGATCGATGCGCGACTGTCGCGGTATTCGTATCTGGTGAGTCTGCTTCCGGATCGGATCGTCCGGGATCTGGATCTGCGGTTCCGGACCCGCGAGCGGCGGATCTCGTCGTACACGCCGGTCGGCGACACCGGGTTGCTCGTCGATACGGCCGATGCCGGACGAACCCGCGAGAGCTTTCGCCGGGTCACCGGATCCGATGCGGATTTCGAGGCGTGGCAACGGTTCTACGCGACGACCGCGCGGGCCGCGCAGCGGATCTTTCCGACCATGCTGCGGCCGCTGCCCACCCGTGCCGAACTACAGCGAGTGCTCGACGATCCGGACGCCTGGGAGATGCTGTTCGAGCGGCCGCTCGGCGAAACCGTCGAGGCGCGATTCCGGGACGACACCGTGCGCGGCGTGGTCTTCACCGATGCGCTGATCGGCACGTTCACGCACGCGCACGATCCGGAGTTGCGGCAGAATCGCTGCTTCCTCTACCACGTGATCGGCAACGGGACCGGCGAGTGGAACGTGCCGGTCGGCGGGATGGGCGCGCTGACCGATGCCCTCGCCGATGCGGCGCGGCGAGCGGGGGCGCGGGTGCGCACGTCGTGCACGGTGACCGGGATCGACACCGACGGCGACACAGCGCGGGTCCGGTTCGACACGCCGGACGAATCCGGTCTGGCCGATGCCCGCCACATCCTGGTCAACGCGGCGCCCGCGACCCTCGCCCGGCTGTTGGGCGAGCCGGTCGACGTGCTGCCCGAGGGCAGTCAGTTCAAGGTGAACATGCTGCTGCGCCGGCTCCCCCGGCTACGCACCGAGATCGATCCGCACGCGGCGTTCTCGGGCACGTTCCACATCGCGGAGGGTTACGACCAGCTCGAACGGGCCTATCGCGAGGCGGCCGGTGGGCGATTCCCGAGCGCCCCGCCGTCGGAGATCTACTGCCATACGCTGACGGACCCGTCGATTCTCGGTTCCGAGGCCGCCGAACAGGGCATGCATACACTGACCCTGTTCGGTTTGCACACTCCGGCAACCCTTTTCGAGCACGGCTCACGCGACGAACTGCTGGCTTCGACGCTGCGGCAACTGGATGCCGTTCTGGCCGAGCCGCTTTCCGGCTGTCTCGCCACGGATGCGAACGGCGATCCGTGTATCGAGGCCAGAACGCCGTTGGAATTGGAGGCCGAACTCGGCCTGCCACGCGGCCATATCTTCCACGGCGACTTGGATTTTCCGTTTCGCACCGACGACGATTCCGCGCCCGCCGCTCGCTGGGGAGTCGGCACGGGCCATCGCAACATCTTCCGGTGCGGTGCCGGCGCGGTCCGCGGCGGTGGCGTGAGCGGAATCGGCGGTCACAACGCGGCCATGGCGGTACTGGAGATTATGGGCCGCACCGCCCCCGCGGCGGACTAGCATTACCGACCGATGCCCGGCGGACAGGAGGACCGCATGCGCACCCATCGCATCTTGGCCAACCTTCGAGTGGCCGATATCGAGGCCGCCCGCGATTTCTACACCGAATTCCTCGGCCTGAGCACCGAGGAATTCGATCTGGGCTGGGTTGCCCGCTACACGTCCCCGGATACGGGCGCCGCCGTCCAACTCGTCACGCAGGACGCGGCCGCGCCCGCGGACTCCGTCGCGTCGGTGCTGGTGGACGACGTCGACTCCGCCTATGCGCAGGCGCAACGCCTCGGCTACGAGATCGTCCATCCCCTCACCACCGAGCCCTGGGGAGTTCGCCGGTTCCTGGTCCGCGCCCCGGACGGCAACGTGCTCAATATCGTCCGCCACCGCGAATGAGTGGCGGGCCGGTCAGCCGAAGCTGGGTCGCACCACCGAATTGCCGGTGACCCGATAGGTGGTGAGGACGACGCCGTTGTCGAGCACCTCGGATTCGGCGAGGGCGAGGGTGGCTTCCGGCTCGACGGACTCGAACAGCCGCAGGCCGCTGCCCAGCAGGACGGGGTAGACGACCAGGCGGTACTCGTCGACCAGTTCGTGTTCGCGCAGGTACTTCACCAGCGAAGCGCTGCCGAAGACCAGCAGGTTCTGCTCGGTCCGCAGTTTCGCGATGCCGGCGGCGAGATCGCCCTCGATGCGCTGAGCGTTCCACTCCAGATCACGCAGCGAATCGGTCGCCACATACTTGGGCATGCCGTTCATCTTGTCCTTGTACGCACCCTCTTCCGGGTGGTCCGGCCAGGACGCGGCGAACATCTGATACGTGGTGCGGCCCAGCAGCAAGGCGTCGACCGCCTCCAGCTCACCGGATTTGTATTTCGCGATGCCGTCGCACCAGAAGGGTGCGGTCCACAGCGGATCCTGGATGAATCCGTCCAGCGAAACGAACTCGGCGACAACGATCTTCCCCATGATTGACCTGCTCCTCTGCAACCTGTCACCGGCCCGGTCGGCCGATGCGTTCGAACCATGAAGACGGGACGAACAACGCTAACTAATCGGTGCGGAGAAAAACGCGGTGCGGAGGAATACGGCGGATCAGCTCACCGTGGGGAGGCGGGTGCGAGGTTCGGTCAGCCATTGCAGCCAGTGCGGGCCGATCATGGCCGCCAGTTGCTCGTAGCCCGGCGCGCCGGGATGGTAGCCGTCGCCCACGCGCAGTTCGCGCATCCAGATGTCGTTGTGGCGCAGCGGTTGGTGAACGCGAAGATACTGAACCTGTTCGCCCGAGCACATTTCGGTGAACCGATCGTCCAATTCGATTGTGCGCGTGTTCTGTTCGTCGTCGATACAGGGCGGCGGGGCGACCACCAGGACGGTCCAGTCGAGTTCGGCGCAGCGGCGCAGCATGCGGCGGAGATTGGCCGCGGACTCGTCCGCCGGCACCCGGATCGCCCCGTTTTCCCACAGCGTGTCGTTGACGCCGAAGGAGAAGACGATCCGCGCGTCGACCTCGCCGGATAATCGCTGTCCGCATTCGGCCTCCCAGCGGGCGGCGATATCGGAGGAGGTCTGGCGTCGCACCCCGAGGTTGTAGTAGGTCAGCGGTATTCCGGCCGCTGTCGCACGCCCGGCGAGCCGGCCCGCCCATCCGAGACACTGTGGATCTCCCAGTCCCGCAACCAGAGAATCTCCCACGAAACAGACCCGAACGTCGCGCACCACCGGGTGATGGTTGCACAAACCGGGACGAACTCGGCGCGGTACCGGGAAGGCAATAAGATCGGCGGGGTAGTCCGGGAGGGAGCTTGTATGTTGTCCGAGGCGCCGTTGCCGCGCTGGTTCATCGATCTGCTGGCACATCGGCGATGGATTCGCCGCACCCGCCCCTTCCCCCACGTCTACGTCCGCGACGTCTTCGTCGCCGAGTTCTACCAGCGGCTCGCGGTCGAATTCGAACGAGTGCGCACCGATCGCCAGGACCTGTTCGGTCCGGTTGCCGCGGGCTACGGCGCCTCCGGCGCGAGCCTGACCCGGATGCGCAACGGCCCGCTCGAGGTCTTCCTGTCGCGCGCCTGGCACGACCTGATCGAACGGGTCGCGGGCGTCCCGGCCAGCGGCGACGTCGAGGGCTCACTTCACCATCACCCGCCGGGGAGTCCGCGCGGCTGGCCGCACCACGACCTCACCCCGGCCTGGTTCCCGGGGGCGGCGCCCGGGCCGGACACGGTCGGCCTGCCGGGCGACGATATCGATCTGAAGTCCGGCGCCCGGCCCGCGGAGGTGCCGGCCCGTGAAATGGTGCGCGCGGTCGCGGTGCTGTTCTATCTGGGCAACGGCGAATGGCAGCCGGGCGACGGCGGCGAGACGGGACTGTTCGCCGATATCGGCGCCGCGGAGCCGACACCCACGGTGGTCGTTCCGCCGCTGAACAATTCGATGGTCGTCTTCGAATGCACGCCGCGGTCCTGGCACACCTTCCTCGGCGCCAACACCGCGGCCCGCAACAGTGTGGTGATGTGGTTGCACCGGCCCAAGAAGCAGGCGGCGAGCCGCTGGGGAGGGGACCGCATTGTCCAGTGGTGACAGCCGTCGAGTGTGCCTGCTCACCGGGGCGGGTGGGCGATTGGGCGATGCGTTCTGCCGCGCGTACTACCGGGACTACGACATCGTGGCCGTCTGCCGCAATCGGGTTCCGGCCGCGCCCTCCCAGGAGGAATGGTTCATCGATCCGCTGGAACCCTGGCAGCCGGTTCCGGAGAACGACTCCCGCATCTTCGTCGTGCGCGCCGATCTGCGCCGCGAGGGCGAGGCCGAGCGAGTGGTGGATCTGGCACTGGCGAAATTCGGCGGGGTCGATCTGCTGGTCAACAATGCGGCGCAGCTGGATCTGGAGCCGAACGGCCTGGTCGACGGCGACACCGCCCTCGACGCGCTCGCCCCGCAGTTCGCGATGAACGTCGAGGTGCCGCTGCGACTGGCGACGCGGCTCGCGCAGCGTTGCTGGCTGCATCGCGGCGACGAGAATCGGGCGCGCAATCGCAATATCGTCAACGTCTCGAGTTTGTCCGGATCCCGGGTCTACTCCGGCGGGCAGGCCGTCTATTCCGCGACCAAGGCCGCGCTCGACCACCTGACCAGGCATATCGCCGCGGAATTCGCCGAATTCGGGGTCCGCGCGAATGCCGTCGCCCCCAATTCCTTTCCCGCGCTGGTGCCGACGGAGCTGGTCGCGGCCGCGATCGCCGAACTCGACACCGGCACCATGACCGGCGGTATCTTCAGCGTCGGCGACGCCGACGCGCTCGAACCCGTCACGGTCGGCTCGGGACCGCCCGGGTGACGCTGCGCCCTGCCGGTCCGCGAAGACCCGGGCGCTCGCGCGGTGGCCTCGGCCCGAGCGAGCGGAGATCCGGACGCGGAGCAGCCACCCGAGTTCGGTCGGCTCGTGTGGAGTACGCGCACGCCCACCTGCGCGAACCCGGGGAACGGCGTGTTGCCGACGGGCGCTCGGACGGCCTCCTGCATACTCACACCCGAGCCGACCCAGGGACCGACGCAGCTCCCTCGATCCGAAAGTTTCGATACGACATGCGAGTAGACGGGCGGGAGATCCCCGTCTCCGGCAGTCTGCTGCAGCCGCGGATCAGGCGGACCAGCGACATCATTCGCGTGGTGCTGTCCGCCCTGCTGGTAGCGGTGGTGGTCGCCGGATCGCTCATCACCCGGCCGCGCTGGGAAGCCCTGGAGCGATCGGTCTCCGACATCGTCGGCTTCCTCACGCCCGAACAGTCCAACCTGGTCTATCTGCTCTACGGCATCGCGATTCTGGCATTGCCCTTCGCGATTCTCGTTCGCCTGATCTTCCGGATGCAATGGAAACTGCTCAGCGGCTACGTCACCGCGGGCCTGATCGCGGTCCTGGCGCTGTCCATCACCGAATCCGGAATCTCGGCGCCGCAGTGGCATCTGGCGGTGCCACGCCAGCTCGACACGTTCCTGTCGCAATTTCTCGACGATCCGCGCTGGATCGCGATGTTGGCCGCCGGATTGACCGTGGCCAGTCCCTGGCTGCCGGCATCCTGGCGACGGTTGTGGTGGGCGCTGTTGATCGCGTTCGTGCCGCTGCACCTGTTCGTGAGTCTGGTGGTGCCCTCGCGGGCGATGTTCGGGCTCGCGGTGGGCTGGTTCGTCGGTGCGGTGATCGTCCTGCTGGTCGGCACTCCGGTATTGGAGGTGCCGCTGGAGGCCGCCGTCCGGGTGCTGGCCGGCCGCGGATACACCGTCACCGGGTTTACCGTGCTGCGCCCGGCCGGGCCAGGACCGCTGCTGCTGAGCGCCGACACCGGGCCGCATCGCCAGCTGATCGTGGAGATGTACGGACAGAATCAGCGCAGCTGGGGAATGTTGCGGCAGGTCCGGCGCTGGCTGACCTTCCGCAGCAGCGAACGCACCCCCGCCTTCGCCTCGATGCGCCGCGCGGTCGAGCATCGCGCACTGATGGGTATCGCGCTCGGCGATCTGGGACTGGCCAGCAACAAACCGCTGACGGTGGCCGCGCTGAGCCGCGGCTGGACCCTGTACGCGCACACCGCGCCCCGGGGCCGGCAGCTGGCCCCCGGCGACAGTGAGGTGGTGCTGACCAACGTCTGGCGGTCACTGCAGAACATGCATCGCGCCCAGATCACCCACGGCGATCTGCGGGTCGAGGAAATCCGCATCGCCGAGGGGCGGGTGCTGTTCGGCGGCTTCATGGCGGCGGAATTCGGCGCCTTCGACTCCCGCTTCTCCGCCGATATCGCGCAGTTGTTGCTCACCACGAGTTCCCTGTTCGGGGCGGAAACGGTGGTGGCCACCGCCATTCACGTGCTGGGGGAACAGGCGGTGCTCGACGCCTCGCGCCGGCTCACCAAGAACGGAATCGGCACCCAGGTCCGCAAATCGGTGCCCGACAGCGGCGAACTGATGAAAACGGTCCGCGCTCAAGTACTCCAGCAGACCGGTAAGGATCGGATCGAGGCCGCGCGGATCACCCGCTACTCGCGCAACCAGATCGTGCAGCTGGTGCTGCTGATCGCGCTGGTGTACGTGGCCTACCCGTTCATCAGCCAGGTGCCGACCTTCTTCACCGAACTGCGCACCGCGAACTGGTGGTGGGCGCTGCTGGGGTTGACGATCTCGGCCGCCACCTATGTCGGCGCGGCGATGGCGCTGTGGGGATGTGCCGGGACCTCGGTGAATTTCCGCAAGCTGCTGGGCATGCAGGTCGCCAACACCTTCGCCGCGACCACCACGCCCGCCGGGGTCGGCGGGCTGGCGCTGAGTGTGCGATTCCTGCAGAAGAGCGGCCTGGGCACCGTGAAGGCGACCGCGGCAGTGGCACTGAACCAGGCGGTGCAGGTGATCACGCACGTGGTGCTGCTGATCGTCTTCAGCGTGGCCGCCGGTGTCTCGGCGAACCTGGAACATTTCGTGCCGAGTGCGACCGTGCTGTATCTGCTGGCCGGTGGTCTGCTGGGAGCGGTCGGTGCGGCCACGTTCGTGCCGACGGTGCGGCGCTGGCTGCGCAACGAGGTGCGACCGCAGCTGGCGGAGGTGGTCGCGGAACTGCGCACGCTCTCGCGTGAACCGAAACGGCTGCTGATGATCGTCGGCGGCTGCGCGACCACCACACTCGGCGCGGCGGGCGCGCTGTGGGCGGCCATCGAAGCATTCGGCGGCGCAACGACATTCGTGACCGTGACGGTCGTGACGATGATCGGCGGGACGCTGGCCTCGGCCGCACCCACGCCCGGTGGTGTGGGCGCGGTGGAGGCGGCGCTGATCGGTGGTCTGGCCGCCTTCGGCGTGCCCGCGACGATCGGCGTGCCGGCGGTTCTGCTGTACCGGGTACTGACCTGCTGGTTGCCGGTCTTCTGCGGCTGGCCGCTGATGAACTGGCTCACCAAGCACGACATGATCTGAGCCGCACGCCGATTCGCACCGGTCGCGGGACGAAACACCCGGCCGCGGGGCCGATACGGCGACGAGCCGCCGAGTGTCGACTCGGCGGCTCGTTCACGACCGGATATGCGGCGCAGGCCCGTTCTCGGCCGTGCCGGGCAGATCCCCTGCCCGAAGGTCAGCCCGCGTATTCCTTGCGCAGCTGCACCTTCACCACCTTGCCGCTGGCATTGCGCGGCAGCTCCGGCACGATCACCAGATCCTTCGGATGCTTGTACCGGGCGAGGTTCTCGTTGAGGAACGGGGTCAGCTCCTCGAGGGTCAGCGTTTCGCCGTCGAGCAGCGCGACCACGGCCACCGGCACCTCGCCCCACTTCTCGTGGGTCCGGCCGACCACCGCGGCCTCGTGGATCTTCGGATGCGCGAACAGCACATTCTCCACTTCGGCACAGTAGATGTTCTCGCCGCCGGAGATGATCATGTCCTTCTTGCGGTCGACCACCCAGACGAAGCCCTCCTCGTCCTGGCGAACCAGGTCACCGGAGTGGAACCAGCCGCCGGCGAAGGCTTCCGCGGTCGCCTCGGGCTTGTTCCAGTAGCCCTGCATCATGGTCGGCCCGCGGTAGACGATCTCGCCGATCTCGCCCGGCGCGACATCGTTCATCTCGTCGTCGACAACGCGGCCCTGGATGGTCGGGATGGGCTTACCGACCGAGCCCAGTTTGCGCAGCGCGTCCTTGCCCTCGAGTACGCAGGTGATCGGCGACATCTCGGTCTGGCCGAAGACCGCGACGTTCTGCGCGTTCGGGAAGCATTCGGCCATCGCCCGCAGCACGGTCTCCGAGGCGGGCGCCGCTCCCCAGCTCAACGTCTCCAACGCCAGCTTGCGCTCCTTGACCGTCGGATCCTCGCAGATCAGCTGCCACTGCGCGGGGACACAGAAGGCGGTGGTGGCCTGTTCGGCCTCGATGGCGTCGAGGAATTCGGTCGCGTTGAACGCGCCGAGCGGATGCAACACGGTCTTGGAGCCGAGCATGAACGCCGGGGCGAGGGAGCCCAGTCCGGCGATGTGGAACAGCGGCGAGGTGCAGAAGCCGATGCTGTCGGGGGTGGCGTTCATCGCCCGAATGCAGGTCAGCGCCTGGGCATTCAGATTCTCGTAGGACAGGATCGCACCCTTGGGGCTGCCGGTGGTGCCCGAGGTGTACATGATCAACGCCGGAGTGTCCTCCGGAATATCCTGCGGCACATGGGGTTCGCCGGTCTCGGCGAGGAAGTCGTCGTAGCCGATGACGCCCTCGCCCGTGGTGCCGCCGATGACGACGCAGGTATGCAGCGCCTCGCTCTGCGCCATCACACCGGTGGCCAGCGGCTGCAGCAGCGAGTCGGTGACGATCGCCGCGGCCCCCGAATCGGCCACGATGTAGGCGACCTCGGGCGGGGTGAGCCGGAAGTTCACCGGTACCGCGATCGCGCCCAGCGCGTTGATGCCGAACACGGCCTCGAGGTACTCGGTGTAGTTGAGCGCCAGAATCAGCACCCGGTCGCCGAAGCCGACACCGCGCCGAGCCAGAGCATCGGCGAATTTCAGTGACCGCTCGTGCAGCTGTTTCCAGGTGGTGTCCTGCCCGCGGAACCGGATCGCCACCGCGTCCGGGCGCATCAGCGCATGCGTGGCGAGCTGGTTGTTCCAGTGGTTTCGACGCGACCGGATCGGTTCGTCGGTCTGGACACCGGTGGTCATGCAGGAACTCCTCTCGGACCGTCGGAGTTCGCCACCGAATGGGCCCGGCGGCGTCGACGGCTGAACCAACAGCGAGAATAGCAACTAACTTTTTGCCGTGACAAGGGTTACATACGAGAATCCCGGTTCACCGCACCTTCGCACGAACGCGCCAACTCATGGCGATAACCTGGGTTTTTGGCTGAGTTCACAGTGACCTCAGTTCGCGACCTTTCGAGACTTTCGCAGCAAACTGCCGCTCACATCCTGTTGTCTCCGACGCGGTCGCCATGCCAGTATCGAGCCATCCGGGCAGGCCCGGCTCGCACGCGGCCAGGCACCCGAGGGGCGGCAGTCTGTGCACACACCGGCATCGAGGGGTGCCGGAGATGTCGGGCGCGTCGCCCCGAGTCGTACCGCGGCCAGGAGGACAACCAGATGTTGCGCACCAGATTCACCGAGATGTTCGGTATCGAACACCCGATCGTGCAGGGCGGCATGATGCACGTCGGCCGCGCCGAACTCGTGGCGGCGGTCGCCAACGCCGGGGCGCTCGGTTTCATCACCGCGCTCACCCAGCCGACCCCCGACGATCTGCGGCGCGAGATCGAGCGCACCCGGCAGCTCACCGACAAGCCGTTCGGCGTCAACGTCACCATCCTGCCGTCGA
Source organism: Nocardia sp. NRRL WC-3656 (assembly GCF_000720265.1). NCBI lineage: Bacteria > Bacillati > Actinomycetota > Actinomycetes > Mycobacteriales > Nocardiaceae > Nocardia > Nocardia sp. NRRL WC-3656. Next base: position 116,202 of record NZ_JOJF01000004.1, on the reverse strand, counting down.
TCAACCCGCCGCCGTACCAGGAATACGTTCAGGCGATCATCGAATCGGGCGTGAAGATCGTCGAGACCGCGGGCAGCAACCCGGAGCCGTTCCTGCCGTACTACAAGGAAGCCGGAATCAAGGTGCTGCACAAGTGCACCAGCGTCCGGCACGCGCTCAAGGCGCAGAAGATCGGCGTCGACGGCGTGAGCATCGACGGTTTCGAATGCGCCGGCCACCCGGGTGAGGACGACGTGCCCGGCCTGATCCTGATCCCGGCCGCCACCAAGGCGCTCGACATCCCGGTCATCGCGTCGGGTGGTTTCGCCGACGCCCGCGGCCTGGTCGCCGCGCTGGCTCTGGGCGCCGACGGCATCAACATGGGCACCCGCTTCCTGTGCACCGAGGAGTCCCCGGTGCATCGGAAGGTGAAGGAGCAGATCGTCGCCCACACCGAGCGTGACACCCAGCTCATCTTCCGCACCATGCACAACACCGCCCGGGTCGCCGACAACGAGATCAGCCGCAAGGTGGTCGAAATCGAGGCCGCCGGAGGCAAATTCGAGGATGTGCGCGATCTCGTCGCCGGAGCCCGCGGCCGCCGCGTCTTCGACGAGGGCGACCTGGACGCCGGCATCTGGTCGGCCGGACAGGTACAGGGTCTGATCGACGACATTCCGACCTGCGCCGAGCTGATCTCGCGCATCGTGGACGAGGCCGAGACGCTGATCAACGCGCGACTGGGTTCGCTGGTCGTCTGATTCGGCGTGCGGGGCGAGCCGCGACCGGCATGGGTCGCGGCTCGTCTCGTCACTCTCGCCCCTGTGGCCTCAGCTGTCTCGACCTCTTCACCGGGCCCCGACTTGTCGGCATAATCGCTGGGGAACCTGCACTATGCGGGACACCCGCACCCGGTCGGCACTGTGAGCCGCTGCGCGAATCGCGCTCGCATGCCACCCGACCGTCGTGCGACGGCGCCGGATACGGGGAGGACATGGCGGTGGGGCAGCGGGAGCGGATCGGCACCTCGGCGGACGCGGCGGTCGCCGCCGTCGCGCACATGCTGGGCGCCGCACCCGAATCCGTCTCCACCACAGTGCCTTTCACCGATCTGGGCCTGAGCTCCGCGCAGCTCGCCCGCCTGGCCGGCGTGCTGGAAGATACTCTGGGCGTGGAGATCTCGCTCACCGAGCTCTACGACAACCCGGATATCGAGCGGCTCGTCGACCATCTCGAGCGCCGATGACAGCCGCCACGCCACCGGTATCGATCATCGGTATCGGATGCCGAGTACCGGGCGCTTCCGGCGTGAACGAATTGTGGCGCTTGCTGATCGAGAGCCGCAGCGGAGTCGGCGAACCGCCGCCGGGACGCGACGGCGCGGGCCGCGGCGGCTATCTGGATTCGATCACGGAATTCGACAACGACCGCTTCTCGATCTCCGATCGCGAAGCGGCCCTGATGGATCCACAACAGCGGCTGGCGCTGGAGGTCGCGGTCGAAGCGATCGACGATGCCGGAATCGGCTATCGGCTGAGCGGGTCGGATACGGCGGTTCTCTTCGGCGCCTGCGGTTTCGACCACGGAGCGGTCGTCCTCGGCAGCGGCGGACAGGACGCGCCCTACGCGGTGACCGGGTCCGCGCTGAGCATCATCGCCAATCGGATCTCGTACGCACTGGATCTGCACGGACCGAGTGTGGTCCTCGACAGCGCGTGTTCGTCCTCGCTCGCGGCGGTGGACCTCGCCGTGCGGTTGCTGGCCGACGACGCCGTACCGTACGCCATCGTCGGCGGCGTGAATCTCGCGCTGCTGCCGCACACTTCGCAGTACCTCGAACAGGGAGGCTTCCTCGCCGCGGACGGGCGGTGCAAGCCGTTCGACGCGGCCGCCGACGGATACGTTCGCGGCGACGGGGCGACCGTGCTGGTATTGCAGCGCGCGGCCGACGCGCAGCGTGAGGGCAATCGCTGCTACGCCGAGATCGTCGGCGCCGCAGTGGGTTCCGACGGCCGCTCGAACGGTCTCTACGCCCCGAACGGGCGCGCGCAACAACAGGTGATCCGCACAGCGTGGGCACGCGCCGGCCTGGATGTCCGCTCCGCCGGATACTTCGAATGTCACGGCACCGGAACACCGGTCGGCGATGCGGTGGAGATCGAGGCGCTGGCCACCGTACTCGATGCGCCGGGCGGCGCGGTGAAACCGTATGTCGGATCGATCAAATCGAATATCGGCCATCTGGAGGCGGCGGCCGGGGTGACCGGGCTGGCCAAGGTGGCGCTGTGCCTGCACCACGGAACCATCGTGCCCACCATCAACTTTCAGCGCGAAAATCCGCTGCTGCGATTGTCCGAACGCGGCCTCCGAGTGCCGGGTGAAGTGGTCGGCTGGCCCGCGGATTCCGGCGTGCCGCGATGCGCGGGCGTCAGTTCGTTCGGATTCGGCGGCACCAATGCGCATGTGGTGCTGCGGGAGGTGGAGCCGGGACCGGTGCGCGAGGTGCGGCCTCCGGTGCTCATCGGCCTCACCGGTCGCGACGAGGACGAACTGCGTGACACCGCGACCGTTCTGGCCGGCGGCGAGATGTCGCTGTCCACCCTGGCGGCAACCGGACGCGCACTGCCCCAACCGGTTCGGGCCGCGATCGTGGCGGACGAGCCCGACGATGCGGGCGACGCACTGCGCGCGGTGGCGAGCGGCTCCCGTTCGCCGGCCCTGCTCGGAGTCGGTGGGCGACGGCGCGGACGCGTGCTTTTCCTGTTCTCCGGACAAGGTGGTCAGCATGCGTACATGGGGCGCGAGCTGGCGGCCCGGTATCCCGAATTCGCCCGGGCGGCAGGCGAAGCGGCCGACGCCGTGGCGAATGCGGGCGGGCCGCGAGTGTGGACGCCCCGGCACGGCTTCGCCGACAGCGTCGGCGCCACCGAGACGGTGCAACCGGCGCTGTTCGTCTACCAGGTGGCGCTGGCCCGGTTGCTCGCGGCATGGGGAATCGAGCCGGATGCGGTCGCCGGGCACAGCCTCGGCGAAATCGCGGCCGCGGTGATCGCGGGAGCCCTGTCCCTCGACGATGCCGCGCATCTGGTCACCGTGCGCTCGCGGGCGCTGGGCCGGCTGGCCGGGCAGGGCATGATGGCGCTGCTCGAGGCGACACCGGATCAAGCGCGGCGGCTGGTCGAGCCCTTGCGCGCGGAGGTCGCGGTGGCGGCGGTGAACGGGCCCCGGGCGGTGGTGGTCTCCGGGACCACGCGATACATGGAGACATTGCTGCGGCGAGCGCGGCGGCGGCAGTACTACGTACGACCCGTGCCGGTGGACTTCGCCGCGCACAGTCCACAGGTTCGCGCGCTCGCCGACGAATTCACCACCGCGCTGCGAGCGCCGGTGCCGCGGGCGCCCCGCGTGCCGGTGTTCTCGACGGCACGATCCGGCCGGGTGATCGATTCCGCCGCGATGGATACCGACTATTGGATCGACAACCTCTGTGGCACCGTCGATCTGGACGCGGCCGTCGAATCCGCCATGGGCCGGGGCTACACCTCGATCGTGGAGATATCACCGCATCCGGTGCTGGCGCCGGCCGTGCGCGACTATCCCGAACTGGCCGACGCCGTCTTCTCGGCCGCGCATCGCGACGGCGAGGTCACCGCCCTGCTCCGCACCGTCGGTGCCATGTATCTGCGGGGGCGTGATGTCGATTGGTCGATCCAGGGCGCGACGGCCGGTCCGGCGGTCGAACGGCGTTGGCGGCGAAGAACTTTCCCGTTGCTCACCCGGACCGCGACCGATCCCGGCCGCGAACGACTGGACGATCATGTGGTGAACGGTGTGCCGACCGTGCCGGCCGCGTATTGGATTCGGCGCCTCCTGGATTCGGTTCCCGGGCCGATCCGGCTGGCCGATTTCGCGGTTCAGGAACGCACGGATATCGCGGATCTCGCGGCAGTCGGCTACCGCAGCGGATCGGATCTGCGCGTACTGCTGGGACCGGTGTCGCTGGCCTCGGCGCGGGCGGAGACCGCCGCCTCGCCCGCCGACATTCTCGGGTGGATGCGTACGGTGGACGACCATCGCATCTCCGCCACGACAGCGGACGAACTCGATATCGACGAGTTCTATACCTCCTTGCGCACCCGTGGACTCGACTACGGTCCGCGCTTCCGGACGCTGGCCGCCGTGCGTGCCGGAAACCGCAGCGCCGTAGGAGTTTTCGATTCGATCCCGCTGACCACGGCCGCGCTCGACGGCTGCTTACAGCTGATCGCCGCCGCCGGCCGGGAAATCCTGCCCGCGGACGGGCCGGCGGTTCCGGTAGCCATCGGGTCGGTATGGCTTTCCGATGCCCCCCGTGTACTGCTGACCGAGGCGCACGCGTTCGTGCGCGGGCACGAACCGGGCGGGCTGTTGTGCGACGTCATCGCGGTGGACCAGGACGATGCCCCGGCAGTGGCACTGATCGGCGTGTGGATAGCATTCGCGGACAAGGCTTTCGGCTCGCGGCAAGCGGCGAGAGACCCGTCCGGGCACACGGTCGTCTACCGGCCGCCCGGAAACGCCGACTTCGACGGCGACCGTCCCGACGCTGCCACCGATGACGGTCTGTACGCCCAGCCCCGGATGACTCGCGCGGCGGTACCGGACGATGCGCCGCGCGAACGCGCAAGTGCCGGTGTTGTTTCCGGAGTCGCCACCGGATCGGGAATGAACCTGCTTCTCGAGCGCACCGCCGCGCGCGGACCAGCCGAGTACGACGCGACGGTCGCCACGGCACCGGAGTGGGCGAACTCCGTACTGCGCGAGGAGCAGTGGATTGCTGTGCCGTTCTCCGCGGACGCCGCGCGGGCGGTGCACCCGACCGTCGAGCGGGCGTCGGTCGTCGGAGAATCGCGCCTCGCGAAGTCGATCGCCCGCGCGCTGGACCGCCACCTCCCCGCCGAGCGGATCGCCCGCGAGCCCGGAGAGTCGACGGCCTTGGCGGCGGCACAAGGACCGGCGCCCACGGCCGTGGTGTTGGTCTGGGCGGAAGCACTCTCGGCGCCTCGGCACGACGCGTTCGGCGCGGGAACCGACACGAGTCCGGTCGTCCCCGCACTCGAGCGAGCCTTGCGGGTCCTGCAGCAGGTGATCGCCGCGGAAACGACGGCGAGCCTCACCGTGGTGCTGCGGGATCCGGCATCCGTCGAACACAATGCTGTCGCCGCGCTGGTCCGGACCCTGCAGCTGGAATCCGGCCGACCGGTGCGCCTGATCTGGTCCGACGAGTCGGGCGCCGATATCGTGCGGGACCTCGTGCTCGACTCGCGGGGGCCGGCGGAAATGCGCGTGGAAGGTGCGCGGACGCTGATGCGGCGGTTCCGGCGACTCGGGGGAGCAGGCTCCGGGGTCCCGATCTGCGCCGACGGCACCTATGTGGTCACCGGCGGGCTCGGCGCGCTGGGGGCCGCCGCGGTGCGGTGGCTGCTCGAGCAGGGAGCACGCGATGTGGTCGTCCTGACCCGGCGTCCGCGGCCGCTGCCGCCGCTGCTCGACGGCGCCGAGGACCGCGTGGTGGTCGTGCGCTGTGATGTCGCCGATCGCGCGGACCTGGCCAACGCCCTCGACGACATCCGAGCGTGTGGATCGACGATCCGAGGTCTGGTGCATGCCGCCGGTGTGCTGCAGGACGCCGAATTCGACCGCGTGACAGGCGAGTCCCTGGCCGTGCACTTCGAACCGAAAACGACTGCGGCCGTCTCGCTGCTCGAACTGACGGCGAGCGACCCGGTCGACTTCACCCTCCTGTTCTCCTCCGCCACCGGTCTGTTCGGGGCACCCGGACAAGCCGCGTACGCCGCCGCCAATGCGGCAGTGGATGCGCTGGCACACGCCGCCACCGGCCGATCGGTGACCAGCATCGCCTGGGGCAGCTGGGACGCCGGGCTCGCCCGCTCCGCCGGAGGCGCCGCACATCTGCGGACCGCCGGCATCACCCCTTTCGATGCCGCTCGCGGCATGTCCGTGCTGTCCGCGATTCTCGGCCGCCCGCAGGCGGTGGTGCTCGCGCTGGACTACACGCCCACCGACGACTCGGGACCGGTCGCGGCCAGACTTCGCGAGGCGCTGGCTCCCGCGGGTTCGCTCGGGGCCGATCTGCCGGGTGAACGCTCGCCGGGCTCGGCAAACACTGCGGCCGACAGACGTCTTTCCCGAGTTGCCGACGCGGGTGAGGACGTACAGCGAATCGTGCGCGCCACAGTTGCGAACGTACTGTCGCGCGACGTCGAATCCGTCGATCCCGAAGCCGATTTCGCGACACTGAATCTGTCCTCGCTGCTGGCCATAGATCTGCGACGCCGTCTGGAGCACCGGCTGGAAATCCGGATCGCCACCGCCGAGCTGTTCGACAACCCCTCTGTCACGGCGTTGTCGGCCGCGTTGGCGCTTCGAATGCCGCGCCAGGAACGACGATGATCAACCGCTTGGCGGCGACCGTCGCGGACCGAGCAACGAACACACCGGACGATCCGGCCTTCACCGCGCTGTCGTACCCGGGCGGTCGGCGTACGGCGGCCACCGTCACGGTATCCGAATTACACAGTGCGGCAGGCACATTGGCCTCGCAGCTTCGCGAGCGGACATCGCCCGGTGATCGTGTCGCGATCCTGTGCGAGCACGGTCTCGACTATGTCGTCGCCTTTCTCGCCTGCCTCTACAGCGCCCGCACCGCGGTTCCGCTGTTTCCGATAGCGATGCGCCGCAATGCCGAACGGCTACGGACGATCCTCGTCGACGCCGAGCCGCGTCTGAGCCTCGTCTCGCCACGCTTGCCGACCGCCACGCCCGAATGTCCGGATGCCGACGCCATGCCGTACGGCGAACTCCTGACGGTGGATGTGCACGCCGGCACCGGCGACGTCCGAGTGGATCCGGCCGGCGCGCATCCCGCCTACCTCCAGTACACCTCCGGCTCCACCACTTCGCCTGCGGGGGTGTGCATCACCCACGCCAATCTCGCGGCGGCACTCGATCAGTTGCGTACGGCCCTGGCACCGGCCGACGACCGTCCGATGGTCACCTGGCTGCCGTTCTTCCACGATATGGGCCTGATTTTCGCCCTGTCGCTGCCACTGTATCTGGGCGTTCATGCGATCACGATGCCACCGGCCGACTTCGCCAAACGCCCGATCCGATGGTTGCGCGCGTGCAGCGACTATCGCGCCGCCGCGACCGCCAGCCCGAATTTCGGTCTGGCACTGGCCGTTTCGGGCACAACGGCGGAGGAGCGCGACGGTCTCGATCTGTCCTCGCTGGATCTGCTGCTCAACGGGGCCGAACCGATCCGCGCCACCGCTCTGGACGCCTTCACTCGCACCTTCGCCCCGTACGGATTCCGTCACCGGGCCCATACCGCGGGATACGGCCTGGCCGAGGCAACCCTTCCGGTGACCATCTCGCGCCCGGAGGCGGAACCGGTATGCGTCGACTTCGACCGCGCCGCCCTGAGCTCGGGCCGGGCGACCGTCGCGTCCGCGCGGCACGACGGTATCGCGCTGGTCGACTGCGGCCGTCCCGCCGGGCAAACCGTGCGCATCGTCGATCCCGTGACGGGCATACCGTGCGACGACGGTGCCGTCGGTGAGATATGGGTGCGGGGTCCGAATGTCGGCGCGGGATATGCGGGACTGCGCGAGCGGACCGCGGACATTTTCGGCGCAGTGCTCCCTGGACGTTCCGGAGCGTGGCTGCGCACCGGAGATCTCGGTTTCCTCCACGACGGGGGGCTCTACATCGCGGGCCGCCTGCGCGACACGATCGTCATCGACGGCCGCAACCATTTCCCCGCCGATATCGAAGCCACCGCCGCCGACTCCGCTCCCGAACTGCGCCCCGGGCATATCGCGGCGTTCGGGGTCGATACCGGTGAACGTGAGGACCTCGTGGTCGTCGCCGAGGTGGTGAGCCCACCGGCCGCCGCGCGCGATATCGGCCGGCGGGTCCGGGCCGCGGTGGCGACCGTGCACGGCATCGCACCGGCGGACGTGCTGTTGCTGCCGCGCGGCGCGATTCCGAAGACCTCGAGCGGAAAGGTGCGCCGGGGCGAATGCCGCACTCGCTATCGGGCAGGGGAGTTCAGCGAGGAATTCGGCACCGACGCGGGCGCCCTCCGCGCGAACTCAGGTCGAATCCCGGCCGAATAGCCGATCGGTTTCGCGGCGTTCGCGCTTGGTGGGCCGTCCGGCGCCGCGGTCGCGCTTGGGCATCGCGGCGACGATTTCCGGTGCGGGTGGCGGAGGGCTCTTGTCGATATAGCATTGCGTCGCAATCGAAGCGCCGACGCGTTTCACGACCGGTCGGACCACGACGACGATGCGTTCGACCCCGGCATTGCGGACCCGCACCTCATCACCGGGCTTGATCTGATGAGCGGGTTTGACCGTCGTGCCGTTGACACGCACATGACCGCCGCGGCACGCTGTGGCTGCGGCGGATCGCGTTTTGAACAGCCGGACAGCCCAGATCCAGGAGTCGACCCGAGCTGTAGCTGGTTGTGCCTGTTCCAGTTTCGCTCCTCACAGTAGGCCCGGCGGGTCACCGCCGGGCCGTGCTGTCGAGCGAAAACGACTAGGCGACGCGGCGTGCGGTGACGATCGAGTCGGGATCCAGATGCGCGTAGCTGACGGTCTCACCCGACTGCGGCGCCTGGAGAATCTTGCCATCCCCGGCGTACATGGCCACGTGGCCGCCGCCGTTCTGGATGACCAGGTCGCCCGGCTTCAGGTCCTGGAAGGCAACCGGCTTACCGACGTGCGACTGTTCGAAGCTGGTACGCGGCAGCTGAATTCCGGCCTGCTTGTACGCCCACTGCACCAGACCGGAGCAGTCGAAGTTCGCCGGACCGGAGGCGCCCCACACATAGTCGGCGCCGATCTTGCTGCGCGCAGCGTCGAGAGCGACGTCGCCGACACCGTGCTGCTGCTGCGACTGGCCGAACATGCCACTCATCGGGTTCTGCGCGGCGTTGGGGATGCTGGGCGCGATCGCCTGCGAGCTCAGCGCCTGCTGAACTCCCTTGATCTGATCCGCGTGATCGGCGAGCACCTGGTTCGCCTGGCTGACCTGCTGGTCGAATTCCGAACCCAGCGGAACGTCGAAGTTGCCGACGCCGGGAACGTTGATCGTGGCCGCCATGGCCGGAATCGCCGGAATCGCACCGGTTGTGGCCGCTACTGCGCCGCAGACCAGCGCACCCTTGACGGAATTCGGCAGCCGAGATTCCCGTTGCAGACTGTGTTTACCCACCGAGCTGAGTCTCCTGTTTCTTCCTTGCCCACGCGCCGACCGGGTTAGCTGACGGGTTCGGACCGGGAAGATCGGCCCTACCCCATCGACCTTGCGACCGAAGAGGATTCACCCCAGTAACCTGGGTCCCCGGTTCAGCGATCGAGCTGCCCACTCGACTGCTGATTAGGCGGTGACTCAGCGGGCCGCCCCTCTAATGAAGCGACATACTCCGCGAAGTCACGAAGAGATTACGACGGCTCGGTGTTGTTGTCCACCCCACACGACGGCGTGTCTGCCCGCGTGTCGCCAAAACGCCAGGACCACCCCCGATTACAGCCCGACGAATCCATCTGCTATGGAGATCACGGCACGGTATCCACGGCTGTGCCCTCGTTATCGAAAGAGTCGCCGGGGCGTTACATCCGTGGCATTTCATCGGCGGCGTTACATCGGCGACCGATTCACGCCTCATCGCGCGGACGGACCGCGCGCTCGAGTTCCGCGATGCGTCCTCGTGCGTCCGCCAGTTCTGTTTCCAGCCGGCCCAGGGCGATCACGAGCGGACCGACCGCCAGATCGGCCACCAGTTGCGGATCGTCGTACCCCTGCGCGATCGCGTGCAGGATGTTGTCGCGAATCTGCCGGGCGACGCTCGCTCCGGCCGGCACGTCCCAGGACCCGACGACCTCGGCCACCGTGGGGTTCGGCCGATCGCCGGACTGCTGATCTTCCGAATCGGTGGACATGACCCCTCCTGCGGACATTTCGGACCTCGATCAGCCACCAGCGTAGAGAGCCCCTCGCGCCCGGTCATCCCCGCACAGCGACTGCCATTCGCTCGGATAGCGCAATCTAGGACATCCCCTATATATCCCGAGATTTCGGTGCGAACGCGCTACGGTGTCGGGGCATGGACCCCGTGCGGAATCCGTATGCCCCGGGCGCCGGCCAGCGCCCGCCCGAACTCGCCGGGCGCGACAAACAGCTCGACGCGTTCGACATCGTGCTCGAACGTATCTCGCGCGGGCGCCCCGAACGCAGTGTGATGCTCACCGGACTGCGCGGCGTGGGAAAGACCGTGCTGCTCAACCAACTTCGGTCCACGGCCCGCTCGCGCGGTTGGGGGACCGGCAAACTGGAGGCTCGCCCGGATCAGGAATTGCGGCGACCGCTGGCATCGGCGCTGCATATGGCGGTGCGCCAGATCGCGGTCGCCCACCGCAATCCCGAGATGGTCGACGATTTCCTGGGCATCCTCAAGGCCTTCGCCCTGCGCGCGACCGCCGACAAGGGGATGCGGGAACGCTGGCAGCCCGGCATCGACGTCCCGGCCGTCACCGGGCGCGCGGACTCCGGTGACATCGAGATCGATCTGGTGGAGTTGCTCCTGGAGGCCGCCCAGCTCGCCCGCGATATCGGCGTAGGCATCGCCGTGTTCATCGACGAGATGCAGGATCTGGGACCGGCCGATATCTCCGCGATCTGCGGCGCCTGCCACGAATTGAGCCAGGAGACAGCGCCGTTGATCGTAGTGGGCGCGGGCCTGCCACATCTGCCGGCCGTCCTCTCGGCCTCCAAGAGCTATTCCGAGCGCCTTTTCGGCTACCACCGCATCGACCGACTCGATCGCGATTCCGCGGACCGCGCGCTGATCGCTCCCGCCGAGCGCGAGGCGGTGGAGTTCACCGAGGAGGCCCTGAAAGCCTTGTACGACAAGGCAGATGGGTACCCCTATTTCGTCCAGGCTTACGGTAAGGCCACGTGGGATGTGGCCGCCCGCAGCCCGATCGGCGCCGAGGATGTGGAACTGGCGGCTCCCGCGGCCGAGGAGGAGTTGGCGGTCGGGTTCTTCGGCTCCCGTTATGAACGAGCAACCCCGGCCGAGCGCGAGTACATGCGGGCGATGGCCGATCTGGCCGGCGACGACGGCCCGGTGCCGACCGCGGCGGTCGCCCAGGAGCTGGGCCGCAAACCCGCGTCGCTGTCTCCGGCCCGGGACGGACTCATCAAGAAGGGGCTGATCTACTCCGCCGAGCGGGGCACCATCGGCTTCACGGTGCCGCATTTCGGGCGGTACCTGCGCGGCGTGCAGTAATTCTTCGACCGCCGATTTCGCCGGAGGCCTACCGGCGGGTAACCAAGCCTTCTACACTCAAATGTGATCCTGATCACGTTTCGAGGGAGGGTTCCATGGCGACAGCCGCGAAAGTTCACGCCACCGAAGAGCAAGCCCGCGCACTGGTCGAGGAGTCGCGCGAAAGTACCTGGGCCAAACCGTCGTTCGCCAAGCAGATGTTCCTCGGCCGGTTCCGGCTCGACCTGATCCATCCGTATCCACAGCCGGCTCCCGACGACGCGGCGCGGACCGAGGCCTACCTGGAACGGCTGCGGGCCTTCTGCGAGACGCTGGACGGGTCGGTCATCGAGGCCGAATCGAAGATCCCCGACGACTACGTTCGCGGCCTGGCCGAACTCGGCTGCTTCGGGCTCAAGATCCCGCCGGAATACGGCGGGCAGGGCCTGTCGCAGGTCGGCTACAACCGGGCGCTGATGCTGGTCGGCTCGGTACACGCGAGCCTGGGCGTGCTGCTGTCGGCGCATCAGTCGATCGGCGTGCCGGAACCGCTGAAGTTGGCCGGCACCGAGGAACAGAAGCGCGAATTCCTGCCCCGATGCGCGCGGGGCGCGGTCAGCGCCTTCCTGCTGACCGAACCGGACGTCGGATCCGACCCCGCCCGGATGGCGAGTACCGCGACCCCGACCGCCGACGGCGAGGCCTACGAACTCGACGGAGTGAAGTTGTGGACGACCAACGGTGTGGTCGCCGAACTGCTGGTGGTGATGGCGCGGGTGCCGAAGGGGCCCGGACATCGCGGCGGGATATCCGCCTTCGTGGTGGAGGCCGACACCCCCGGCATCACCGTCGAGCGCCGCAACGCCTTCATGGGTCTGCACGGGATCGAGAACGGTGTCACCCGCATGCACAAGGTCCGGGTGCCGGCGCGCAATCTGATCGGTCGCGAGGGCGACGGCCTGAAGATCGCGCTGACCACGCTCAATGCCGGACGGTTGGCGATTCCCGCGCTGTGCACCGCGGCGGCGAAGTGGTCGCTCAAGATCAGCCGCGGCTGGTCGGCGGCACGCGTGCAGTGGGGCCGCCCGGTCGGTGAACACGCGGCGGTCGCGTCGAAGATATCCTTCGTCGCCGCAACCGCTTTCGCGCTGGAGGCGGTGCTCGAGCTGTCCGGGACCATGTGCGACGAGGCGCGCAACGACATCCGCATCGAAGCCGCACTGGCCAAACTGTGGGCCTCCGAGATGAGCTGTCGCATCGCCGACGAGCTGGTGCAGATACGCGGCGGGCGCGGCTACGAGACCGCCGCCTCCCTGCGCAGCCGGGGTGAGCGGGCGGTGCCGACCGAACAACTGGTGCGCGATCTGCGAATCAATCGGATCTTCGAAGGCTCCAGCGAGATCATGCGGCTGCTGATCGCCCGGGAGATGGCCGATGCGCACATGGCCGCCGCGGGCGCACTCGTGGACCGTCATGCGGCGTTGAAGGACAAGGCCACCGCAGCGGTCGGGGCGAGTGGCTTCTACGCGAAGTGGTTCCCGCAGTTGGCGGTCGGCCGGGGCACACTCCCGGCCGGATATACCGAATTCGGCCCGCTGGCAACGCATCTGCGTTTCGTCGAGCGCATGTCGCGCAAGCAGGCGCGCGAACTGATGTACGCGATGGCGCGCTGGCAGGCGAAACTCGAATACCGGCAGGGGTTCCTGGGCCGCCTCGTGGATATCGGCGCGGAACTGTTCGCCATGTCGGCGGCCTGTGTTCGGGCGCAGGCCATGCGCGCCGAAGACAGCCGGGACGCGGCCGCGGCGACGGAACTGGCCGATACCTTCTGCCGCCAGTCCCGGTTGCGGGTCGAGGCCGCCTTCGCCGCGCTCTGGGACAACACCGACGACGCCGACAATGCGCTGACTCGGCAGGTGCTCGAGGGCCGCTACGAATGGCTGGAATCGGGCGTGCTCGACCCGAGCGAGGGCACCGGCCCGTGGATCGCGGAATGGGAATTCGGGCCGTCCACCGAGCACAATCTGCTCACCCCGTTCCTGCCGTCCACGCGCGCGGCGGCCGACGCGTAGCGATCCATCGGGAAATCTAGGGCTGTCTAGCTTCAGTGATCGAGAGCCTTAGATTTCCCGATGAAACGTCGCTCAGCCGAGATTGCCGAAGAAGGTGCGCAGGTCCGCCGCATATGCCCGCGGTTGATCCATCGCGATGAAATGGTGCCCAGGCGGATTGTCCTCGGGCCAGTGCACGATCTTCGCGGTGCGCTCGGCGAGCCGCCGGATACCCGGCGCACCGCTGTACACCCCGGTCGGGACCTGCGCCGAACCGGTGGGCCAGGCGAAGCCGGTGCTGTCGTAATACGACCACGCGGAGGTGCCGAAACTCTGGGTGAACCAGTAGATGCTCACGGTGGTCAGCAGCGCATCGCGGTCGATCGCCGCCTCGAGCGAGCCGGCGGCGCTGAAGTCGGTGTACTTCTGCACCATCCAGGCCAGTGCGGCGGCGGGTGAATCGTTCCATCCGATCGAGAAGGTCTGTGGCGCCGCACGCAGCAGAGCGTGATGGTCCACGCCGTTGACCCAGTCCGCCGCCATCATCGCCTGGTAACCGGCCCGTTCCGTGTCGGTCAGGATCGGCAGATCGGCCTCGGTAGGAAAGCCCAGACCGGCGGTGATGTAGAGCCCGGCCACCCGGTCGGGCGCCACCTCGGCCATCGCGGTGCCCACGTAGGTGCCGAGATCTCCGCCCTGGACGCCGTACCGCTCGTAACCGAGCCGGCGCATCAGCTCCACCCACATCCGTCCGACGCGCTCGGTGCTCCACCCGGTTTCGGCAGGCGCCGCCGAGAATCCGTATCCCGGCACCGACGGTACGACCACATGGAAGGCCCGCGCGGGATCGCCACCGTGCGCCCGGGGATCGACGAGAAGATCGACGAGATCGGCGAATTCGGCGAAGGTGTTGGGCCAGCCGTGGTTGAGGACCAGGGGCAGCGCCTCGGGTTCGGGCGAGCGCACATGCAGGAAATGCACATCGAGGCCGTCGATCTCGGTGCGGTATTGCGGGAACCGATCGAGCCGGGATTCCGCTGCCCGCCAGTCGTATTCGGTGCGCCAGTACTCGGCCAGCTCGCGGAGCCGAGCCACCGGGACACCCCGGCTGCCGTCCGCGCCGGGCAATTGCGGCGCCCACCGCGTCCGGGCGAGGCGTTCGTGCAGATCATCGATGTCGGACTGCGGAATATCGATGTGGAAGTTGCGGATCTCTGCGCTCATGAACGCCACGCTATGGGTGATATAGGCCAGATTCCGTCCTAGTGCGGCGGGAAGCTCTCGATCCGTTTCTACGCCTGTCTACAGAAGTCGGTAGATTCGCGAAGATTCTCCCGATCACCGGCCCCGCCGGATCGTCGGCGTCCCAGCGGCAGCAATTGTGCAACTTCTGCATAACACCAGGTTAGAGCGGTTAACGCGACGGCAATCAATGACGACATCCGGGCAGGAACGGACTCTGCAGGAGGACGTCATGTCCACGACGATCGCCACCCGCGTCACCGTCTGCGCCGACGACGGCACCCCGCTGGCCGCCTGGACCTTCGGCCCGGCCACGGCCTCGGTGACGGTGGTCTTCGCCCACGGTCACTGCCTGCGGACCGAATCCTGGTGGTTCCTGCGGGATGAACTGCTGCGGCAATGGGGCTCGGACACCCGGATGGTGTTCTACGACCACCGCGGTCACGGCGATTCCGCCGGCGCCGATCCCGCGACCTACACCATCGACCAGCTGGGCCACGATCTCGACGCGGTCCTGCGCGCGGTCGCGCCGACCGGTCCGGTGGTGCTGGTCGGCCATTCCATGGGTGCGATGGTGGTCCTGGCCTACGCTCGCCTGTTCCCGGCCACGATCGGCACCCGGGTGGTCGGCGTCGGGCTGATCGCCGGGGCGGCCGCCGGTATCACCGCGGTGGGACTGGGCCGATTGCTCAACCGGCACACCGTGACGTCACTGCGGGTCGCGGTACAGCGGGCGCCGCGGGCGCTACAGGTCTCGAAGCGATTGGGGCGCCGCGTTTTCGAGCCGATGGTGCGCGAAGCGAGTTTCGGCTCGCGGCGGGTGAATCCACGCATGGCCGCCCTCGCCACCGCGATGCTCAACGACACCCCACTGCCCACCATGGCCTACTTCCTCGATTCGCTCATCCGCTTCGACGAGACGCCGACGCTGCGACTGCTGTCCGATCTTCCGGCCCTGGTCCTCGGCGGATCGGCCGACATCATGATTCCGTTCGCGCATTCGGTGGTACTCGCCGCGCAACTCGGCCGTTCGGAACTGGTCCGGCTCGACGGCGCCGGGCACAGCGTGATCCTGGAACGCGCGGAGGAAGTGGCCGTGGCCGTCGCGGCACTCGTGGACCGCGCGCTCGGGACGTCGGCCGGGACCTCCGAGAGCCGTCCGGCCGTCACGGCCGTACTTCCGGTTCTCGCACCTCTCGGCAAGGTGGAGCCCCCCTCGGTGACGGCGACCCTGCCGGCCGCCGGATGAGACTCGGATCCCGCGCAGGTGACGAGATCTTTTTCCCTGGGCGACGAGCCAGAACGCAAATGATCACGTAATGTGTTGTAGATCACGATGTGCGGTCCGTCACAGGTTTGATCTTGCCCTCGGGCGAGATCCGAGCCGGTGATCGGCCCGGAAGCACCAGGAGGTTTCGATGACACGCAGTGAGATCGCTGAACTGCGCTTCGCAGTCGGACAGCTCCGGCAATGCGTCGGCGCGTTGCGCACCCATTACGGAGATGCCAATTCGGTCCGCCGGCTGGAGAACGATCTCGAACGACTCACCATCGATGCCGAGGAGTTCGAACACACCCCACCACCCGAGGTGGACAGCCGCCGCCAACAGGAGGTCATCTACGTGCCGGACAGCAAGTCCGACGAGGCGGCATGGATGGGCGCGCAGGACGAAGGCCTCGGCTTCCATTCCCGGCCGCGCACCAAGTAACCGAACATTCACCAGCAGCACGGGCTGTCGCGGCGGCTGTCCATTCCGCCGTGACGGCGCTGCGGCCCGTGGGTTCCCACCCCACCGTATTCGCGAAGAAGGTCCGAAGTAGCTCGTCATTCACTCGTTGCACCGCTGCCGTCGAGCGCCCAGAAAATGTGGCGCAAATCATAGGACGGGGCGGCGATAGATCTTGCCTGGACCGACCTCGAGTCATAGCCCGGTTGTCGTATGGTGCTCAGCATCACATTCGACGCCGGAGGTAACGATGACGTTCCACGGGGTAGACCAGCGAGGCAGCTTGCAGTGAGCGCAGCACCGACACGCGCCCCCGAGGCGGGCACGGGAGTTTTCAGCAAAGGCCGGGCGGCCATTTCCACACGCACTCTGCGTACCGACCGATGGTGGGTCCCCCCACTGCTCACGGTGCTCGGACTGGCCGCATTCATCATCTACGCAACCGTGAGAGCCTTTGTGCGATCGGCATATTGGGTCTCCGATTACCACTATCTGACGCCGTTCTACTCACCGTGCGTGAGTACCTCGTGCGTCGAAGGTTCGAGCCACTTCGGGCACTGGGTCGGCGACCTGCCGATGTGGATTCCGCTCGGTTTCCTGGTGCTGCCGTTCCTTCTGCTGTTCCGGTTGACCTGCTACTACTACCGCAAGGCCTACTACCGCGCGGTGTGGTTCTCGCCGCCGGCCTGCGCGGTCGCCGAACCGCACGGCAAATACACCGGTGAGACGCGGCTTCCGCTGATCATCCAGAACGTGCACCGCTACTTCTTCTATGTCGCGGTCGTCGTATCGGTGGTCAACACCTACGACGCGGTCATGGCGTTCCACGGCAAGGACGGCGGCTTCGGCTTCGGCCTGGGCAACATCGTCTTGGTGGTGAACGTCGTTCTGCTGTGGGCATATACGATCTCGTGCCACTCCTGCCGGCATATCACCGGCGGCCGTCTCAAACACTTCTCCGCCCATCCGGCGCGCTACTGGATGTGGACGCAGGTGTCGAAGTTGAACACACGGCACATGCAGCTGGCGTGGACCACGCTGGCCACCCTGGCGATCACCGACTTCTACATCATGCTGGTCGCCAGCGGGACCATCTCCGATCCGCGTTTCGTCGGCTGATTCCGGTGACAGATAACGCCATAGAGCCCAATTCCTCAGTGTCCCAGGAGAATTCGTTTCATGCCTGAAGTCGAACGGCACAAGTACGACGTCGTCGTGATCGGTGCCGGTGGCGCCGGCCTGCGTGCGGTGATCGAGGCGCGCGAACACGGTCTGTCGGTGGCGGTGGTGTGTAAATCGTTGTTCGGCAAGGCCCATACGGTCATGGCCGAAGGCGGTTGCGCCGCCTCGATGGGCAATGCCAACGAGAAGGACAACTGGCAGACGCATTTCCGCGACACCATGCGCGGCGGAAAATTCCTCAACAACTGGCGCATGGCCGAACTGCACGCCCAGGAAGCGCCCGACCGGGTGTGGGAGCTCGAGACCTACGGTGCGCTGTTCGACCGGACGCCCGACGGGCGGATCAGTCAGCGCAACTTCGGCGGGCACACCTACCCCCGACTCGCGCACGTCGGCGACCGCACCGGCCTCGAGATCATCCGCACCATGCAGCAGAAGATCGTCTCGCTGCAGCAGGAGGACTATGCCGCGACCGGCGACTACGAGGCACGGATCAAGGTGTTCGCCGAATGCACGATCACCGATCTGCTCAAGGACGGCGACGCCATCTCCGGCGCCTTCGGGTACTGGCGGGAGTCCGGGCGGTTCGTCCTGTTCGAGACTCCGGCGGTCGTACTGGCCACCGGCGGGGTGGGCAAGTCCTACAAGGTCACCTCGAATTCGTGGGAGTACACCGGCGACGGCCACGCGCTCGCACTGCGCGCCGGCGCCTCGCTGATCAATATGGAATTCCTGCAGTTCCATCCGACCGGCATGGTCTGGCCGCCGAGTGTGAAGGGCATTCTGGTCACCGAGGGTGTGCGCGGTGACGGTGGCGTGCTCAAGAACACCGAGGGCAAGCGCTTCATGTTCGAGTACATCCCGGCGGTGTTCAAGGGGCAGTACACGGCCGCGCTCACCCTGCTCGTGGTGCCGCTGCAGACCGTCCTCGGATTCGCGGTGGCCGCGCTGCTGGTGCGCCGCCGTGCCGGTGGCGCGTTCCGGGTGCTGTTCGCGCTGCCCTGGATGTGCGCGCCGGTGGCGGTGGGCGTGATCTGGCGCTGGCTGTTCGCACCCACCGACGGGGCGCTCAACGCACTGCTGGGCCGGCGGATCGAATGGCTGGCCGATCCGGCGCTGGCCCTGCCTTCGGTTGCGGCGGTGAGCATCTGGTCGAACTTCGGCTATGTGGCCCTGTTCTTCGTCGCGGGGCTGCGGGCGATACCTCCGGAGATCCACGAGGCGGGGGCGCTGGACGGGGCCACCGGCTGGCGGCGGATTCGCTGGCTGACACTGCCGCTGCTGCGACCTACCCTGTTCTTCGTCCTGGTAACCGGGACCATCACCGCGTTCCAGACCTTCGACACCGTGTATGCCCTGACCAAGGGCGGTCCGGGCGATCGCACGAATGTGGTGGCGATGCAGATCTTTTCGGAAGCGTTCGACGCCGCGCGGCCCGGACGGGCCGCGGTCATGGCGATCGTGGTCTTCGGGATCATGCTGGCGATCACCGTGCTCCAGCATCGTTACTTCCGCACCAGGACCGGCTATGAATTCTGATGTCCGGCATCGCCGTTCGGCGGGTGCGCGATCGGTCCTCGCCTACCTGCTACTGCTGGCGGGCGCGGTGTGCACGGTGGCGCCGCTGGTGCTGGGCGCGTTCACGGCCGTGAAGACGCCGGGGCAGTTCGCGTCGGAATCTCCGCTCGCACTGCCGGATCCGATGACCTGGGACAACTTCCGCGCGGCGTTCGACCAGGGGTTCGGCCGCGCGGTGCTGGTGACGGCGTTGATGACCGCGTTCATCACCGTCGGGCAATTGATCACCTCGATCGCCGCCGCATATGCGTTCGGCTGCACCGAGTTCCGCGGTCGCGACCTGCTGTTCTGGATCTACCTGGCGACCATGATGGTGCCGCCGATCGTCACCTTGATTCCGCTGTATCTGATGTTCGCGCATCTGGGTTGGCTGAACACGTTCTGGGCGCTGGTGCTGCCGTTCGTCTTCGGCTCGCCGTATGCGATCTTCTTACTGCGCCAGTATTTCCGGGGCATTCCGCGCGAGTTGATCGGCGCGGCGCGGCTGGACGGCGCGAACACCCTCGACGTGATCGTGCACGTCGTGGTGCCGATGAGCCGTCCCATTCTGGCGACGCTCGCGGTGATCACCGTGGTGACGCAGTGGAACAGCTTCCTGTGGCCGCTGGTCGCCGGCTCGGGCCGCTGGCAGGTGCTCACGGTGGCCACCGCCGATCTGCAGACCCGCTACAACGAGCAGTGGACGCTGGTCATGGCGGCGACGACGCTGGCGATCGTGCCGCTGCTGGTGCTCTTCGTGATCTTCCAACGGCAGGTGCTGCGGTCCATCACTTGGACGGGCCTGAAATGAGAGCCGTGAAGACCTCGACGCTGAGCGTGCCGGCCGTCGTACTCGGCGTGGTGCTGCTGGTGACCGCGGCGCTGTGGCTGGGCCACGACAGTACGGGCGGGTCGGGTCGCACGGTGATCCGGCTGCGGATCTGGGATGCGAGTTTCGTACCCGCCTATCGCGCCGCACTCGACGAATTCCAGCGCGCCGAACCGGATGTCGAGGTGCGGATCACGGTGGTGCCGTGGGCGTCCTACCAGCAGAAATTGCGTCTCGACGTGGCGGGCGCAACGGTGGACGACCTGTTCTGGACGAATCTGTACACCGATTACGCCGATGCCGGCCGACTCGCCGATATCGGCGCGATGCTGGGCCCCGAGGCGGTGCGGCAGTGGGATCCGGGTGCGGTGGAGCAGTACACACGCAACGGAAAGCTCTGGGCGGTACCGCAATTCGTGGACGGCGGTACGGCGGTCTACTACAACCGCGATCTGTTGAGCGCGGCCGGAGTCGACCCCGCGGAATTGGCACGCGCGAGCTGGAATCCCCACGGGCCGGATACCTTCGAGCCGCTTGTGCGCCGGATCGCCGCGGCGGCGCCCTGGGCTTACAACGCCGCCAACGATTTCCAGTCGCTCTCGCTGCCGTATCTGGGATCGGCGGGCGGGCAGTTCCAGGACGGGGATCGGTACGTCTTCGACAGTCCACAGGGTGTGGATGCCTTCGGATATCTCGTGGGGCTGGTGCGGGCGGGGCTCACCCCTCCGGCGGCGGATACCCGCAGCGGCAGTGATTTCGCGAAAAACGCCTTCCTGCAGGGCAAGCTGGCGTTGTTCCAATCCGGAAGTTTCAATCTGGCGCAGATCGCGCAGCAGGCTCGCTTCGGCTGGGGGATCGCGATGATTCCGGCCGGGCCCGCAGGCCGGGTGAGTACCGACAACGCGATCGGCATCGCCGCCGATGCCCGCACCGCCCACCCCGATGCGGTGCGGCGGGTGCTGGCCTGGCTCGGTAGCCCCGCCGGCAACCGGTATCTGGCCGCCGGTGGGCAGACCATTCCGGCCGTGGTGGCCGATCAGCGGCTGTATCGGGAGTATTGGGCGGACCGGGGCATCGACGTGTCGCCGTTCTTCGATGTGCTGCGCGGGCCGCGGATCGCTTCGGGTGGCGGACCGGGTTTCGCGGCCGCACTGCAGGCGATCGACCCGATCTTCGACGAGATGTTCCTCGGCCGCATTCCGGTATCCGAGGCGTTGCGTCGCGCCCAGACCGCCGCACAGGCCACGGCGCAGCGCTGATCCGCTCAGATCCGGCTGTGGTCGACCAGCGGAGTCCGCGGGCCGAACGCCGGCTTGCGCGCCTGCCCCGATATCTCCAGCAGCCGGATCGCCCGATAGCGGTGCGGGCGTAGCGGTTCGAGGTAGTCGACCATGCCCTCGTCGTCGAGCGGGCGGCCCACCAGCGTCCAGCCGACGATCGCGGCCAGATGGAAATCACCGACCGACAGCGCATCGGCGTCACCCAGGGCTCGCTGCGCGATCTCCGCGGCCGTCCACACTCCGATCCCCGGCACGGTGCACAGCCGCTCGGCGGCCTGCTGCGGCGTCATCGTCGCGGCGGCCTCCAGCTTCTCGGCCATCCGGGCGGCGGTGACGATCGTGCGCGAACGCTGCGGATCGACGTTGGCGCGGTGATAGACCCAGGAGGGGATGTAGCGCCAGGTCTGCGCCGACGGCGGCACCCGCATCGGCGCGGGCGTGGGTCCGGGCGCCGGCTCGCCGTACTGCCACACCAGCTTTCGATACGAGCCGCGAGCGGTGACGGTGTGCACCCGCTGCTCGAGCACGGCCGGCACCAAGGCCTCGAAGACGAGTCCGGTGCGGAGCATGTGCAGGCCGGGATGACGCCGGTGCGCCTCGGCGATGCGGGGGTGTTCGGGGGCGAAGTCGTCGAGCTCCTCGTCGACGCACAGCATGCGGGGCAGGTGCTCGAGGAATTCCGCCGCACCCGGACCCCAGGCCCGTGCCGCCACGACATTCGATTCGGACTGGACGAGGCGATAGGTCACCGGGCCGCTGGCCATGCGCGACGCTCGCCAGTGGGCGCCGTCGGGAGTGACGCGGTGGCACGGGTCGCCCTGACCCCGGCGCAGCGGGGCGAGAGTATGCGCGAGGGCTATCGGCCGCGATGTGGTGACGGTGCGGGCCGCTCCGTCGCTCTCGGCGCGAGTGGGGTCGTGGGTCGTGCGGGAGGGACTGTGCCGGGCGGCGATCACCCCGGATCGGGGGGAGTCGATCATCGGCCTGCTTCGTCCTCGCACCGACTCATTGTGCGCCGTGCCCGAGGCCGACCGGGCGGGACCCGCGGGGTCGGGGCCGAACCTGCCGCCGGCAGCCGCGTCTCGAGGAAACTCCCAGGTATTCCTATGGCGCGGGTCACGGAGTCGGGCGAGCATGTAACGATACGATTAAGCGCGCCGATTTCGCCGAAGAATGGTTCAACAGCAATCATTCGGCAATGCCACAACGGAGGTGTCCATGCTTACCAACATTCTGAATTGGCTGCTCAACGCGTGGGGCGGAGTATCCGCCGGTAGCTCGGGCTACCAGATCCCTCCGGGCACCCTGCCGTTCGGTAGCTGACCCGGCACCGCCCGCGCCCGCCGCCACTCGGCGCGGCGGGCGTGCGCGGTGAATCACCGGTGCGACCTCCCGCCATCTGAATCATCGATCAGTCAGATATTGCGCGAGGTGACGGCCCCGGCGCCCGGCCAGGTGATCGGCCTGGGTGCGGCACGAGAATCCGTCCGCCAGGAAGGCGGTCTCCGGATCGGCCGCCTGTAATGCCGGGAGTAATCCACCCTCCGCTACCGCGACGGAAATCTCGTAATGTCCGGATTGCATTCCGAAGTTCCCGGCAAGTCCACAGCATCCACTGATTTCGGTGATCTCGGCCCCCGTTCGCCGCAATAGCCGCCGATCGGCGTCGAACCCTGTCACGGCATGCTGATGACAATGCGGCTGCAGCACCACCGACTCGCCCGATCGGTCCGGTGGCTGCCAATCCGGTTGCTCCGTCAGGAATTCGGCGAGGGTGCGCACGGCCCGGGCGGTACTCGCCGCGCGCGGATCGTCGGGTAGCAACTGCGGGAGATCCGCTCGCAGCGCCGCCGTGCACGAGGGCTCCAGGCCGATCACCGGGCCGCCCTGTCGAACGTGGTCGTCGAGTGCGTCCAGGGCGGCTCGCAATCGCTGCCGCGCCCCGTCGAGCTGGCCGGTGCTGATCCAGGTGAGGCCACAGCACACCCGGCGCTCCGGGATGCGGACCCGGTATCCGGCCGATTCCACGAGTTCCACTGCGGCCCAGCCGATTTCCGGCGCGAAGGCATCGGTGAAGCTGTCGATCCACAGCATCGCCACCGGGCCGTCCGGATGCCGGTCGCTTCCGCGGTCCGCCCACCGGCTGCGGAACGAGCGCGGCGCCAGTCGCGGCGCGGGACGCCGCGGATCCATTCCGGCCACGCGCATACCCGCGCGCCGTAACCATCGAATGCCGGTGAGCGCGTTCACGGTTCGGGGCATCCTGGTGCCCACCGCCAGCCACTGCGGCAACCGGCCGAGCACATAGTGGTCGATCGGGCGCGGCCGTCCCCGGTACGCGCGATACAGCGTCTCGGATTTGTAGGTCGCCATATCGACACCGGCCGGGCAGTCGGAGGAGCAGGCCCGGCACGACAGGCACAGGTCCAGCGACTGCGCGACCGCCTCGTCGCGCCAGTCGAGCGCGCCTCGGACCACCTCCTGCAGCACGCGAGCCCGGCCCCTGGTGCTGTCCTTCTCGTCCGCGGTGGCGAGGTAGGACGGGCACATGAAACCGCCGGTCGCGCGAGTGTCGGCGCGACATTTTCCGACCCCGACGCAGCGGTGTACCGCCGTGCCGATATCGCCGTCGGCGGTGAATGCGAAACCGCCCGCATCCGGAACCGGGCGCAGCCCGGGCAGACGCAGACCGGTGTCGACCGGCGCGGGGCGGACCAGAACGCCGGGGTTCAGGATCGCGTCCGGATCGAAAAGCCCTTTGAATTCGGCGAATACACGCAAGGCGTCCGGTGAGTACATGCGCGACAGCAGTTCCGAACGGGCGCGGCCGTCCCCGTGTTCACCGGAGGCCGATCCGCCGTAGCGCACCACCAGATCGGTGGCGTCGAACAGGAAGTCGCGGAACCGTTGTGGCGCGCGGGCGATCGGGAGATCCAGCCGGACGTGGATGCACCCGTCACCGATGTGGCCGTACAGCAGGCCGTCCACCCGGTGATCACGCATCAGCCGATCGAAATCGCGAAGGTAGTCACCGAGCCGTTCGGGCGGGACCGCGGCGTCCTCCCAGCCCGGCCAGGCCGGTTCGCCCGCGGGTGTGCGCCCGGCGAGGCCGGCGCCGTCGGCGCGAATCCGCCACAGCCGGGCCGCGGTTCGCAAGTCGGTGACGATCCGGGTGTCGAGTGCGGCGCAGGCGGTGGTGACCGCGGCCGCACTCTCGTAGGCGGATTCCGCGGTGTCCCCGGCGAATTCGACGAACAGCCACGCGCCGCCGGCGGGTAGTTCGGGTACCGGGCGTCCGTGCGCGCGCACGACATCCACCAGGCGGGCGTCCAAGCCCTCGACCGCGATCGGCCGGCCCGCCATGACGGCTTTCACGTCGTCGGCGGCGGCGGGCATATCGGGATATCCGAGGACCGCGACCGCGGTCGCGCTCGGCAACGGGACCAGATCCACGGTCGCGTCGAGCACGAGGCCGCAGGTGCCCTCGGACCCGACGAATGCCTTGGCGATCGACGCGCCGCGTTCGGGAGTCAGGTACTGCAGTCCGTATCCCGAGGCCTGCCGGTCGAACCGGCCCAACTCGGTGCGCAGCGTCGCCAGATTGCGGCGGGTGAACTCGGCCAGCCCCGCCACCACCGACAGATCGGTGCCCAGGCCGCGCTCGGCGCCGGTGCCGTCGAAAATGCGCAGCTCACGCACGGTATCGGAGGTGCGTCCCCAGGCCACCGCGCGGGGGCCGCAGGCATTGTTACCGATCATGCCGCCGAGCGTGCAGCGGTTCTGCGTCGACGGGTCGGGGCCCAGTCGCAGGCCGTGCCGGCCGGCGGCCTGTTGCAGGCCGGACAGCACGACCCCCGGCTGCACCCGGGCGCAGCGACGGTCGGCGTCTATCGACAGTACGGCGTTCATGTACCGGCTGAAGTCGAGGACCAGTCCGGGCCCGATCGCATTGCCCGCCACGGAGGTTCCGCCACCGCGCGCGGTGATCGGCCTGCCTTCCTCGCGGGCGAACCGCACGGCCGTGGCCACATCCTCGTCCCCGCGCGGGTAGATCACCGCCGCCGGGAGGACGCGGTAGTTCGAGGCGTCCGAGGAATACTCCGCGCGGCGTCGGGCATCGTCGTCGACCTCGCCGTCGATCCGGTCGCGCAAAGCCCGCACCCAGGAGTCGGTCATATCGCCAGCGTAGAACGCGAAGTTCTCCGGAGCGGCTACGGGAGCAGGACGATTTTGCCGAGTCCGTGGCCGGTTTCGCTGTCGCGCTGGGCGGCGGCGGCCTCGGACAGCGGGTACGTCCGTGCGGCGCCGGGCAGGCGGAATTCCCCCGCGGCGACGAGCTGCGCGACGCGGGCCACGATGTCGAGGGCGGGGCCGCCGGTGCGAGCGAAGAAGGTGACGCCCTTGTCGGCGGCGGCGCCGTCGGCGATGGTGATGATCCGATCGGTTCCGCCCCGCAATTCGATTGCGGCGTCCAGGAATCCGTGACCGGCACAGTCGTAGACCGCGTCGACCCCGCGCGGGGCCAGCTCGCGCACGCGGTCGGCGACGCCGGGACCGTAGGTGGTCGGCACCGCACCCAGCGTGCGCACGACCTCCTGATTGGCGGCCGAGGCGGTGCCGACGACCGTGGCCCCGCGCGCCCGGGCCAGCTGCACCACGAACGCGCCGACCGCGCCCGAGGCGCCGTTCACCACCACCGTCTCGCCCGATTTCACGGCCAGTTCGTCCAGTCCGGTACCGGCCGTATTGGCGGCGACCGGGATCGCCGCGGCCTCGGGGAAGGACAGCTCCGCCGGTTTGGCGACGAGCTGGGTGCCCAGCGCGTACTCCGCGTAGCCGCCACCCTGTGCCCAGCCCAGCACTTCGTCACCCGGCCGGAACCGGGCGTCGGGGCCGGCGGCGTCGACCACACCCGCGATCTCGAATCCGGCGCGGCGCGGGAATCCGGGCGGACCGGGCATCAGGCCGGCGCGCATCTTCCAATCGGCCGGATTGACGCCGGCGGCCCGGATCGCCACCCGCACCTGCTCTCCGGCCGGGTCCGGAATCGGCACCTCCACCTGCGTCAGCACCTCGGGTCCACCCACTCGCTCGTACTGGATCGCTCGCATGCTGTGGTTCGACGACATGATGTCGACCTTAGGAGGCGGACGGACCGCGGCCGAGCGCAGCGCCGCAGCGCCCGTCGCCCGGCGCGTTTCGCCCGTGGCGAACCGGGACTACTTGCTCTCAACCTTTGTTGAGGTCTTAATGTCGGTGGCCCGGAGTTCAATGAATCCGGCAGCGGAAGGAGATGCGGATGAGCATCGAATCGGTAGCGTGGAGTCAGCTGTACCGGCAGGCGCACGCACCTCAGCAGCGGCGTGGTCTGCGCCGGGAGACGGCCGCGCGCATTCTGCGATTCGCGCGCCCGCATCGAGCTCAGCTCATCGGCTTCCTGGTCTTCAGCGTCGCGTCGGCATTGCTCACGGTGGCCAACCCGGTGCTGGCCGGGCGAGTGGTCAACGACATCGTGGGCCATGCCGCGCCGCGCTCGGTCCTCACCCTCGCGGCGGTGATCGCACTGGTGGCCGTGCTGGACGCGGGCCTGGGCATCGTGATCAGGTGGCTGTCCGCGCGGATCGGGGAGGGGTTGATTCTCGATCTGCGCACCGCGGTGTTCGACCACGTGCAGAAGATGCCCGTCGCCTTCTTCACCCGCACCCGCACGGGGGCGCTGGTCAGCCGGCTCAACAACGACGTGATCGGCGCCCAGCGGGCGTTCAGCACGACCCTGTCCGGCGTGGTCACCAACATCGTGACGCTGCTGTTGACCGTGGTGGTGATGGTGCGGCTGTCCTGGCAGATCACCCTGCTGGCACTGATCCTGTTGCCGCTGTTCATGTTCCCCGCCCGCAAGATGGGCACCCGGATCGCGAGCATCCAGCGCGAGGCCGCCCAGCTCAACGCCTCGATGAGCACCCAGATGACCGAGCGGTTCTCGGCTCCCGGCGCGACGCTGGTGAAACTGTTCGGACGCCCGGATCAGGAGTCCGCGGAATTCGCGGTGCGCGCCGGGCGGGTACGCGATATCGGCGTGCGGACGGCGATGCTGCAGACGGTGTTCGTCACCGCGTTGACGCTGGTATCCGCGCTCGCCGTGGCATTGGTCTACGGCCTCGGCGGCTGGTACGCCCTGCGCGGACAGCTCGATGCCGGTGCGGTGGTCGCGCTCTCGCTGCTGCTGACCCGGCTCTACACCCCGCTGACGGCGCTGGCCAGCGCTCGGGTGGACATCATGTCGGCGCTGGTGAGCTTCGAGCGGGTCTTCGAAATTCTCGATCTGAAGCCGCTGATCCAGGATGCGCCGAATGCGGTGGCGGTTCCGGCGGGACCGGTGTCGGTCGAATTCGACCGCGTGCGTTTCGGTTATCCGTCGGCCGACAAGGTCTCGCTGGCGTCGCTGGAGGATGTCTCGACGCTCGACCATCGCGGCGGCAGCGAGGTGCTGCACGATATTTCGCTGCATGCCGAGCCGGGGCGGATGATCGCCCTGGTCGGATCCTCGGGCGCGGGCAAATCGACCATCGCGCAACTGGTTTCGCGGCTCTACGACGTGGACGACGGCGCGGTGAAGCTCAACGGTGTCGACGTGCGGGAGCTGAGCACGCGCTCGATTCAGGACACGGTCGGACTCGTCACCCAGGACGGCCACCTGTTCCACGACAGCATTCGCGCCAATCTGTTGCTCGCCCGGCCCGAGGCGAGCGAGGCGGAGTTGTGGGATGCACTGGAGCGGGCACGGTTGCGCGCGGTGATCGACGCGCTGCCCGACGGTTTGGACACCGTGGTCGGCGAACGCGGATACCGGTTGTCCGGCGGCGAACGCCAGCGGTTGACCATCGCCCGGCTGCTGCTCAAACAGCCGCGGGTCGTCATCCTCGACGAGGCCACCGCCTCCCTGGATTCCACCTCCGAGGCCGCGGTGCAGGAGGCCCTGACCGAGGCGCTGGAAGGGCGGACCGCCCTGGTCATCGCGCACCGGCTGTCGACCATCCGGAATGCGGACGAGATCCTGGTGATCGAGGACGGGCGGATCGTCGAGCGGGGCAGTCATGCGCAACTGCTCGCCGAAGAGGGAAGATACGCCGAGCTCTACCGCACCCAGTTCGCCGACGATACGGAAGTTGCTGCGGCATAAGGGATCAGCGCGGAGGTGCGGTTCGCACCTCCGCCCGCGGTCCGGCTCAGCCCGACCAGGCCCAGCGCGAGCACGCCCAGCCCCGCGCCGATCCAGGCCACCGCCGAGTAGTCCGCGCCGGCGCCGATGGCGAGTCCGCCCAGCCAGGGGCCGAGCGTGATGCCGACGTTGAACGCCATCACATTGCCCGCCGCGCCGAGTGTTCCGGCGGCCGGCGCGAGGGTGAAGACCCGGCTGTTCAACACCGGATTGGTACCGAAGCCGAAGGCGCCCAGCAGGAACGACGCCACGGCGACCGCCGGCCAGTAGTGCGCGGTGAGCGCCAGCACCGCGGAGGCCAGGACCAGGCCCGAGATGCCGACGGTGAGGCTGCGGAGTGGATGGGCATCCGCGGTGCGTCCGCCGATCGCGATGCCGGCGAAGGAGCCGAGCCCGTAGATCCCCAGCACCACCGGTACCCAGTTCTCGCCGATCCCGGTCGTCTCGGTGAGCAGCGCGCCGAGGTAGCCGAAGGTGACCAGCAGCGCGGCGGTGGCCGTCACGGTGGTGCCGTACAGCAGTGCCACCGGTCGGGTTGTCAAGGCGCGCAATTCCTTTCGCACCGGCGGTACCTGCTCGGCGCGTTGTTCGGGCACCGCGATCGCCACCGCGACCATCACCAGCGCACATGCGGCCGCCACGGTCCAGAACGCCGCCCGCCAGCCCAGATGCTGACCGATGAAGGTGCCCGCCGGTAGTCCGAGGATGGTCGCGATGGTGAGCCCGCCCGCGACGACGCTCATCGCACGCCCACGAGCCGTCGGCGGCACCATCCCGACCGCCGTTGCCGAGGCCACCGACCAGAAACCCGCGTAGACGAAGGCGCCGACGACGCGCGTGCCGACAAGGACGCCGTAGTCGGAGGTCAGCGCCGCGACGACGTGGGTGGCGACGAAGACGGCGAGAAACGCGAGTAGCGCGGTTCGCCGCGACCAGCGCGCCGTGACGACGGCCAGAATCGGCGCGCCCACCAGCATGCCGACGGCGAAGGCCGAGATCAGCAGTCCGGCCTGCGGAACGGTCACGCCGAGATCGGCGGCCATTCCCGTGAGCAGGCCGGACAGCATCATCTCGGACGTGCCCTGCGCGAAGATCGCCAGGCCGACTATGTATACCGCCGAGGGCATTTCGTTTCCTTCCGATTTTGGATCATTCAGTTCAAAACGAAGGCGTGCGTGAACGCGAGTGACGGCCGGGCCGGTGGGTCGATCAGAGACAGCGCAGGGCGACTTCGGCGATACCGGCCAACGTTTCCCGGGAGGCGCCGCCGCGCGCCGCGACTCGCATACCGCCGATGGTGGCGACGACGAATTGGGCCAGATCGGACGGATCGGCTCGCCCATCGATCTCACCCGACGACTGTCCGGCGCGAATCACGCCGACCAGGGCGGACATCCGACGGTCGAGGTCGGCACGCAGCATCGCGGCGACCTCCGGGTCACGGGGGCCCATCTCCACCGTCGTATTCACGACCAGACATCCCAGTGGATCGTCGTCGGGCGCATCCACCACCCGCCACAGCAGCGCCTCGATCTTGTCGCGCACCGATCCGGGACCGTCGAGCAAGGCGAACGTGTCGGCGTTCTTGGTCTCCATGTACCGCCGCAGTGCCCGCTCGAACAGATTGTGCTTACTGGTGAAGGTGTTGTAGATACTCGAGCGGCCCAAACCGGTGGCCGCGCAGAGGTCCTGAGTGGACGTGCCCTCGTAACCGGCGCTCCAGAAGGCTCGCATGGCCGCTTCCACCGCGCCCGGCTCGTCGAACTGCTTGGGTCGTGCCATGTGCTCACGCTAACACATTTTGGATAGATCAGTACAAAACTGAGGCGAGCGAGCGGCGGACGTCCGATCCGGACGCCCGCCCGCTCGATCAGAATTCGCCGGCCACAGCGAGGACGGTGCGCCCGGAGTGGTGACCGCTGCGAATGGCGTGCAGTACCGCTTCCGCCTCGGTGATCGGCGCGACATGCTCCAGCGTCGACAGATGCCGTGGCTTCAGGTCCTTGCCGAGCCGGGCCCACAGCGCGCGCCGCTGCTCGATCGGGAAGTTCACCGAATCGATGCCGAGGAGACTGACCCCGCGCAGGATGAACGGCATGACGGTGGTGGGAAGTTCGGTCCCACCGGTCAGCCCGCTGACCGCCACCGACCCGCCGTAGCGGACGGTACTGAGGATGTGGGCCAGCGATTTTCCGCCGACGCTGTCGACCGCGCCGGCCCACTGCGCCTTACCCAGCGGACGAGGCTTGGCATCCGGATCCTCGGGCAGACGGCCGATCACCGCGGCCGCGCCGAGGGTGGACAGCAGCTCGCCGACATCGGTCTTCCCGGTGGAGGCGGTGACCTCGTAGCCGAGGCCGGACAGGATATCCACCGCGACACTGCCGACGCCGCCGGTCGCGCCGGTCACCAGCACCGGCCCGTCACCGGGATTCAGGCCGCGATCGAGCAGTGCCTGCACACTCATGGCCGCGGTGAATCCCGCGGTGCCGAGGGCCGCTGCCTCGCGCGGGCTCAGCCCCTCCAGCTTGACCACCCATTCGGCCGGCACGCGCGCGTATTCGGCGAAGCCGCCGTTGTGCGCGACGCCGATCTCGTACCCGTGCGCGATCACGAGATCACCCACCGTGAAGGCGGCGTCCTCGGAGGCGACCACCTCGCCGGTCAGGTCGATACCGGGAATGATCGGGTACTTGCGCACCACACCGCCGCGCGGGGTGATGGCCAGCCCGTCCTTGAAGTTCGCACTCGAATAGTGCACCTTGATCGTCACCGTGCCCGGCCCGAGGAAATCCTCGCCCACCTCCTCGCGGGCCAGTACCACGCCGTCGTCGGTCTCATGCGCAACCATCGCCTGGAACTGCATGCGTCCGAGCATAGGGGGACCGATGCTCCACGGCTATGGCAGTCAGCGGCCGAATGCCGCCACGCCCACCGGTCCCACCCCGATGCACACGTTCAAACCCGTTGTGCGCGAGCCGATTCGCACGATCTCGCCGCCGCCGACGAGATGGACGAAGACGGTGTGCACACCTGCTCGCACCGGCGCCACCACGACGTCGCCGTGCTCGAGAGCCACGGTGATCCGGCCGTCGCGGTTGGCGAAATAGTTGATCTGCGCGGTCCAGCCGTGGTCCAGCATCGGCCCGTCGAGCCACAGGGCCACCGGCTCGGCGCCGTCGACGCGATATCCGCAGCCGGGTTCGGGGCCCGCCAGAATCCGGCGGTTCCACCACACCGACGCGTCTACCAGCGTCCCGTCGTCGGTGAGCATCCGCAGCTGCGGCGTGGCGACACCGAACGCCCCGGGGCCGGCGATCGGCCCGAGCACCTGCGCGATGAGATTCTGCGGATAGGTCATCGGCGTCAGCACCCCCCACGGCACCTCCTGCTCCAGCAGCGGGGCGCCGTGGCGATCCGCCAGTGCGGCATGGGCATTCGTGAGGTAGGTGCGCGTCGGCGAGATCTCCCACGACCGGGCGAACGATACGGTCGTGCACACGCTGCTGACCACGAACGCCGCGGTCAGCCCGATCGCCGCGACCCGCGGTCCGGCCACGCGACTCTCCGAACGAGGGCGGCGGGGACGGGCGGCAAGCAGCAGCGCGATCGCCGCCGCCAGCACCACGGCGACATCGGCCAGGTAGCGCAGCGACTGCATGAGTTCGGCGGCGGTGTTCGGCCCGCCGCGGATCAGCACGATCGGAAGCTGAACGACCAGAACGTATCCCGCGACCAGGACCCACACCGGTAGCACGCGGCGGCGCAGTCGCAGCGTCACCAGAACCACCGCGGCGAGGATCAGCCAGGCGAGCACGACGGTCCACCCCGGGGGCGTGGCCCACGGTGTCGACGGCAGCCAGCGCGCCCATACCCACGGCCCGCCGAGCAGGGTCGGGACGATCCCCAAGGAGATGGCGCTGTGGAGCAGTCGCCGCGCCCCGGCCAGGCTGGTGTCCACCGCGATGTGGTCGGCGACGGTGAGATAGGCCGCGACCCAGCCCGCGAGAATCAACGCCGAACCGGCCCACAGCGCCGCTCCGGCGCGCGCCACGTCGCGAACCGCCGCCCAGGCACTCGGGTCGGCATGATCACCCGTCGGCTCGGCCTCATCGGTATGCGCGGCATCGACGGTGCGGGCGCCGACGATATAGCGCTCCAGCACCGCGACGGCGAAGGCGACGAACGGCACCACCACTGCTTTCTCGAAGAACAACAGTCCCACGATCAGCACCAGCAGACCGGAGATCGCATAGCGCCCGCGTCCCGTGCGCACCAGCAGCACCGCATCCGCGATCACCCAGGCCAGCGCGAACTGCAGCGGCAGCGCGTTGAGTGAGGCCGCCCACCAGGCGAATGCCGGAAGGGTCAGGGGACTGGACAGATAGCCGATCAACGGAATCAGCACCGCCCAGCGCAGGGCACCGGATCGCCGTGGAAGGAGCACCAGCAGCATGCGCAGCACCGCGACCGAGGCCGCGAGCTGCAGCAGCACCATGGTCACCATCGGCCCGGCCCACTGCAGCGGCGCGATCCGGGTCACCACCCACGCGGTCGCGAAGGCCAGCGGCATGAAATGGCCGTCGTGGTCGTAGAGCAGCAGATCGGCGGACCAGAGCGGATAGCGGTCGGCGCGGCCCACCAGAATGAGGTCGTCCCAGTAGAAGTAGCCGCGCCCGGCCACCCAGCCGCGCAGCCCGAGCTGCGCGAGGATCAGCAGCACCGCCACCAGTAGAACGGGACGACGGATCACCGTGCGCAGACCGGTGGAAACGACGCGCAGCGCGGGCGCCGATCCAGCGTGGTCCGCGGCGGGCGAGCCGTCCGGGGCCACCTCCCTCGGCCGGTATCGGGTGCCGGACGAGGCGACCTGCGCAACGGCGCCGAGAGGAGCACTCCCGCGATCGTTGCGGTCCGGGGGTCCGTCGCCGCGGTCTTCGTGCCCGTCGCCCGGCCGACGAGGCGACCGCGCCGGGACCCACCCGCGTGCGAAGCCGGGCGCGGAGAACATGGCACCCCACCCTAGTGGCCCACGACCGGGCTCGCTCGCGGCGACGGTCAGGCCCTCACTCGAAGACGGGGGCGCGCTTGCCGAGGAATGCCGCGATGCCCTCGGTGCCGTCGGGCGAATCGGCACAGGCCGAGATGAACGCCGCCTCGCGTGCGGTCTGCTCCTCGAGCGTGTGCGAGGAGCTCACCAGCAGGAGCTTCTTGACGCTGGCATTCGAATGCCGGGGCCCCGCCGCGAATTCCGCGACCACTTCGTCCACGGCGGAAGCGAGTTCGGCATCCGGCACCACGCGATGCACGAGATTCCAGTCCAGCGCCTCGGCCGCGGTCAGGGTGCGGTTGGTGAACATGAGCTCCTGCGTGCGGCGCAGGCCGATCAGGCGGGGCAGATAGTAGGAGGCACCGCCGTCCGGACTCAGTCCGGCCCGGGTGTAGGCCATGGTGAATGCCGCCGATTCGCCCGCGAGGACCAGATCACCGGCCATCGCCAGGCTGAAGCCGGCGCCCGCGGCCACACCGTTGACCGCCACGACGAGCAGGGCGTCCATCCGGGCGAACGACGAGAGGGCCTCGTGCAGGTCGTCGGCCAGTCCCTTGACGTAGTGGCCGGCGCCGCCGCCCTGGGCAGCCATCGCCTTGAGGTCGCCACCGGCGGAGAAGAACCTGCCGGCACCGGTCAGCACGACGACCTTCAGCGCCGGATCGTCCACGCACTGTCCCGCGATATCGGCCAGTTCCCGGCCGAGGACGTGGTCGATACCGTTGGCGGCCTTCGGCCGGTTCAGGGTGATCCGGGCGACGGGGCCGGTCCGCTCGAAGGTGATCGTCTCGTACTCGCTCATGGCTGCCTTTCGGTCGAGTCTGCGGGCCCAGCATGACAAACGGCCGCACTGCGCGCGACGCCGCCACCACCGAGGCATATCCGACATCCCGGCACGGAAACGCGGCGGCTCTTCTATTGCGGGACGAGTTCGAGTCGCACCCCGAGCAGCCGGACCGGCCGATCGAGTTCGAAACGGTCGATGATCTCGAGTGCGACCGTGGTGATCGCCTCCGCGTCGATCGTCGGTTCGGGCAACTTCTTCTGCTTGGTGCGGGTATAGAAGGTGTTGGTACGCACGGTGACTCCCACCCGCGTGCCGATCCGGCCGGCCGCGGCCATCTCCTCGGCGACCTCGCGGGCCAGCCGCGCCACCTGCGCACGAATCTCCTCGCGATCGGTCAGATCGTGCGGGAAGGTTTCGGATCTACTGCGGCCCACCGGGATTCGCGGCTCGGTCACCACATCGGTGTCACCGGCGCCGTGGCCGAGAACCCAGAGGTAGGGACCGGTGGTGGGGCCGAATTCGGCGGCCAGGACATTCCGGTCGGCGGCCGCGAGCTGGGCGACGGTGTCGATACCGAGGGCCGACATTCGCTGCGCGATGCGATTGCCGATACCCCACAGCGCGCTGGTCGGCCGGTGCGCCATGAGCTCGTTCCAGTTCTCGGCGGTGAGCCGGAAGATGCCCGCACCGAGGCCGGCGGTCGGAGGTGCCCCCGCTGCCTCGCTGTGCGAATTCTCCTGTCCCACCGCTTCTTCCGCAGCTGGGATCACACCCTTCGAGGCCGTGCTGTTCGGGCCCGTGGCGTCCTCGCCTTTGCCGACGCTCTTCGCGAATCCGGTCGCCAGTTTCGCGCGCAATTTGTTGTCGCCGATACCTATCGAGCAGGTGAGGTTCAATGTCGCTATCGCACTGCGGATTTCGCGAGCGAGCTGTTCGGGATCGTCGGTGTCGGCGGCGAGGAAGGCCTCGTCCCAGCCCAGCACTTCGACCCGCACCGGAAAGCTCCGCAGCACCTCCATGACCTCGTCGGACGCCTCCTCGTAGGTGGTCATGTCCAAGGGCAGGAACACTCCGTCCGGGCATTTGCGGACAGCGGTACGCAGCGGCATTCCGGCTCGCACGCCGAAGGCCCGCGCCGGATACGACGCGCACGTGACCACCTTGCGCGGTTCGTTCGGGTCGCCGTTGCCGCCGACGATCACCGGCTGCCCGCGCAGCTCGGGATGGCGGCGGAACTCCACCGCCGCCTGGAATTGGTCGAGGTCGACGTGCAACAGCCACCTGGCCACGAGTCCGTTCTTACCGCACGGCACCGACAGCCGGGGGAACTTCGCAGGTAGCGCCTTGCGCTCGCTCGAGAACAGAACTAAATTCTGGTTATGAAGATTCGGGATCGGTTGCTGCTCGCGGCCGAGCGGCAGTTCGCCGAGCACGGGGCGCTCGAGGCGACGCTGAGCCGGATCAGGGCCGACGCCGATGCCAGCGTCGGCGCGCTCTACCACCACTTCCCGGACAAGGCCGATCTGTACCGGCAGGTGTGGGCCAACGCATTGGCCGACTACCAGCGGCATTTCTGGACGAGCATCGCCGACAGCGCCGATGCCGAGCAGGGCGTGACCGCGGGCGTCGTCGAGCATCTGCGGTGGGTGACCGACAACCGATACCGCGCAACGATTCTCATCTCACCGAGGCCGCCCGGAGTACGCGACAGCGACAGCAACCGGGAATTCCTCACCTCGGTTGCGCGCTGGTGGCGCACCCATGCCCGCTACGGCGCGGTGCGCGAACTGGACTTCGACGTGCTGTACGCGCTGTGGCTGGGGCCGGCACAGGAGTATTCGCGGCAATGGCTCGGGGGCGGTATCCGGACCGCGCCGATCGATGTCGCGGCGGAATTGGCAGCGGCGGCATGGAAATCGCTGCGCGGCGATCGATGACCACGGATTCGACAGCAAAGGACGTGACCATGAAACCTGCGACACGGACCGACAGCCCCACCGAGAGTGCGGCGACGGAGAAACTGACGTTCGACCAGGCTCGCGCGGTGCTGGCCGCGCAACCGTTCGCGCAGCACGTGGGCACCGAGATCACCGAATTCGCCGACGGGACGGCCACATTGGTGGTCGAGGTGGCTCCCGAGCACGCGCAGCAGTTCGGTTTCGTCCACGGCGGCGTGCTCGCTTATCTGGCCGACAACGCGCTCACCTTCGCCGCCGGGTCCGCTCTCGGCCCGAATGTGCTGACCGGCGGTTTCACCGTCACCTATCTGCGGCCAGCACGAGGTGGCCGGCTGCGGGCACGGGCCACGGTCACCGACGCCACCCGCCGCCAAGCGGTCACGCGGTGCGAGATCTATTGCGACAGCGAGGGTTCCAGCACATTGTGTGCGGTGGCGCAGGGCACTGTGCGCGTGGTCGAGCGCGTGTTGCCCGGCAACGGTTCGCATGCCGGCGCGGGTGGTGCGTAAGCGCGGCGGCAGTCCACCCGGGCAGTAGGTCATCGCTTGCGGGCCGCTGGTATCGGCCGCCGGCGGATGTTCGGATCGACGCAACGACCGTAGGATTTTCGGCATCGCGACCAAGAGGATGTGCCGATGACCGAACCCCAGGACCACAGCCCGGACATCGCCCGCAACGACCCGGCGCCCGCGGTGCGTACCCGTATCACCGACCACGAACGCGCCCAGGTGGAGCGCCTGCTGCAACTGGCCCTGAACGACGGCTCCCTCGATCTCACCGAGCTCGACCGGCGCCTGGCCACCGCTTATGCGGCGAACACCCGCGAGGAGCTCGCGGCGGTCACCGCCGATCTGCCGGTGGCGGCCGCGCGCGAACCGCTGGTGCTGAGCACGGTCAGTGGGTCGCTGCGCAAGGACGGTCAGTGGATCGTGCCCGCCGAGATCACCGTCTCCGCCGCCTCCGGTTCGGTGCGCCTGGACTTCACCGAGGCGATCTGCCCGCACGCCGTCGTGGACGTGCACGTCGGAATCGCCTCCGGCAGCCTGCGATTGACGGTGCCGCACGGCTGGCAGGTGGATCTGGACCGGGTGTCCTTCGTCAGCGGGAGCGCGAAGAACCGGGTGACCGAACCACCGCTGCCCGGCTGTCCGACCCTGCGCATCGACGGATCGATCACCTCCGGCTCGATCCGCGCCCGCTACCCGAAACCGCCTCGCCGCTCCTTCTGGGCCTGGTTGCTGCGCAGCGCGCGCCGGTGACCGGCACGGCCGGAGGCGAGCCGGAACACGGCGAGAGGCCGTTCACCCGGAAAGGTGAACGGCCTCTCGACTCGTGACGGCCGATCGTTGCGGATCAGGCGCTGGCCGCGAATGCCTCGTAGGCCGGTTCGGCGACCGGTTCGATGGCGTAGGCCAGGATGTCGGCCACGTCGGCGACGGGGCGGACATCCAGTGCGGCGAGCACCTCGGCCGGGACCTCGTCCAGGTCCGGCTCGTTACGGGCCGGGATGAAGACCGTCTTCAAACCGGCACGCTGGGCGGCCAGCAGCTTCTGCTTCACGCCGCCGATCGGCAGGACCCGGCCGTTCAGCGTGACCTCGCCGGTCATACCGACGTCCGCACGGACCTGCCGGCCCAGGGCCAGCGACACCAGGGCGGTAACCATGGTGACGCCCGCGGACGGACCGTCCTTGGGCACCGCACCCGCCGGGAAGTGGATGTGGATATTGCGATCCAGCACCTTCGGCTCGATGCCAATCTCTTCCAGGTGCGAGCGCACATAGGTCAGTGCGATCTGCGCGGATTCCTTCATGACGTCACCCAGCTGGCCGGTCAGGGTCAGTGAGCGTTCGCCCTCGGCGGCGTTGGCCTCGATGTACAGGACATCGCCACCGGCACCCGTGACGGCCAGGCCGGTCGCCACACCGGGGACCGAGGTGCGTTCCACCGAATCGGGGGTGAAGCGCGGACGGCCCAGGTAGTCCTTCAGATCGCCCAGACCGATCACCAGCGGCTCGGAACCTGCTGCCACACCGGGCTTTTCACCGTAACCGAGCGCAGGCTCGTAGCCCAGATCGATCACCGTGGCGTCCGAATCACCTTCCGCCGCGACCGTCTCCGCACCGAACTCGTCCTGCGACAGTCGAGTCGCCGCCTTGCGCAACGCCTTCGCGAGCAGCCGCTCCAGCTGACGCACACCGGCTTCCCGGGTGTAGTTGGCGGCGATCTCCCGCAGCGCCTCGTCGGTGAACGACACCTCCTCGGCGGTCAGCGCATTCCGTTCCAGCTGCCGGGGCACCAGGAAGTCGCGGGCGATGGCCACCTTGTCGTCCTCGGTGTACCCGTCGACGGTGATCAGTTCCATGCGGTCCAGCAGCGGGCCGGGAATGGTCTCCATGACATTCGCGGTCGCGATGAACAGCACATCGGACAGATCCAGGTCCAGATCCAGGTAGTGGTCGCGGAAGGTGTGGTTCTGCGCCGGATCCAGCACCTCGAGCAGCGCGGCCGCCGGATCACCCCGGAAGTCCGAGCCGACCTTGTCGATCTCGTCCAGCAGGACAACGGGATTCATCGAACCCGCCTCCTTGATGGCACGCACGATCCGGCCGGGCAGGGCACCGACATAGGTCCGCCGGTGACCGCGGATCTCGGCCTCGTCGCGCACACCGCCCAGGGCGACGCGCACGAACTTGCGGCCCAGGGCCCGCGCCACGCTCTCGCCGAGCGAGGTCTTACCGACACCGGGAGGGCCGGCCAGCACCATCACGGCGCCGGAGCCACGACCGCCGACGACCTCCAGACCACGCGCGGCCCGGCGGGCGCGCACGGCCAGGTATTCGACCATGCGGTCCTTGACCTCTTCCAGGCCATGATGATCGGCGTCCAGCACCGCACGAGCAGCCGAAACATCGGTGCTGTCGGTGGTTTTCACCGACCACGGCAGATCCAGGACGGTATCCAGCCAGGTGCGGATCCAGCCCGATTCCGGACTCTGATCGCTGCTGCGCTCGAGCCGGTCGACCTCGCGCAGCGCGGCCTCGCGCACGTTGTCGGGCAGCTCGGCGGTCTCCACCCGGGTGCGGTAGTCGTCCGCGCCGTCGGGCTCGCCTTCGCCCAGCTCCTTGCGGATCGCGTTGAGCTGCTGGCGCAGCAGGAATTCCCGCTGCGACTTCTCGACGCCCTCGCGCACATCCTCACTGATCTTCTCGGTGACCTCGACCTCGGCGATGTGGTCCTTGGTCCACCCGATCAACCGGGTCAGGCGCTCGGCGACATCGGGAGTGTCGAGCAGTTCACGCTTCTGCTCGGCGGTCAGATACGGCGCGTAGCCGGCGGTATCGGCCAGGGCCGACGGGTCGGTCAGCCGGTTGACCACATCGATGACCTGCCAGGCCTCGCGACGCTGCAGGACCGAGACGACCAGCTGCTTGTATTCGGCGGCCAGCTCCTTCGTGTGCGCGTCGGGTGCGGGTGTGTCGACCGGTTCGGCCTCCACCCACAGCGCGGCGCCCGGACCGGTGACGCCGTGTCCGATCTTCGCCCGCTGCTCGGCCTTCAACACCGCGGCAGCGGCGCCGCCGCGCATCCGGCCGACCTGTTCGATGGTCGCGATCACACCGTAGGCGGCATAGCCCTCGTCCAGACGCGGTGCGAGCAACACGGAATCCGACTTCGCGGCCCGTGCGGCGTCGATGGCGGCCTGTGCCGATTCGTCGAGCTCGATGGGGACGACCATGCCCGGCAAAACGACCGGATCGGTCAGAAACAGCACCGGCAGACGCTGTGGAGTACTCACAGATTCAGCCCCTTCCAAAGCATGCCCCGGATCCTGTGTTTCTTCGCCTCCAGGGTTGAGCGCTACCTACTCAACTACAGGGTATGCCGAGTTGTTCCAACCCCCTGTTCACCGGCAGCGAACGAGGTATAACCGGCGGCTACGCGACTCGTAAGAGAGTGATGCGAGAACTGTCTCACTGTGTTAAACAGGTCACCTACGGCAAGGAGGCGGTTGTGGAGCGTCCGTATCGGCTCGTGATCTGGGGGCCCGGGGACATGGGTGGGCGAGCGCTGCGGACCGCGCTCGAATCGCCGGACTTCGAGGTGGTCGGGGTCAAGGTGTTCAGTCCGCACAAGCACGGCCGGGATATCGGCGAACTGGCCGGGCTGGCGCCGGTGGGGGTCGCGGCGACGACCTCGAAGGACGAAATCCTCGCCTTGAACGCCGATTGCGTCGTCCATACCCCGACCACGCCCGCGCTGATCCAGGGCGCCGACACGGACGTCGTCGATCTGCTGGAATCCGGCAAGAACGTCGTCTCCGCGGCGAGTTATCACAATCCGTCGATGCCGACCTGGCTCTCCGCCTCGCGGAGTCCGCTGTCGGTCCTGCGCACGGTGGCGGATATGAAGGTCACCGGTGATGCGTTCGGCGCCCGGCTGCGACCAGCGTTGCGGGCATTGCGGGCCGGGATGCGCGCCGTGGATTCGGCGCCCGCGCGGCCGTTGCGCCCGGTCCTCGAACGGCTGGCCGGCCCGATCGTCGATCGCGCCCTGCCCCGGCGGGCGCTGGGCAGCCGGTTGCAGGCTGCGTGCGAGACGGGCGGAGTGTCGTTGCACGGCACGGGATTACATCCGGGCCTGATGGTCGAACAGTTGCTGCTGCGGCTGGCCGGCCTGCTGGACGAGATCACCGAGGTGCGATTCCTGGAGGTCGGTGACCTCTCGGCCGCACCCGACGGGATGTGGGGCGGTTTGGAAAGCCTCGGCTTCGGCATGCCGTTGAGCGCGGTGGACACCAACCATGCGATCGGGCTGATGCAGCACTTCTACTTCGACGCGGTGCTCGGCAATGTGGCGCACGCGCTGTTCGGCGCCGGTCCGGACGAGGTGCGCGTGGAACGCCACCTCTCTCCCGTGCCCGCGCGGGTGCGAGTGCGAGCGGGCGGAACCGTGATCGAACCCGGCAGCGTCGGCGCGATCCACATGACCTATCGCGGCTACCTCGGCGACCGCCTGTTCATG
Source organism: Nocardia sp. NRRL WC-3656 (assembly GCF_000720265.1). Classification (NCBI taxonomy): domain Bacteria; kingdom Bacillati; phylum Actinomycetota; class Actinomycetes; order Mycobacteriales; family Nocardiaceae; genus Nocardia; species Nocardia sp. NRRL WC-3656. Next base: position 74,979 of record NZ_JOJF01000004.1, on the reverse strand, counting down.
ACGAATTCCGAATGCTGGCACGTCGGTGGCGGCAATGCGCATCTGGGACCGGACCATCCGCGCAGCCGCTCCGGCGGCCATGTGATCACCCTCGACGGCAGCCCGGCCCGCATCGAGATGCGCAACGAGATGGACGACGAGGCCTACAGCGCCGACTGGTCCGCGGTGACCGACATCTCGGTGCGCGCGATGCTGAGCGCGGTCCCCGAATTATGTTCCGCACCACCGGGAGTGGTGATGCCCGACCTGGATCCGCGCTATCGGCTGGAGACCGTATGAGCACCCCGATCATTCCCGTCGCGGTGCTGGGCACCGGGCCGCTCTCCGACCTGCTCGCCGCCCGCATCGACGCACGCTCCGATCTGCGATCGGCCGGGCGGATCACGGCGGCGCAGCCCGCACCGACGGAAACCGAGTGCGTGGTCTACGTGCCGACCGTGGACGAAACCGGTGGGAATCCGAGCACGAAGGTGCTGCGCTTGCTGGCGGACGGCCTGGATGTCGTCTCGGCCCTTCCGGTCGACGGGCTCGCCGAGATTCGGGACGCCGCCCGTCGTGGAGGATCGACATTCCATGCGACAGGGGGCTTTCCGACCCAGCTCGCCGCCCGGATCACCCGCTCACTGGCCGAGGTCACGGCCGATATCCGCCGCGTCGAACTCGAGGAGGAGCTCGCACTTCCCGAATGCGGCATTCATCCCTGGAACAGCCTGGAAGACACCGGCATCGGCACGTCCATCGCCGCACGGGCGGAGATGGCCGCCGCGGCCGTGAGCGGCTACTACGAAGCCGGACTGCGGGTGCTCGAGGAAGCGGTCTTCGGTGAGCGGTCCGAACCGGAGCCCACGCTGTCGATCGAAGTCGTCACCACGGACACCGGAATCGTCGACACGGTGATCATCGAACGCGAACTCGGCTCACGACTGAGCTACCGGTCGACCTGGACCGCCCGCGCGAAAGACACAGCGCCCCTGCGATATCGGCTGACCACGGCTACCGGCACCGCGCGCGGCACGGCGACGGTCGAATTCCACGACACCGCCGGAACCCATCCCGCGGACCATGTCACCGCGGTGGCGGTTCTCGACGCGATCCGCCCGATCCACGAGAGCGCACCGGGCATCGCTCACCGTGACCTGTCGATCACCCATCTGAAACCCGACCCTCGGCTGACGGTGCACTGATCGTGCAAACCTCGCCGGTTTGTGCGGTTTTCTCGCATTTCTGTCGAGGTTTGCACGGAAAGTTCACCTCGTCCCCGCAACCGGACTGGACGCAACCGAAGCTCATTCGCGCGGGAGTCGGTGATTTAAACTCGACCGCGTGGCGATTCCCTCCCCGTCCGAACCGGCCCCGATCGGGGGCCGGCAGGCGCGGTGGCAGACGCACAACGACCGGCGGCGGAGCCGGATCGTCGGGGCGTTGATCGAGCTGCTGGAGGAGTCCGGCGGGGGCGCCGAGATCTCGATGCAGCAGATCGCCGCGCGGGCGGGGCTGGCCAAATCGGTGGTCTACCGGCAGTTCTCGGGGCGGGACGAACTCGATCGGCGGGCTCGGACCGCGATCAGTGAGCAGTTCATCGATACCGTCGACGCGGCGCTGGATATCTGGGACGGATCCATCCATCGAATCCTGCACCGCACGATCGCCGCGGTCGCGGACTGGCTCACCGAGCACCCACGGCTGTACGACTTCGCGCGCAGCGGGCCGGCGATGGGGGATCCCGACGATGTGGACGCGCTCAGCAGTATCAAGGCCACCATCGCGGCTCGGACCCGGCTGCTGGTGTCGAGCCTGGCGGGGGTGATCGGCGTGGTCGACGAGGCCACGGCCGACACGATGACCTTCGCCATCGTGTCGATGACCGAGGCGACCGTCAGCCGGTGGGCACGCGATCCCAGCCCGCTGCTGAGTCGCGAACAGCTGATATCCGAGGTCGCCGGCTACGCCTGGAGCGTGCTCGACGGCGCGGCGCGCGCCCACGGATTGACCCTGGATCCCGAACTGCCGCTGATCGAACTGATCAACGCGCTGGCCGAGGGAGCCGACGACACCCTGTGAGCGGACGCCGCCGGTCCCGGCAGGTCAGGCCGCCAACCAGCCGACGAGGGAGCCGACCACGGGCAACCGGTCCGCCATCGCGGCCGCCGCGTTGCGCCGCTCGGGCTCCCCGCGATACCGCGACGGTTCGCCGTCGACGTGCAACAGCGACCACAGCTTGCGGGTCACCGGATTCATCAACCCCAACTCGTCGGCGAGTTTGCGCATATCGCCGAAGTAGCCGGACAGGATCCGCCGTGCATGCGGGGCATCCCAGAACGCCTCCCGGATGACCTCGCGCGGAATGTCGAATTCCTTCGCGAACGAACGCGGGGGCGCCATGATCTCACCGGCCAGCCAGCGCATCGTGATCGGAAACGCCAAGGCGCACATGGCTTTACCGAACGGGCTCATCCGCTCGATATGCGCCTTCAGGAACTCGCCGGCGAAGGAGATGTGCCGAGCCTCCTCGGCGATGTGGATCTGCATGGTGCGCAGCACCGCCGGGGGCATCGCCTCGCCCTCCCGGATGATCGCCTTCTGATAGTGGTCGATCGGCTCCTCACCACCGAGAATGCCGATGAACAGGATGGCGTGCGCGTAGCCGCCGGCCACGCCGATGAAGGGCGACAGCACGCGGAACAGCGGGCGCATCCCCGGGACGTCCACGCCGATCCGGTTGATCAGCTCCTGGAACATCTGGATGTGATTGCACTCTTCGGTCATCTCGTGCAGGCAGTAGCGAAACTCCGGAGATCCGTTGGGGAGCTTCATGATGTACTGCATCATGCCGCGGATGAGAATGCTCTCGAAGGCGGCGCCGACCTTGATCACGTTGGCCGTGCGCCACTTTCCGATCTCGATCCTGCGCTCCGGCGGCAACGACTTGTACCAGTCGGTTCCGCCGAGCGGGTCGAGCTCCGGCGAGAGCACCCATCTCGGATCGTCGGGATCGATCGCCAACTCCGGTGAATCCCAATCGATATCGAGATAGGGGTCGAAATTGCGGTGGACCGATCCCTCGGACAGGATCGCCAGCATTTCTCGGTAGTCCGGGCCGAATATGTCGGTACGAACGGATTTCGACAGCGTCATCGATGTCTCCTGTGCTCTGCGGGACCCCCGCACCCGTTCGGCCCGGCGAGCGGGCTTCGCAGTGTGGCTCATCGGGCCTCCTAGCTCCCATCCGCCGAGGCGCGGCCCGGCGGCGGTCGACACCCAGCAGGTGTGGTCCTTCGAGGATATATGGGACTCACAGTCCCACACAATCCCCGCAGCCCGGAGAGTCGCCCCCGCAGTCCTGCCGTTCGCAACTCCGAACGGAACCGCGACGACGGTGCGATACTCGACCGGGCCCGCGGGTCCGCCCGCCCGATCCAGAGGAGTAGCCCGACATGCTGGCCGCACGCCTTCACCTGGGACCACAGCGCCGGCTGGAACTGGATGACGTGCCGACACCGGAGCCGGGTCCCGACCACGTCCTGGTCAAGGTCGAAGCGGCGGGGGTCTGCCTGTCCGATGTCCATCTCATCGACGGGACGCTGACCCCGGTGATGCTCTCCGGTGACGTGGTGACACTCGGCCACGAGGTCGCGGGCACCGTCCACGCCCTCGGGCCGGATGTGACGGGCGCGAAGGTGGGAGATCGGGTGCTGCTGCAGGCCGGCGAACGACGCGGCGGCGCTGTGTTCACCCGCGGAGTCGACTACGACGGCGGGTGGGCGGAATACACCCTGGCCCGGGTCGACACCCTCGTACCCATTCCCGACGATCTACCCTTCGAGCAGGCCTGCTTCATCCCCGACGCGGTCTCCACGCCGTGGGCCGCGATCACGGCGACCGCCCAGGTACGGCCCGCCGAACCGGTCGGCGTCTGGGGTGTGGGCGGCCTCGGCGCCCACGGGGTGCAATTGCTGCGCATGGTCGGTGCGGCGCCGATCGTGGCGGTGGATCCGCTGCCGGCGGCACGGGAACGGGCGCTGGGTTTCGGTGCGGATCTGGCCTTCGATCCGGCCGATCCCGAACTGCGAGCACAGATTTTCGCCGCGACCGGGGGCGCCGGCTTGGCGGCCGCCTTCGATTTCGCCGGCGTGGCGGCGGTGCGCGAACAGGCCGTGACCTGCCTGGGACCGGGTGGGCGACTGGTTCTGGTCGGCCTGACCGACAAGCCGATCACGATCACCGGAGGCATCGGTTTCAGCTTCTTCCAGCAGCAATTGCGTGGACACTACGGCTCGCAGCCCGAACACGTCACCGAACTGGTGACGCTGCGGCGGCTCCATCGTCTCGATCTCGCCCGCTCGGTCAGCGCGGTGCTGCCGCTCTCGCAAGCCCCGGACGCGGTGCGGGCGCTGGAAACCAAACAGGGCAATCCGATTCGACTCGTCCTGCGCCCCTGAACGGGGTGCGTTTGCCCCGCCGACCAGGGCAAGTGCCGCCCCGCCGCATTGACACCGTCTGGCCCCGGTGAGAATGTGGGGACCCAGTCAACTCGCAAGTCCGCACGGCGCAAGGGGGATCCACGATGGCGGTAGTCGCCGGCGGTGTGTTCATCGACTGGGAACAACTGACTGGACAGTCCAAATTCGTCGTGGACCTGATCACCTTCCCGATCTTCAGCGCGGTGGCCGGCTGGCTCACCAACTGGACCGGCGTGCTGATGTTGTTCTGGCCGTTGCAATTTCGCGGCGTCCGGATTCCGGGACTGAAGGTGCTGTACCCCTATTTCCCACGCCGGGTGCAGGTGCTGCCGACGTTTTCCGGCGACGGTAGACAACTCGGTTTCCAAGGCTTCATCCCCGCTCGCGCGGAGAAGATGGCCAGCATATGCGTGGATATGGCGATCATGCGGATCGGCAGCCCGCGCGATTTCATCCACGAACTCGATCTGGAGGGTATCGCCGACTACATCGCCGACCGCGCGCACGAACAGTTGCAGCAGATCGTCGACGATGTGATGTACCGCGAGAATCCGGAACTGTGGCGAGCCGTACCGCGCCCGGCGAAACAGATTCTCTATCAGCGCATCGACCGCGAACTGCCGAAACTGTGCCGGCGCGGATTCGAGCAACTCGGTGACAATGTCGACCACCTCATCGACATCAAGAGCTTCGTCATCCGCTATCTGCAGGCCAATCCGGAGATCCTCAAGGATCTGACCACCACGATCGCCGCGCCGGAGCTGCGGTTCATGGTGCGGATCGGCCTGCTCGGCGCCCCGTTCGGTGTCCTCCTGGCGCTGTACATGCATGTCCACTCCGACATTCCGGTGATCGGCTGGCTCCCGGGATGGCTGGTGGTCCTGGCCGCGGCCGCCACCATCGGCGTGCTGGTGAACATGATCGCCATCAAGATGGTGTTCGAGCCCGGCGATCCGCAGCCGCGCTACAAATACCTCTGGCGGCAGGCACTGCTGGCCAAGCGGCAACCGCAGGCCGCCGACGACCTCGCCCAGATTCTGGCCTATCAGGTGCTGACCTTGCCGAATCTGGCGGCGGAACTGCTGGACGGACCCAACGGGGACAAGACCCGTCAGCTCGTGGAGCATCTGATCGCCGACGAGATCCGCACCCAGCTGGGACCCACGCGCTCGGTGGTGCGCGCCGCCTTCGGTGCGCGGCAGTTCGACAACCTGCAGGTCGGCGCCGCCGGGGCCGCGGTGAGCCTGGCGCCGAGCCTGGTGCAGGACGAGGCCTTCGCCTTGGACCAGGCCAAGAAGATCGACGAATTCGCGGCGCGGAAACTCAAGCAGCTCACGCCCGGTGAGTTCATGGAGATGTTCTACGCCTCGGTCGAACAGGATGCCTGGCTGCTCTATCTGCACGGCGCGGCACTGGGCCTGCTCGTGGGTGGCGTGCACCTGCTGATCTTCGGCTGGTGACAAACAAGCACGCATGCTTGCATTTTTTTCGGGGCGTTGCCATGCTTTCGGTCATGGCTGACCTAGAGGCGCTGCTCGACGACTTCGAGGCCGAATGCGCGGACCTGGACCGGCTGGTCGCGCCGCTGGATCCGGCCGGCTGGGCGCGGGAGACACCGGCCCCGGGATGGTCCATCGCCCATCAGATCGCCCATCTGACCTGGACCGACGAGGTGTCGACGATCGCGGCGACCGATGCCGAGGCGTTCGCCGAATTGCTGCGCGAGGCGACCACGAAGATCGCGACCTTCGTCGACGACGCGGCCGCCGAGGTGGCCACCACACCGGCGCCCGAACTGCTCGAGCGGTGGCGCCGGGGCCGGGCCGGTCTGGCGAAGGCGCTGCGCGCGGTACCCGCGGGCACGAAGTTGCCCTGGTTCGGACCGCCGATGAGCCCGATGTCGATGGTGAGCGCGCGGTTGATGGAGACCTGGGCCCACGGTCAGGACATCGCCGATGCGCTGGGCGCGGTGCGGACGCCGACGGCGCGCCTGCGCAATATCGCGCATATCGGCGTGCGGACCCGCGATTTCGCCTATACCGTGCACGGCCGCCCGGCCCCTGCGGAACCGTTCCGAGTCGAGCTCACGGCACCGGACGGGTCGGTCTGGAGCTGGGGTCCCGAGGATGCCGCGCAACGAGTGAATGGTTCGGCATTGGACTTCTGCCTGCTGGTGACGCAGCGCCGGCATCGTGACGATCTGCCGTTGACGGCGACGGGAACCGACGCCGCGGAGTGGCTGACGATCGCGCAGGCCTTCGCCGGGCCCCCGGGATCGGGGCGCGAGGCCGGCCAATTCGCCTGAAAAGTTCCGGTTCGAGCGGGCGAGCGCCGACTCAGGTTGCGACGTGCTTGTGGCCGACCGGACGCCGTTGGCCGGAGGACTTCGAGATCGCAGCTCGAAGTTGACGCTCGCCAGCTTCCACGGGTTACCCGGCGTCGATCCGGCGCAAACCTTCGCACCGCTCGGCGGCGGGCGGCGTACCGGCACCGGCCGAATGGGGTGAACAGCGGTTTTCACGCCGCTACGCCCGCTGTTGTGATCTTGACCGCAGGCCTCGGAATCCCCTGCGCCAGGCAGTAACCTGGACGTGCGTACGACTTTCAACGGTGCGGGTCGGCCACGAGGGGAACCAGGGGAGAGGGAAGGACGCACCGCTATGGCTCAGTCCGCGCAGTCCCGGTCCACCGGCCAAATTCTGCAACACACCGCTGTCGTGCTCGCCGGAATGGCGAGTATCGGCCTGACCGTCGCCGCCGGAACCTATGTCGTCAACCAGATCGGCGGCGCGGGCCTACCGGCCGTCATCGGCTCCGGCGAGCGGGGCGACACGCTCGTCCCGGCGCCCGACACCCACCGGTCCGACACGTCGTCGAACACCGGCCCGGCCACCATCGGTTCGTGGGAGGCGGCCGCGGCCTCACGCCGCCTGCCCGCTTTCGCGGCCGCCGCCGCGGCGGAGTCGGCGCGTCTCGTGCCCGAACCGGCGGACCGCTCACCGAATACCGAAACATCCTCGGCGACAACCGGTCCCGGCGGCGTCGGGGGCCGCCTGAACCTCACCGGCGAAACCTTCGTCGGGGCGAATCTGTCCAGGACACAACAGCATTCGTTCGCCGTCACCGTCGACACGAATGTGCCGTCGGCACTGGGCGCGAACGGCTCCCGGGACCAACGGCCGGGCACCGCACCGAATGCTGTGACCGAATTCCGTACCGACGTCGACGTGCACAGTGGTGAGTTCAGCGTCGCGATGAGCGATCCGCTCCTGGGCCGCCACGACGTTCAGGTCCAGCGGCACGCGCGGCCGGCTCCGGTGCCGTCGCACCATCCACAGCAGATTCCCGCGGACCCGGCCGGCACCGATTCGGCGGAACCGACGGTGGGCCCGGCGACCACGGCGGCGGCCGGTTCGCCCACCGCGGCAGCCGGGTTGACCACAGCGCCACCGGATTCCACGCTGGCATAGCGTTTCGACACTCTCCCGGCCGGGTACCGTCAAGGTGCCTGGCCGGTTGTCGTCTGCGCCCGCTCCCGTCGAGCACACTCGAAACGTACTGGTCGTTTGCCGCATTTGTCCTCGTCAGCGGTTATCCGCCACTCGACGTGCGGAGCGCACGTTATTCCCCGGTAACCGTTTAATAAAAAGGAATTCTGTAGTACTTTTGTGGCAAGCGTGGAACAGGGAGGGCCTATGGGCCACATCAGGTACGCGAGCGACGTCGGGGCTCCGGTGGAGGTCGCATTCACGTACACCGACAACCATCTGTTCGTCCCGGATTGGATGTTCGGCATCGCAGCGTTCGAACCGGTCGGCGAGGCCGGCCACGGACCGGGTGCGGTCTACGCGGCGACGTTCCGGCTCGGGCTGTGGCATCCCACGGTCGACTGTGAGATCACCGAATACCGCCGCAACGCGGTCATCGGGTACACCCTGCGCAGGCGCCGGCCGGGGAAGGTGGCGCCTGCGCAGGACCCCGCCGCGTCGTCACAGGACCTCGAACCCGCACCCGCGCTCGCCACACTGACGCTGCGATTCGATCCGCTCGGCTACGGCCGGTCGGTGCTGACCTCGGAGGCGGACTACCCGCCGGTGCGCGGCTGGCTGGCCCGTCCGGCCGCCAAGGCGCTCGATGCGCTGGCCCAGGCGGCGGTGCGGCGCAGCGAAACGCAATTGCGCAGGGAAATCGAAGAATTCCACGGCACGGATCTTGTCGGCCGGATTGCGTAGGGTACCGGTCATGATCATCGTGAGCACCGACGGATCCTGCCTGCGCAATCCCGGCGGCGCCATCGGCTGGGCGTGGGTCAATCATCAGGGCAGTTCGGCCAGCGCCGGCGCGGCCTCCGGCACCAACCAGGTGGCGGAGCTACGCGCGGTTCTGGAGGCGATTCGGGCGCATCCCGGTCCGGAACCGCTGTTCATCGAGAGCGATTCGCTGTACGCGATCAAATGCGCGTCGGAATGGCTACCGAGCTGGCGGCTCAACGGCTGGCGCACCGCCACCGGCAGCGCGGTGAAGAATGTGGAGCTCGTCCAGTGGATCGATCACGCGATCGCCACTCGCCCAGGGCCGGTGCGGTTCCGCTGGGTGCGCGGGCACGTGGGCAACTACTACAACGAACAGGCCGACAAGCTCGCCGGTGAGGCCGCCCGCGCCGCGGCGGGCCGGGCCGATGCGACGCCGAACGGTATCGACGATCTCCCGCCGTTGCCGACCGTGGCTCGGCCCACCGCCGTAGCCACCGAGACGATGTCCGACACCGCCGCGACGACGCCACTGACGGTCGTCGTCACCGACAAGCCGGCGTCCCGGCCGAAACGCGGCCGTGCGACAGCCGAAACCGCGGACGCCCTCACCCTTTTCTGACCGGGCACGCGTCAGACCAACTGAATGGCTTCCGGCGGTGGTGGGTCGGCCCACCGCCGGAGGCGCCCGGTTGCTGCCACCTCGGCCGCCCGAACCCTGCCGTGTCCACCGCCGGAATTACCCCTCGAACGCGTTCCGGCCCCGCGACGGAAACTGTCGCGGGGCCGGAAAGTGTTGTGCTGTAACCGGATTCAGTTACCCGGCTGCGGAGCCGGTGCGGGCTGCGCCCCGCCGTTGGCCTGCGGGCTGGTACCCGGGGCCGCCTGCGGCGCACCCGGAGCCGGACCTGACGGGCCCATTCCCTTGGTGACCGGCGAGTCGAACTTCGCGACCAGCCACTTACCGTCGTGCTTCTCCATCTGGGCGACGCCCGGGATGGTCAGCTTGTCCGGCTGCGGGACGGCCTGGTTGGTCTGCTCCTGGGTGATCACCAGCACCACGTTGGCCTGGCTGTCGTTGCCGGACTCCCACGCGCAGTGGATCTCGTCGAGCTTCGACTTGGCCTGCACGCTGACCATGGCCTGCTTCAGCGTGTCCGAAGCGCCGCTGAAGAACTTGCCCCACTCACCCGTCGAGAGGTCGTTGACGCTCTTGAAGTAAGCGTCGAGATCCTTCGAGTCGTAGCTGGCCACGGCCTTGCCGAAATCGCACGCCGCCTTGGTCGAATCATCGCGTGCGGAGAGCTGATCCTCGCGATTGTCGGCCTTCAGATAGAAGACCACCACCGCGGTGACCGCGGCCACCAGCAGCACACCGGCGGCGAAGGCCGCGACGATCGGAACCCACGGAGTGCTCTTCCCGGAGGAAGGGGCACTCGCCGGCGCCGGGGCCGCCGTCCGGAGCTTCACCGTTTCGTCCGCGTCGGCGGCCTTCGCGGCGTCGGTGGTCTTCGCGGTATCGGCACCCTTGGCGGCAGCAACCGACGAGTCCGACTCGAACTTGACCGTTGCGTCCGCGGCGGTGCTGTCTTGCGCCGCGTCGACCTTCTCGGTCGACTCGGCATCGTTGTTCGCCTTGTCCTTGGCGGTGTCGTCATCGGACATGAATCGATCTGTCACCTTCCCGGCATGTGGAAACCACGCCGTATGTTTCGGGCCACTCTACTTACCGCACCGGCTTCGGGGTCCGAGCGTTCGGATCGGCACCCGATGGCATCTGCGCTCCGTTGTTCGGAACGTCGGGCCGCGGCGCGTTCGCCGAACCACGAATCTGCTGGTCCGGAGGTGCGTTGGTGCAATAGTTGTACTTCGGGAACGACCCGTCGGTCGCGACATACGGTGCGACCGGCGCGTGCGAGTACTGGCAGAACGGGCGCGGCCAGATATCGAGGATCGTATAGAACTCTCCGTCGTGGGCCGGCACCCCCATCGCCGAACTGCCGACGACCAGCGACGGGAACAGCGCCCGCAGCGCCGGCAGCCGCAGCTGCGCCGCCTTGGTGACGGCCACGAAGTTGGTCGCGAGGCTGGTGATCGGATCGGTGGTCTCGTCCAGCGTGGCGCCCAGCGACTTCATCTGCGCCGGGGCCTGATCCAGCACCTTACGCAGTTCGTCGTTGGCGTTGTTGAACTGGGTGAACAGCGTCGACGAGTTCTGCGTCAGGGTGCTCAGATCGGGCTGCGCGTTCGACGTCGTGGACGCGATGGTGCGCAGGTTGGTGAGCAGGTTGGTGGTCTGCGGCAGCAGATTGTCCAGACCGGCCGTCACCAGGCTCAGCGCATCGACCATGTCCCGCAGCTGATCCGGTCCGCCGCTGAGCGCGGTGTCGAATTCGGTGAGGATGGTGCTGAACCGGTCCGGGTCGATCTGGTCGAAGAACCCGCTGGCGTTCTCCAGCACCGCCGACACCGGCGTCGGGGTCTGCACCTTCTGCGGGTCGAACGGGATCACCGAACCGTCGGTGAGGTACGGACCCTTGTCGCTTTCGGGCTGGAAATCGATGTACTGCTCACCGGCGGCCGAGAGGGCGTGCACGACGACCTGCGTGGCCTTCGGAATCTTGTACCGGGTGTCGATCTGGGCCTCGGCCGCGATCGAGGCGCCGCGATTCGCCAGCTTGATCGAATTCACCTTGCCGATGCGGAATCCGCGCAGCGTGACGTCGTTGCCCGGCTGCAGACCGCCGGAGCGGTCGAGCGCGACCGTGACCGTATAGGTGCTGCGCAGCGGATTGATCCGCATGACGCTCACCGCCAGATACGTCGCGCCCACGACGAACGCGATCACCAGTCCGATCGTGGAAAGCAGCAGTTTGTGTCGCAGCAGCCAGCTCATCGGTGGCCCCCTGTCACTCGGCCGTAGACGATCTGCAGCACCTGGATCAGACTGCCCGCCATGTCCTGCAGATCGCGCAGATCCCAGAACTTGCTGTGCGGCGGGTCGGTGAGCAGGCCGATGTCGAGCTGGGTCAGAGTCGCGGCGACGGCAAGGGTGTTGCCCTTGAACGAGGCGTCGACCTTCGGCCGGATCTCGTGCAGTGCGTCCAGCGCCGGACCCAGGTCGTTGCCGGCCCGCGACAGCGCGTCCATCAGCCTGTGCACGTTCTCGAGCAGGCTGGCCAGCTGATCGTGGCTGGTATCGGCGTAATCGCCGAGCGCCGCGCTGGTGGTGGAGATCTTGCCGAGCAGATCACCGATCTGCTTGTTGTTCTCCGCGATGGCGCCGATCATCTGCGGCAGCGAATCCGCCACCTGACCCAGCTGATCGTGATTGGCCTCGATGGTGTTGGTCAGCGCGTCGAAGCCGTTGAGCGTGTTGTCGATGCGCTCGCTGTTGGCGTGCAGCGTGGTGACCACACTCGTCATCTGCTTGATCAGGCTCGCGAGCTGATCGGGCCGGCCGCCGACGATCGAATCCAGTTCCGAGGTCAGCTTGGTCAGCGCGGCCACGCCGCCGCCGTTGAACAGCATCGAGACCGAGAGCAGCAACTCCTCGACGGTGGCGCCGGCCGAGGTGTGGTCGATGCCGATGGTGTCGCCGTCCTTCAGCATCGGCGTGGTCTCGTCGGACTTCGGCTTCGACAGCGCCACGAACACATCGCCCAGCGGAGTGGCCTGACGCAGTTCGGCGGTGGAATCGCGCGGCAGCGTGATGTCCTTGCGGACGTTCATGTCGACGATGGCCTGATAGTTCTTGGTCGAGATGTGGGTGACCACACCGACATCGGAACCACCGATCTTGACCTTGGCCTGATCGGGCAGGTTGAGCGCGTTGGCGAAAATCGCGTGCAGGGTATAGGTCTCACCGGACTGCCCCGGTTTGGGCAGCGGCAGACTCTCCACGGTCAGACCGCAGCCGGAGGCCGCCACGGCCGCCGAGACGCCGAGTGCCAGCCAGGTGCGCCGCAGGCGCGTCGATACCGTCATTTCGTCAGTCCCAACAGTGCGGCGGACAACCCGAGGTCGGGTCCGAAATCCTCGATCTTGCCGGTCCGGCAGCCGTCGGCCCTCATCTGAATGCGTTCACAGAACAGGCTGACGATCTCGCCGGACAGTGCGGTGCCGAGCACCGCGTGCAGGCGGACGAAGCCGCGGTTGCGGTCCATCGAACGGTCCAGGTTCTGCAGCAGCAGCGGCGCCACGTCGACGGTCTCGACCACGCCGGCCGCGTTCTGCCGCAGCTGGTCGGTGACCTTGGTGAGCCCGGTGAGGCTCTCCGACAACTGACTCCGGTACTGGCTGAACACGCCGCTGGTGTTGGCCAGGAAGTCGTTGAGCTGATCCAGCGTGGCCTGCAGACCGGGCGCCTGCTCGGCCAGCAACGACGACATCTGGGTGACCTTGTTGCTGAACTCGCGCACCGACTGGTCGTTGTCGGCCAGCATCGAGGTCAGCTCGTTGAGCTTGATGATGATGGTCGAGATGGCGTCCTTGTTGTCGACGCCGACCTTCAACGCCCCCGACAGCGCGTTGAGCGTGTCGCGGATCCGCTCACCCTGGCCGTTGACCATGTCGTAGAGCAGCGTGCCCGACAGCGGTCCCTGGCTCTGGCCGGGCGCCGGCTTGAGCGCGGCGGTGAACTGGTCGATGGTTTTGATCATCGTGTCCAGTTCGACCGGGGTGCGGGTCTGCTGCACCGTGAGGTGCGTGTTGTCCGGCAGCTTGGGCCCGCCGGTGTAGCGCGGGGTCAGCTCGATGTGCCGATTGGTCACGATCGAGGGCGACACGATCGCCGCCATCACATTCTTCGGAATGTCCACGTCGTGGTTCACCGTCATGTGCACCTCGACGAACTCACCCTTGGGGATGATCTTGTCGACCTTGCCGACCTCGAGCCCCAGCACGGTGATCGGATTGCCCTCGAAAACGCCGGCGATATTGCGGAAATCAGCGGTGATGTGGGTCGACCCGCCCACCGCGTTCTGCACCGATCCGCAGCTGCCGGCCACCAGTACGGCCGCGCCGATCGCGACCGTCTTGGTGGCGCGGGCCAGCCATTTGTTCAGGATCATCCCTGGCACCCCTCGATCACTCGCGCGAAGCACAACCAGTTGTCCGGGAACAGCCACGGCACACCGACCTCACCGTAGGGGCCGTTGCCGAACACATTGTTGAACTGCCGCAGCGACGCGGGCATGATCGTCAACAGTTTGTCCAGGTTGTCCTTGTTCTTCTGCAGACCCTGGGCCATGGTGTTCAGCTGTTCGATGGTCGGGCCGAGCTGGTTGTTGTTCTCCGCGCCGATCTGCTGCAGTTGCTTGGTCAGGGTCGCGGTGTTGTTCAGCAGTTGCTTGAGCAGCTCCTGGCGTTCCATCACCCGGCCGGCGATGGCCTCGCCCTGGGTGATCACCAGCAGCAGGCTGTTGCGGTTGTCGCCGAGGATCTTGGTGACCTTGTCCAGATCCTTGAGCAGACCGTCGACCTGGTCGCGCCGATCGTTGATGGTCTTGGCGAGCGCACCGACGCTGTCGAGCGCCTGCGCGGTCAGCTGCGGCGAACCGTCGATCTGGTCGCCGAGCACCTTCAGCGATTCGGCCAGCTTCTCGGTGTCGAGCGCCTCGAACTTCGGCGTGCCGATCTGCACCACGTCGGCCAGGTCGTAGGGAACCTTGGTGTTGGACTTGTGAATCCGGTTGCCCGGCAAGCCCTTACCGTTGCCCGGGTCGAGATCGACGTAGCGCGCACCCAGCAGCGTGGCCATCTTGATGGAGGCGCGGGCATCGGGGCCGAGCTTCACGTCGTTGTTCACGTGCAGGGTGATCAGCACGTGGTCACCCTCGAGTTTCGCCCCGGCCACCGTGCCGACCGGCACACCGGCGACGTTCACCTTGTCACCGGTCTGGACGCCGGCCGTCTGCACGAATTCCGCCTGCACGTCATTGGTGCCGACGCCCAGTTTCTTGTAACTGCTGGACACCACGAGCAGCACCACGATGAGAACGGCGCCGATGACGCCGAGCCAGAAGAAGCGGTTGCTCTGGAAACGATTCCTGATTCGCGTACCGAAGGTCGTCATGGGCGGCACACCGCCGAGTGGTTGGGTCCGCCGATCTGGCTGACCAGACCTCGCGGCAACAGCACCCCGTACAGCGAGACGTCCAGCGTGCACAGATACGCGTTGGCGTAGGCGCCGTCGGAGGTGAACTTACCGACGTTCGCGAGGATGCCGGGCAGGTCGATCGCGGCCTGGTCCAGCTTGGAGCCGTTGTTGATCAGCATGGTCAGCGCCGCGGTGCTCGAGTTCTGCGCGGCCGCGATCTTCGGCTGCACCTGATCGACCATATTCACCAGAGAGGAAGTGGCATTCGCGATCTGGACGGTCGAAGCCTGCAGGGATTGTCCCTGCTCGTAGAGCCCGCCGATCAGCGCGCGGGTCTGGGTCACCAGTGTCTCCAATTCATCACCTCGTTTCGCCAGTCCCGACATCACGCCCGACAGTTTGGTGATCACGTCGGCCAGGATGACGTCGCGTCGCTGGAAGTCACCGGCCAGTGCGGCGGCCTGGGTGATGAACGAGCTCAGCGAAACACCGTCGCCCTGCAACGCCTGGATGAAGGTGTTGGTCAGGTCGTTGACCTGCTGGGGTTGCAAGGTTTCGAACAGCGGCTGAAAACCGTTGAGCAGACCCGAGATATCGAACGAGGGCTCGGTGCGCTCGACCGGGATGGTCGCGTTGTTGCGCAACGCCGAATTGTCGCCCTTGTTGCCCGGCGCCAGCGCCACGTAGCGCTGGCCGATCAGATTCTGGTACCGGACAAGGGCTTTGGTGTTGCCGTACACGGTCTGATCGGTCTGCACGATGAACGACACCTTGGCCTGGTGCTGTCCTTCGACCTCGATGTCGGTGACCTTGCCGACGCGCACGCCGGCCATCCGGACGTCGTCGCCCTCACGCAGGCCCAGGACATCGGTGAAGATTGCCGAGTAGCTGTGGGTGGAACCGTTCACGGTGCGCGCCAGCGTATTCCAGATGACCACGGTCACCAGGATCGAGACGAGGGCGAAGATGCCGAACCCGATCAGCGGTTTGCGAATTCCTCTCATCAGCTGGCACCGCTTTCGGAAACTTGCAAGGTTCCACCCCTCAGGATCGAGCTCAGCAGCAGATATTCGGCAGTCGTCGGATTCCGGCCGAGCAGCGCGCTCATCGCGTCACGTCCGGTGTAGTAGGCGATCGGCCCCGCGGTGGGCTTCTGCCCGTCCGACGCCGGAGCAGCGGCCGGAGCCGGCTGCGGCGCGGGGGCCGCGGGCGCACCCGGCAGGCCCGGCAGCTGCGGGAACAGACCCTCCAACGGAGTTCCGGCGAACGGGTTGCCCGGCTTGGGCGCCTGCTGCGGAGCTGCCGTCTGCGCGGTGTCACCGGTCGTGACGCCCGGGATGGCGGGCAGGCCCGGCATCGGCGGCAGCTTCGGCAGTCCCTGCGACGCGTCCAGCGTGCGCGGCTTCAGCGCCGGTGTCGGCGGGCCGATATCGGAGACCACCGGGGCGGTGCCACAGCTCGGCCCCGCCATGTCGCCGTAGCGCGGGCAGTCGGACCGGTCGTACGGCTTGTACGGCGTGAAGGTCAGGCCCGCGTTCCAGATCATCTGCTGCTGCGGACCCCAGTGGAAGGTGGTGCTCAGCTTGCGGACCGACGCGTTCAGGTTCGCGATGGCCTGCGGGATCGCGTCGGGGTCCTCGGTGAGCGCCCCGAACATGTCGCCGGTGCCCGAGGTCAGCTGCTTGCCGACGTCGGGGTTGCGGGCGAACAGGCTGTTGACCTTGTCGATGGTCGCCGAGGTGCCGGTGATGAGGCCGGCCAGCTCGCTGCGCTTGTCGGCGATGGTCTGCGCGGTCTTCACCGATTCCGACAGCGTCGTCATCAGATCCGGCGCGGACTGGTTGAGCGCGTGGAACGAGGCGGAGAAATCGTTCAGCGTGCCTTCCGGATCCGGCACCGCGGCGCGGACCTGGATGAACCAGTTGTTCAGCCGCTCGACGGTGGAACCGGGTACCCGGCCGCTGCCGTCCAGCGCATAGGACAGGGTGCTCAGCACCCGGCCCAGCTGCATGGGGTCGATCTTGTTCAGGATCGTGCGGACCGTGGTGAGCGTGTCCTGCAGCGCGATGGTGCCCTGGCTGTGGTCCTCGGCGATCTGCGAACCGGCCTTCAGCGAGGCGTTGTCGGGACCGTTGTAGACCAGTTCGACCGAGGTGACGGCGAACAGGTTGCTGGGGACCACGCGAGCGGTGACATTGGCCGGGATATCGGAGATGTAGTCCGGCTTCATATTGATGTGCACCTGCTGCAGCTCGCCCTTGGCGGCCACCGACACATCCTTCACCGCGCCGACCAGCACGCCGCGGAACTTCACGTCGGCCTGCGGGGGCAGGCCGTCGCCGGTGGTGGTCAGATTGGCGGTGACCTCCACCTTCGGGTTGAGAATGTAGCCCTTGTAGCGGGCCATCAGCAGCGTCAGCGCGGCGGCGATGACGACGATTCCGCAGACGCCCGCGATGAGCAGCTGCCGCATCGTCGGTCCGCGGCCACTCGGATCGATGATCATCACTCGCCCCCTGTGCTCGTGCGGGACACCCGCACCCGGTCGGCCCGGCGAGCGGGTTTCGCATTGTTACTCACAGGGCCTCCTATCCCGAGATCCTGATGCCCGGGTTCACGCCCCAGATGGCCAGCGTCATGAACAGGTCGGCGAAGACGACCGCGATGATGCAGAGCTTGATCGCCCGGCCCGCGGCCACACCGACACCCTCGGGACCGCCCGAGGCGAAGAAGCCGTAGTAGCACTGTATGAAGGTCGTGATGGCCACGAAGAGAATGGCTTTCAGCAACGACCACAGCACGTCGTGCGGTACCAGGAATTGATAGAAGTAGTGCTGGAAGGTGCCCGAGGCCGTGCCGCCGATGAACCCCACCGTGATGGAACACGACAGGTAGGCGACCGGCAGCGCCAGGCAGTACAGCGGCACGATCGCGATCATCGCCGCGATCATCCGGGTGCTGACCAGATAGGGCAGCGGCCGGATCGCCTGCGACTCCAGCGCGTCGATCTCCTCGGCGATGCGCATCGAACCCAGCTGGGCGGTGAAGCGGCAGCCCGCCTGTGCGGCGAATGCGAGGGTGGCGAGCATGGGCCCGAGCTCACGCGTGGTCGCGAAGGCGGAAATCGCACCGGTCAGCGGGCTCAAGCCGAGCAGATTCAGCGAGGTGTAGCCCTGGATGGCGACGGTCATACCGCCGAAGGCACTGAGGATCAGAACCACGCCGATGGTGCCACCACCGACGATCAGGCTGCCGTTGCCCCAGGTGACGTCCGAGAGCAGCCGCCAGACTTCCTTCGGATAGTGCTTGAGCGCCAACGGCATCGAGCCGATCGAGCGCAGGAAGAAGAAGACCTGGTGACCGACCCGCGCGAGCCAGTCCCGCGGGGCGCCGGCGGAGCTGCGGATCCGCTGCAGGGGCCGCAGTAGCGGCGGAACATAAGTTGACGACACCGGCTCAAACCATCTGTGGGGGGAACAGGGCGTTGTAGATCTGCGTGATGATCAGATTCGTGCCGAACAGCATCAGCGCGGACAGCACCACGGCGGTGTTGACCGAGTTCGCGACACCGCCCGGGCCGCCGCGGGTGTTCAAGCCCGAATCACACGCGATGATCGCGGCCAGCAGGCCGAAGATCAGCGATTTGATCAACGCCACCAGCAAATCGCTGGTCACCGCGAACGACGCGAATGTGCCGATATAGGAGCCGGGGGTGCCGTTCTGGGCGAAGATGTTGAAGATGTAGCCGGTCAGGAAGCCGACGAAGATCACGAAGCCGCACAGCAGCACCGAGACCAGCATGGCGGCGCCGAGCCGGGGGGCCACCAGCCGGCGCATCGGGTCGACACCCATGACCTTCATGGCGTCGATCTCCTCGCGGATGGTGCGGGAGCCGAGGTCGGCGCAGATGGCCGAGCCGACGGCGCCGGCGATCATCAGCGAGGTGACCAGCGGCGCACCCTGCTGAATGATGCCCAGCCCGTTGGCCGCGCCGATGAAGGAGGTGGCGCCGACCTGCTGCGCGACCGAGCCCACCTGAATGGAGACGATGACGCCGATCGGAATTGCGACCAGCAAGGTGGGGGCCGCTGCGACGCTGGCCATGAATGCGCACTGCCGCACGAATTCACCGAACGGGAAGCGACGACGGAAGATGGCGACGAACAGTTCCGCGACCGCCGAGAAGCCCATCGTGATCTGTCGACCGAAGGTCTCGAGAGACCGCTTGGGATGATCCTGCCAGTACGCCTTCGTCCAGTCCGCCGCGGCACTCATTCTCGATGGTGAACTAATTGCCCCCGACCCGTCCGGACCGTTGGTGACTTGCACTGGCTACCCCTCTCGACGCCGGTTACCCGCCCCGACGACTGTTTCGCTTGAGGCACCTTACTACGGAGTTAGGAAAAACACACCACAAAGTGTGGCTGTGGTCATAGACCCAGATCACGTTGGGTCCGGGCCTGTGATCGGGCGCACCCGACTGGTATCGATCACAAAGAACACGACCATTTCCTAGAACACGTTCTAGTTTACTGATCGAATGTCCAACTCGAGATCCGATACCTGTTTTATCGGATTAAAATTCTCGTTATTAAGATTTGCCCCGAATACTGACGAAAGCCTATAGCGAGTACCCGCGAAACAGCGGTCGTCGTGAGCAGGTGTCGCATCTCGTCGGCCTCGTACGTGTCGTCGCGCGGGCCACGGCATCGATCCAGCAAACTGCATGCGCATACCGGGCGCGTTCGGGCCCGACAACTGCAAGGATGTAGTACGACAAGGCTGATATCGTGCGGACTTCCGACGTCTGGAGGGAAATGTTCAACAAACTCGTCAGGGCGGCTCATGCCGCCTTCGCCGTAGCTCTGGGCGCGGCGCTGCTCGGGACGGGCGCGGGGGTCGCGCAAGCCGGTCCCGGATCGCCGGTGATCGGCGGCGGCTCCGGCATCATCATCGACAACCAGTTCGAGTGCACGGTCACGACCATCGGGCACGACGCCGGTGGCCGCCTGGTCGGCCTGACCGCCGGTCACTGCGGCGAGGCAGGTTCCGAGGTGTGGTCCGAACAGGACCGCGGCGCGGGCGTGATCGGGCATTTCGTCTATTCCAACCACGACCTGGACTATGCGGTCATCCAGTTCGATCCGGGTCACGTCACTCCGGTCAATCGCATCGGCAATGTGACGATCACCGGGATCGGGGCACCGGCCCAGTTCCCCAGCATCATCTGCAAGGAAGGCCGGACCACCGGTAACACCTGTGGCCTGGCCTTCGGCGACGTCTTCCAGACCGACGAGACGTGGGCCGAGATGTGTGTCGTCGAGGGCGACTCCGGCGCTCCCGTCGTCATCGGCACCACTCTGGTCGGCATGGTGAACGCCTATCTGGCGGTGGCCTGCTTCGGGCCCGAGGTCGGTACCAACATGTCGGCGATCGTCAACGACATGAATGCGCACGGTGGCGCCGGGGCGGGCTTCGCGCCGATCTGATCGGCGGCACGACGACCCTTGTAACGGGCGGCGATTCGGGTATCACACCGGAGTCGCCGCCCGTTTTCCGTGCCCGGGGCGGGGCCGGCCGCGCGGCGCGGATCGGGTAGGCCGCCGCTGGGCGCGGTTATGGTGAGGGCTGCCGGCCCGAAAGGAGCACTCCGTGAAGGTGATGAGCGCGATTACAGGTGGGGCCGTCGCGGCCGGGGCCGCGGTGTACTGGGCCACCGGCACCGCCTCGGCAACCGCCGTGCACTGCGATGCCGACCGCAACCGCGATATGACGATCGTCGCCGGTACCACGGCGTGCCGGGCGATGGGCGACGATTCCGGGCACGCTCGGTCGGCGGGAATCGATGGCGTCGGCTATGCCAAGGCAACCGCGGGTGCGATCGCCCTCGGCGTGGGCGCCGGCGGCGGAATCGGGGCCAGTGAGGGCGCTGCCGGACTGCCGGTCGCGGTCGGTATGGGTCCCGACGCCTTCGCCTTCACCTCCCTCGCCGCGGAGGATGTACCCGGCCGGATCGGACTCTCCTTCGCGATGAACGGCTCACAGGCGCAGGTGGTCTCGGGTGAGCGCAGCACGGTCTGTCTCGGCTCGGCGGCGCTGGCATGGGATTCCCGAACGGGCGCGCTCTGTCTCGCGACGCCGATCGGAATGTGGCAGGTCCCGGCCGCACATTGAGCACGATTCCCGGGCTGTCCTACGCTGGCGGGTAGGGGTAACGACGCCGCGGCATGCGGCGGCAGGAGGTCGGCACACGGTGGATCCGGCACGATCGGAGCAGGCAGCCGAGGTAGAAGCGGCGCGGGTGGCACAGGCCGCCGAGACCGACGACGCACCGCAGATGGTCATCGACCCGCGATTCGTGCCGGTCGTGCACCATTTCTTCCGGCTGTTCCCGCGACCCAACCGGGGCGGGGGCGCCTTCGCGATCTTTCTGCACGGGCAGCCCGTCGTCGATGTGTGGGCCGGATGGTCGGCGCCGGATCAGCGCTGGCAGTCCGACACGGTGGCGTTGAGCTTCTCCACCGGCAAGGGTGTGGTCACCACGGTGCTGCATCGGATCGCCGAACGCGGACTGGTCGATTACGACGCCCCGGTGGCCGAATACTGGCCGGAGTTCGCCGCGAACGGCAAACAGGACATCACCGTGCGCGAGGTGCTCACCCATCGCGCGGGACTGCACAAGGTGCGCGGCCTGGCCGCCGACGCCGACGGCATTCTCGACTACGACGCGATGATCGCGGCACTGGCGGCCGCCGAACCGGATCCGCGCCGGTTGCAGGGGTCGGGATATCACGCGGTCACCTTCGGCTGGCTGGTCGCCGAAATCGTGCAGCGCGCGACCGGCAAGCCGTTCACCGAGGTGTTGCGGCACGAGATCGCCGAACCGCTGCAGACCGAGGAGTTCTGGTACCGGGTGCCCGAATCCGAGCGGCACCGCATCGCCCGCACCTTCCCGCGGTTGCGAATCCCCGGACTGCGCTGGGATACCGCCTCGAAGGTCATCGCCCGCAGCCGCACGGTCGGTGCGATCGCCGAGGCCGGGATGCCGGCCGGCTTCGATATGCTGGTCGGCGATCCGCGCGTCCACGACGCGGTGATGCCCGGCTTCAACGGGGTGTTCTCCGCTCGCGCCCTGGCCCGGATGTACGGCGCCCTCGCGAATGAAGGGCGGGTGCTGCTGCCGGACGAGACCTGGAGCGAACCGCTGCTGCGCCCGGAAACCATCGAGTACGTCAACCATGTGCAACGCAGCGAACATCGCGACTACGTCATCGGCGTACCCGTACCGTTCACGCTGGGATACCACCGGCCGCCGATCGCTTCCCGGCGTCCGCTGCGCCGGGCGTTCGGCCACTACGGCGTGGGTGGTTCCGGTGCGTTCGCCGATCCGGAATCGGGCATGTCGGTCGCCTTCGTCACCAATCGGCTGGGCAATTCGCTGAATACGATCGGCGACGGGCGCCTGGCCCGATTGGCCGCGGAGGCTCGCGCGGCACTCGGCTGACGGCGGCGTGCGGGACCGCGTACCGCTTCGAACCCGGGGCCGGGCTGTCTCGTGTGCTGGGTATGCGCGCAGCAACCTCAGGCCGGGACCGCACACCGCAGATTTCCGGCGAACGGGCCGCGCCCCGGCAGCCGCGGTGGGTTGCCGCGCACGCGCTGGCGGCCGGAATCGATTTCGATCGGTACTTCCGGCTGCGTCGCGCGCGCGACGGCGACCCGTTTCTGGTCCGCTTCCCGGGATTCGGCGCGGTATTGTTCACAGGAACACCCGATGGCACAAAGGAATTACTCCGGTCGCCGATCGGAATTCTGCATCCGCCGCAACCGAATCCCATTGAACCGCTTATCGGTTCGGCCTCATTGATACTCGCTCGTGATCAGCGCCATCGCAACGACCGCACTTTGCTGGCGCCCGCATTTCATCGCGCCCGAATTGCGCAGTACGGCACGGTAATTCGGGACAGCACTCGCGACGAGCTCGTCGGCGCCGGCACCGGTCCGGGGTGGCTGCCGGGGACGGTGATCGATGCGCGGGTGGCGGCGCGAGCGCTGACGCTGCGGGTGATTCTCACGCTGATCTTCGGCGCCGACGACCCGCTCCGGCGTGACACCTACACCGCGGCGGTCGGAGAATTCCTCACCGCCTTCACCGGACCGCTGATGCTCGTTCCCGCCTTGCGGCGCAGCGCATTCGGCATGTCGCCGTGGGACAGATTCGCCCGGGCGCGCACCCGGCTGGACGCGTTGCTCGACGCCGACATCGGCGCGCGGCGGGCTACCGGTACGCCCGATGACGGCGCGCTGGGCGTGCTGTCGAGCGCCCGCTACGAGGACGGCAGCGGGGTGAGCGACGCCGATCTGCGCGAACAACTGCGCACCCTGTTGGTGGCCGGTCACGAAACCACTGCCACGAGTCTGGTGTGGGCGCTGTTCCGGCTACACCGCGACCGCGGCGTGCTGGCCCGGCTGCGCGCCGAACTGAGTGGCGTTGGGCCCGACGCAGATCCCGAGGATCTGGCCGGTCTGCCGTATCTGAATGCCGTATGTCAGGAGACGCTGCGACTGCATCCGCCGGTGCCGATCGTGCTGCGGCGGTTGACCGGACCGCACACGGTGTGCGGAGTGGAATTGGCCGAAGGGGACACGATGGGGGTCGCGATTCCGCTCGTGCACTCGGATCCCGGTACGTGGGACGAGCCCGAGCGGTTCCGGCCGGAACGGTTCCTGGACCGCCGGTACGGGCCGTTCGAATACCTGCCCTACGGCGGCGGCCATCGCCGCTGTCTCGGCGCCACCCTGGCCGACTACGAGCTGCGGATCGCGCTCGCCACCATCGTTTCCCGAGTCGAGCTGTCGCTGCTCCCGCGCTATCGTCATGGCCGAATTCCGCGCTCGGTGCCGAACAACATCGCGACCGGTCCACACCGCGGAATCCGCTTCACTGTGGAGGGAATCCGCCACCCGTGAGGTGATTTGTCTCACAATGAGGTTTGCTGGGTATCGATCCGGCTCACGTCCGCCCGCCCGGACCCCGAATCCGACTCGCCGATGCGAACGGGACTTTCACCCTGTCACCACTACGCCGGCGACCCGTGGTGACGCATCACACACGCGCGATGCGGACTTCATAACTGCCGGAACACAATTGGCCGATGCCCGCGAGAGATGTAGTAATGGATGCCGGGCCGGGGCCTGATTGACCATTCGCGCACCCGCGCGCGAATATTCCTGTGCGCCGTGGCGCGCGATCTAGGTGGGAGAGGACGAAACGGCTGTGCGCACCACAACCTGTCGGAAGCCCGTTCGGGACGAGACCAGCCTGTCCAAGCGGACCGGCCTGTTAGCCCTCGCGGTGACCTCTCTGGCGGTGACCGCCGCCGGTGCCATCGCGATGGCGCCCGCCTCGGCAGCGCCGCTGTGGCCCGGCGGACCCGACGTTCCCGGCGCTCCCGCTGTCGTGCAGGCGCCGCAGCCCGAACCCGGTGCCGCGCCGGTGAAGAACCCGCCGCCGCTGCCGCAGGCGAATTTCGCCGCGCCGAGCATCAGCCCCGGCGACGGTGACGTGGTCGGCGTCGCGCAGCCCATCATCATCAACTTCAAGGATCCGGTCGGCGACCACGCCGCGGCGGAGAAGGCCATCCGGATCACCTCCAGCAATGCCACGCACGGCCACTTCTACTGGCGCGGTGACAAGCAGGTGCGGTGGCGGCCGGAGGAGTTCTGGCCCGCCAACTCCGACATCACCGTCGAGGCCGGCGGCACCAAGGTCGCCTACAAGGTGGGCGACGCGGTCGTCGCCACGGCCGACGATGCGACCCACATGATCACCGTCACCCGCAACGGCGAGGTCATCAAGACCATGCCGACCTCGATGGGCAAGAAGGACCACGAAACCCCCAACGGCACCTACTACGTCGGGGAGAAGAACCGGAAGATGATCATGGACTCCTCGACCTACGGGGTTCCGATCACCGATCCGCAGGGCTACAAGCTCGAGGTCGAGTACGCGACCCGGCTGTCCAACAGCGGCATCTTCGTGCACGCCGCCCCGTGGTCGCTCGCCCAGCAGGGTGTGTCCGACTCCAGCCACGGCTGCCTGAACGTCAGCACCGAGGACGCCCAGTGGTTCTTCGAGAACGCGCAGAAGGGTGATCCCGTGGTGGTGACGAACTCCACCGGAAACTTCAGCGCAGGCGACGGTATGGGCGACTGGAGCTGAGCCGAAACGCTGTTCGGTAGCGGCCCCGGAGCGAATGCGCTCCGGGGCCGCTGTCGTTGCCGCCCCTCGCCGCACGGCGCTGTCGCCGATTCCCGCCGCCGGACGCGCTCGGCCACTTAGTATTCGGCGCATGACCCGGGTGCCGGAGACCACGCTCCCCGACGGGAGTTCGCGCACACCGTTCAGGCGCCCGGTGTCGGGATTTCACCGCGTGTTCGCACGAGAGCGGCAGGCTGCGAACGTGCGTCGACGGCCCGAACGGGTATTGCCCTCGAACCGGACGCGCGGGCTGCGCCACCGGCCGTGGAGCGACTACGGGCTATTCCTGGTGCTGGTGGTGCCGAATCTGGTGCTGCTCGGGCTGTTCGTCTACCGGCCGCTGGTCGACAACATCCGGCTGTCGTTCACCGACTGGAATCTCGCCGAACCGTTCGCCCACTTCATCGGAGTCCGCAACTACCGCGAGTGGTGGACGCGGGCGGACACCTGGCAGATCGTCGGCAATACCGTGATCTTCACCGCCTTCGCGGTCGGCGGCAGTATGGTGCTGGGCCTCGCGCTGGCGCTGCTGCTGGATCGGAAACTGTTCGGCCGCAATGTGGTTCGCTCGGTGATCTTCGCGCCGTTCGTGATCTCCGGCGCGGCGGTCGGGGTGGCGTTCCAGTTCATCTTCGATCCCGGTTTCGGCCTGGTGCAGGACCTGCTGCATCGCATCGGCATCACGAACGTGCCGGATTTCTATCAGGATCCGCACTGGGCGCTGTTCATGGTGACGGTGACCTACATCTGGAAGAACCTGGGCTACACGTTCGTCATCTATCTCGCCGCACTGCAGGGTGTGCGGCGAGAACTGCTGGAGGCGGCCGCGATCGACGGCGCCGGACGCTGGACCACCTTCACCCGGGTATTGCTGCCGCAGCTGCGGCCGACGACGTACTTCCTGTCGATCACGGTCATGCTGAATTCGCTGCAGGTCTTCGACATCATCAACGTGATGACGCGCGGCGGACCACTGGGCACCGGTACGACCACCATGGTCTATCAGGTCTACCAGGAGAGCTTCCGCAATTTCCGCGCCGGATACGGTGCCACGGTCGCGACGATCATGTTCGTCGTGCTGCTGGTCATCACGCTGATCCAGGTGCGAGTGATGGATCGAGACGAATGACGAGCACTCGGAAACGCCTGGCGGCGACGATTTTCGGCTACGCGGCGATGGTGTGCGTGCTGATCGTCGTCGGGGTGCCGCTGTTCTGGATTCTGATCACCTCGTTCAAGGCGCGGCCCGATATCTACACCCAGCCGGCGGTGTGGTGGCCGCGCAGTTGGCATCCGGAGAACTATCGCGAGGCCACGACCACATTGCCGTTCTGGACGTTCCTGCGCAATTCGCTGATCGTCACCGCGGTAGTCTCCGCGGTCAAATTCGCGCTGGGCGTCTTCAGCGCCTACGGACTCGTCTTCCTGCGCTTTCCGGGTAAGACGCTGATCTTCCTCGCCGTCATCGCCGCGCTGATGGTGCCCAACCAGATCACCGTGATCTCCAACTACGCCCTGATCGCCCAGGTGGGGTGGCGCAACACGCTGCCGGGCATCATCGTGCCGCTGTGCGGCGTGGCATTCGGCACCTTCCTGATGCGCAACCACTTTCTCTCCCTGCCGGTTTCGGTGATCGAGGCGGCCCGCATCGACGGCGCGAACTGGTGGCAGCTGCTGGTCCGGGTGGTGCTGCCGATGTCCGGCCCGACGATGGTGGCGTTCGCGGTGGTTACGCTCGTCAACGAGTGGAACGAATACCTGTGGCCGTTCCTGATGGCCGACGATGCCGGCGTCGCGACCCTGCCCGTCGGATTGACGCTGCTACAGAACACCGAAAACCCGAGCGTCACCAACTGGGGGCCGGTGATGGCCGGAACCCTGCTGACCATGCTGCCGATTTTGGTGGTGTTCGTGCTGCTGCAGCGGCACATGATCAAGGGCCTCACCACCGGTGCCGTCAAAGGCTGATTCGCTCGAGGAGAGTGCCGTGACCCGACCGCGCACACTGACCCGCCGCGGATTTCTCACCGCCGCCTCGGCGGCCACCGGTTCGGCCCTCTCGGCGTGTGCGGGGATGGGCGGCAGCACCGGAGCCGGCGGCGACCCGAACACGATCATCTTCTGGTCGAACCATCCGGGCACCTCGAAGAATCAGGAAACCGAGTTGATCAACCGGTTCCACGCACAGCACCCCGAGCTGACGGTGAAGCTGGTGGACGCCGGGCGAAACTACGAAGAGGTCGCGCAGAAGTTCAACGCCGCGCTGACCGGCGGCGCGCTGCCGGATGTCGTGGTGCTCTCGGACGTCTGGTGGTTCAACTACGCCCTGAACAAGGCCATCGAACCGCTCGACGAACACATCGCCGCCGCGGCGGTGCCGCTGGCGGACTACGTCGACAGCTTCGTGGACGACTACCGGTTCGACGACAAACTGTGGGCGCTGCCGTATGCGCGTTCGACGCAGATCTTCTGCTATAACCGCGACCTGTGGGCCCGCGCCGGACTGCCCGACCGTGGCCCGCAGAGCTGGCAGGAATTCGACGAATGGGGCCCCGAACTGCAACGCGCCATCGGCGCGGGGAAGTGGGCGCACGGCTGGGGTGATGCCAAGAACTACCTGGCCTGGACGTTTCAGGGACCGAACTGGACCTTCGGTGGCGCCTACTCGGATCGGTGGACATTGAAGTTCTCCGATCCGCGCACGGCCGAGGCCGGAAACTTCCTGCGCGACATGATCAATCGCAAACGCTACGCCGCCATCCGCCCCCAGCTGGCCGTGGATTTCGGCACCGGAGTGGTGGGGTCGGCCATCACCTCCACCGGCGATATCAAGGGCATCGTCGCCAATGCGGCGGGCAAGCTCGACTTCGCCACCGCGTTCCTGCCGCATCCGAACGGGCCGGGATGCACCACCGGCGGTGCGGGGCTGGCGATTCCGTCGCGCATCTCCGACCGGCGCAAGGCCAATGCCGTGCGCTTCGTCGAGTTCATCACGAATCCGGTGAACACCGCCTACTTTTCGCAGGCCACCGGCTACATCCCGGTGCGCAAGTCGGCGGTCCGTGATCCGTCGGAACAGCAATTCCTCGCCGCCAACCGCAATTTCGCGACCGCCGTCGATCAGCTGCCGCTGACCCGCTCACAGGACTACGCCCGGGTGTTCCTGCCCGGCGCCGATCAGATCATCGGCACCGGGCTGGAACAGATCGGACTGCAGAACCGGGATGTGAAGTCGGCCTTCGCCGATATCACCGATCGCCTGCAGACCATCTACGACCGGCAGATCGAACCGAAGCTGCCGCGCTAGCTACCAGATCCGCACGCGCTCGGTGGGTTCCAGATACAACGCGTCACCCGGTTCGACACCGAACGCCTCGTGGAAACCGTCCAGATTGCGGACCACACCGTTGCACCGGAACTCCGGCGGAGAATGCGGGTCGACGGCCAGCCGGCGAATCGCCTCCTCGTCGCGCGCCTTGGTCCGCCACACCTGCGCCCAGCCGAAGAACACTCGCTGCAGGCCCGTCAGACCGTCGATCACCGGCGGCTCGGCGCCGTCGAGGGCGATCTTGTAGGCCTCCAACGCGATCGAGAGCCCGCCGAGGTCGCCGATGTTCTCACCGATGGTGAATTCGCCGTTGACGGTGTGACCGGGCAGTGCCTTCGGTTCGAACTGGTTGTACTGATCGATCAACGCCTTCGTGCGCTTACCGAATTCGGAGCGATCGGTTTCGGTCCACCAATCGACCATATTGCCGTCGCCGTCGTATTTACTGCCCTGATCGTCGAAGCCGTGGCCGATCTCGTGCCCGATCACGGCACCGATGCCGCCGTAGTTGGCGGCGTCGTCGGCGTTCATGTCGAAGAACGGCGGTTGCAGAATCGCCGCGGGGAACACGATCTCGTTCATGCCCGGGTTGTAGTAGGCGTTCACCGTCTGCGGCGTCATGAACCATTCGCCACGATCGACCGGACCGCCGAGCTTGTTCAGATCGCGGTCGTGGTCGGCGGCGTAACCGCTGCGGTAGTTATCCACCGGATCGGCGGGATCGACACGGACCGCGGAATAGTCGCGCCAGGTGTCGGGGTAGCCGATCTTGGGGGTGAAGCGCTCCAGCTTGGCCAATGCGGCCTCGCGGGTCTGCGGGCTCATCCACTCCAGTTCGCTGATGTTGCGGCGGTAGGCCTCGATCAGATTCGCCACCAGCTCCTGCATGCGCTGTTTGGCCTCGGGCGGGAAATGTTCGGCGACATAGATTTTCGCCACCGCTTCGCCGAGCAGATCCTGCACCAGCGATACGCCGCGCTTCCAGCGCTCGCGATTCTCCTGGGCGCCGGTGAGGGTGCGACCGTAGAAGTCGAAGCTCTCCTCGACCACGGCGGCGGTCAGGTACGGCGCTCGCGCCCGCAGCACCCGCCAGCTCGCCCACGCCTGCCAGTCCTCGAGCGGCTCCGCGGCCCAGACCTGCGCGAAGGTGCGCGCGTAATCAGGCTGGCGCACAATCACTTCGGCGAACAACTCGGGTCCCGAGGCCGAGACGCCCTCGGCCAGCGCCTCGGTCCACGCGGCCCAGTCGAATTCGGGATTCGCGGCGGCGAGGTCGGCGAAAGTGGTGAGGTTGTAACTCAATTCGGCGTCGCGGCGGCGCACCACGTCCCAATGTCCGGCGGCCAGTTTGCGTTCCAGTTCGAAGACGCGCTGCGGGTCGTACTCGATCGCGGCCAGCTGGAACATGCGCCGGATGTGCTCGACATATTTGGTGCGGATCTCGGCGTAATCGTCGTTGCGGTAATACGATTCGTCCGGCAGCCCGAGCCCGGACTGGGTCAGGTTGATCAGATAGCGCTGCGAATTCTTGTCGTCGGTATCGACGTAGGCGCCGACCGCCCCGCCCACACCGGTGCGTTGCAGCCGGCCCAGCAGCGCGGCGAATTCGGCGCGATCGCTCACCTCGCGCACCGCCGCCAATTCCGCGGCGATCGGGGTGAGCGCGGCGGCCTCCACCGACTCCTCGTCCATGAAGCTGTTGTAGAGATCGGCGATCTTGCGCGCCTCTTCCTCGTCCGGCACCGAGGCCGCGGTTCCGGCCGCCAGATCCTGGATGATCTTCTTGACGTCCAGTTCGGCCTGGTCGTAGAGGGTACGGAACGCTCCGTCGACCGCGCGATCGGCGGGAATGTCGTACGTGTCCAGCCATTTGCCGTTGACGTGCGCGAACAGGTTGTCCTGCACCCGCACAGCGTCGTCGCGATAGGTCAGATCGATGCCCGAGGGAGTCGTCACGTCGAAAGTCACGACCTCCAGTATGCCGACGGCGGCGGCGCGCCGCCGCCGCATTCAGCCGTGCGCGGCGGTCGCCACCGGGATGCGGTCGAATTCGCCGTCACGCGCACCGGCCAGGAACGCCTGCCACTCGCCGGGGGTGAAGGACAGCTCGGTGGTGCCGTGGACCAGTACCGCGGCGCCGTCCGCGGCCGGGCGAACGTGCAGGTCACCCTCGCTGCCACCGTGCACGACCGTGCGGAGGAATGCCATCCAGGCGGGCGCGCCGACGGTGATCACCGGCTCGCGTTCGAGGCTGTTCGCGGGGTCGCGGCGATATTTGCTGTCGCGGATCAGCACCGCGTCACCGTCGAAACGCACCTCGACACACTGATTGCCGTTGTTGGTGCGCGTCGAGGTGAACCAGGATGTGATCTCCGGCCGGTACCTCGCGGGGGTGGGCATGGGCAGGAGTTTACACGGCTGCGTATTTCTCGATCAGCGCCAATGACTCTGTGCGAGTGAGGGATTGATCGAGCGCTCGCACGAATGCGAACGCCAGATCGTGCACCTGGTCGGGATTGTCGACCGGTCCGCCGAAGACGGCGCTCTCGGCCCAGCCGAAGGTCGGCAGGTACTCGGAGGCGAAGTCCAGCAGGTGAAAACTCGCCCCGCCGAGGATCGCGCCGTCGGGAGCCGCGAACGGGATGACCCGGATGTCCACGTTCGGCCTGGTGCGCAACAGCCCGGCCAGATACTCCAGCTGCGCGCACAGCACGGCCTGCCCGCCGACCTGCTGCAACAGCGTCGCCTCGCCGACCACCGCGGTGAGCGCGACCGGGTCGTGTCCGTGCAACCGCTTGCGGCGCCGCATCCGCATCGCGACCAGCTGTTCGATCTGCGCCGGGGGGATCATCACATCCGCGGCGATCAGCGCCCGCGCATACGCCTCGGTTTGCAGCAGGCCCGGAATCACGAGGCTGTCGTAGCTGCGAATACGGTCCGCGCCGTGTTCCATCCCGTAGTAGCGCTGTAGTTCCGGCCCGATCAGACCCGATCGCGTCCACCAGCCGCGCTCTCGCCCGGCGGACAGCAAGGCGAGCAGTTCCGCGCGTTCCTGTTCGCCGACCGCGAGCAGATCCAGCACCGGGCCGATGGTGTTGGCGGTCAGCACCCGGCGGCCCTTCTCGACATGCGACCAATTGGCCGGGGTGAAGCCGACCGCGCGGGCGAAGCCGGCCGAGTCGAAGCCACGTTGTTCGCGAAGTTCGCGCAGGCGAAGGACCAATTCCCACCGAGCGACCACTGGCGAGGGAGGGGCCATGCGGGCAGATGCTACGCCGGCCGCCGCGACACGCCCGTGACTATTGTCATTTCAACTGTACGGCGATACGGTCTGCGTATCGGTGGCACTGCACTCGACGACGAGACGAGGTTCGCCATGAGCACGCGCGACCCGATGGCCGGCGCGATCGAACCGAATATCACCACCATCACCACCGCGCCGCGCGCTGTCACCCAGGAAGCGCTGGTCCGCTGTCGTCGCTACCGCAAAGAGAACGGGCTCTACGGGATCGTCGAACCGGTACGAGGTCGCATCCTGTTGGAAATAGGCCCGGTCGGCGCGATCACCGTGCCGGCCGCCCTCGGAGCCCCCATTCGCGAATACCTCACCGTGCGTGGACATCGCGGGCCGATCATCGGACATCCGCGATCGGCACGCTGGACGTTTCTCACCGGACACGTCGACGAATCGGCCACCGACGCCGCGATCGCTTCCGATATGTTCCATCGCTGCGCCGCACTGGTAGCCCCCGGCACCACCATCGTGCTGCCCTCACCCGCCGACGAACGCACCGGATACCGGGTGTGGATCGATTCGCCGCACAGCGACTACCGGCCGGAACTGGCCGAGGTGCTCACCGCAACCCGCCAGTGCCGGCCGGACCCGTACTGACCAGGCCGATCATGAGGTCGGCCGCGGGCTCAGCGTCACGCTGTACTTGTTCTCCAGCGTCTGATTCCAATCACGTTGGCACTGATCGATCTTCGACTGATCGCCGTTGGCCTTGTTCACGCAGTCGAGGAAATCCTTACCGCCGTTGTTGACGAAGAAGTTGACCCCGATCGCGGCGATCACGATTCCGGCGATGAGCCCGAGCAGGCCCAGGACCAGGCCGGCCATCGCCATACCGCCGCCGGCCGCGGTGCCGCGCCGAGCCTTGACCGTCGCGATGATGCCGAAGATCAGGGCGACCAGGCCGAAGAGGATTCCGCCCACCACTGTCCAGCAGGTCAGCAGGGCGATGATGCCGAGGACCAGCGCCGTGATGGCCAGCCCCTTGCCCTTGGGCTGCTCCCACGTGCCCTGTCCCGGCGGGCCGGGGTAGCCGCCGGCCGGCGGCGGGGGATATCCGCCCGGATACTGTCCCGGCTGCTGGCCGTACTGTCCCGGCTGCTGGCCGTACTGGCCGGGTTGTTGTGCGTACTGCCCCGGTTGCTGGGGATATTCGCCGGAGTGGCCGGGATACTCGCCGGAACGACCGGGGTACTCGCCCGAGCGTCCGGGTTGTTCGCCGCCCGACTGCGGATACGGTTCCGGCGGGGGATAGTTCCCGGGCGGTGGATTCTCGGTCATCGCTGTCCTCTCCTCGGACGCACGGGCCCTCGACGGCCGCGTCTGCCGACTCTATTGGCCGCCGAGACGTGCGTGCATTTCCCACACCAGGACTTCCGCCGGAACTTCGGCGACGATGCGCTGCCCGCCACTGCGCGTCATCCGCACCGCGTCGCCCTCGTAGAGGGTTCCGACCCCCTCCATCTCCACCTCGCCGCGGGCGACGAAGACATGCAGGTAGGGCGCCTCGGGCAGAGTGATCGCCTGCCCCGCACCGGTTCCCGCCGCGCCGGGCATGCGCCCGACGTGCAGGGCGGAATGGCTGCTGCTGATCGCGATCGCGGTTCGATCGCGGTAGCGCGGCATCCCCGTGGCGACCGTGATCAGGCCGCCGCGGTCCAGTTCGTCGTCGATTTCCAGTTGCTGATATCCCGGAGTAATTCCCGGCTCGTCCGGTACTACCCACATCTGCACGAAATGAACCGGTTCGGAATGCGGCGACGTGCCGCCCTGTTCGGGCGGCAGTCGCCACGAATCATTTTTTTCCGAATGCAGAATTCCGGTTCCCGCACTCATTCGCTGCGCCAATCCGGGATAGATGACACCGGCATGTCCCAGCGAATCCTGATGCACGAGAGAACCGTTCAGAACCCAGGTGACAATTTCCATATCGCGATGCGGATGAGTTTCGAATCCCTCGCCCGGCAACACGATGTCCTCGTTGTTCACCAGCAGCAGCCCGTGATGGGTGTTCTCCGGATCGTAATGCTCGCCGAACGAGAACGAATGCTTCGAATCCAGCCATGCCACACGGGTTTTCATGCGATCGCCGGCGCGATGAACATCGATGTGTGGTGTCGTGAGTGTGGACAACGGGGGTCCTCCTCTCGAGCTGCTGTCGAGGCCGCCGGGTAGATTCTACCGTGGCTGTGCACCGGCCCCGCACATTGATCCGGAGGTGAACCGAAATGCGACCCGACGCTGCGCGGCGGGCCGCCGTGGCCGCCGCCGTCCGCCGGCCCGGAATGCCGCGGCTGGCGCTGATCCGGTTCTCCGGACAGTTCGGCGACGGAATGTTTCAGGCCGCACTGTCGGGAGCGATTCTGTTCAATCCCGAACGTGCCACGGATCCGTTGGCGATCGCGGGCGGGTTCGCGGTGCTGCTGCTGCCGTATTCGGTGATCGGGCCGTATGCCGGAGCGATGCTGGACCGCTGGGACCGCCGGATGGTGCTGCTGGTCGCCAATGCGCTGCGCACGGTGTTGATCGTGGTGACCGCCGTCGGACTGTGGGCCGGAATCCGGGATACGCCGCTGTTGCTGCTGGCGCTGGCGGTGGTCGGGATCAGCCGCTTCGTCCTGGCCGGGATCTCGGCGTCGCTGCCCCGGGTGTTGGAACAGCGCTGGCTGGTGCCGATGAATTCGGTCCTGGCGACGGTGGCATCGGGATGCGCCGGAGCGGGAGCCGCGGTCGCGGTGGCGATCATCGGCGCGATGGGAGCGGGCGATGTCGCGAGCGCGGTGGCGGTGGCGGCCAGTGCCTGCGGGTCGGTGATCTCGGCCGTGGCGGCGATCGGTTTCGCGCGACACCGACTCGGACCCGAACATCGCATAGAAACACCCGGACGCAGTGCGGCCGCCGAATCCGTGCGGGCCGTGCTGACCGGTCTGCGCACCGGTGCCCGGGCGGTCGCCGAATCACGGGATTGCACCACCGCGATGATCGGCGTCGGCACCCACCGCATCGTCTTCGGTGCGAACACCCTGCTCATGGTGCTGGTTTTGCGTCGTCCCAACGAATCCGGAATGTCGACCGGTTCGGGACTGGTCGGCTTCGGGGTCGCGATCACCGCTGTCGCCGCGGGCATGCTGGCCGCCGCGGTACTGACGCCGCTGCTGATTCCGCGGCTCGGGCGCCCGCGCACGGTGGTCGCCGGTCTGTCGGCGGCGCTGCTGGTGCAGGCGACACTGGTCCCGCCGATCACCGTCGCCACCGGTGCGGCCGAACACCGCGCCCATCAACTGTTGCTGGTGGGCGCGTTCCTGCTCGGCCTGGCCGGGCAGATGGTGAAACTGACCGGCGACGCCACCCTGCAGATCGATGTCGACGACGCCCGGCGCGGACAGGTATTCGCCCTGCAGGACACGATTTTCAACATCACGTTCGTGGTCGCCGTCGCGGTGACGGCCCTGATCATTCCCGCCGACGGCCGTTCTCTCGGCGTGGTGGCGGCCGGCGCCGGACTGTATGCGCTGGGTATCGCGGCGATCGCGGTCAACAGTCGCCGGCCTGCGCCACGCGGTTCCGGACGTTCGCAGACGCATCCCGAGTGATCGGTTAGATTGTTAGCCGCTGTGCTCGGTCCCAGCTGATGCGGTGACTGACAGTGCATGTCACCAGCGGTGCGAGTGGTAGTCGAGGAGTGCGGTGTTCGGGAACAACGCGACGGGGAGAGCGGCTGCCGGTAGACCGGCGGCGGCGCGCGGCTCCACCCGCAACGGAAAGCGCTGCGCCTCGGCGATTTTCACGCCCGCGGTCACCGGACTGCTGTTGTTCGGCACGGTCGCCCCCGTCCCGGCCTCGGCCGAACTCGCGCCGTGGGCGCCACCGCCGAAGAATGCCTGCGGCGAAACGGGATTCGATCCGCTGGCCCGCCAGCCCGATCCGAATGCGCCCGCGCCGCCGATCCTTCCGCCGCGAATCGACATTCCGGTGCCGGTGCCCGAGATCGTGCCCGTGCCGGTGCCGGGCCCGCGACCGGACAACACCCGCATCGTGCCGCAGCCTCTGCCCGCGGACCCGTGCCGCAACCCGTGCCCGGATATTCGCGATACGCCGAAACCACCGCCGGCCGAAGACCCTTCCGCGCCGGGCGAGCCCGCACCCGACTCCGGTTCGGCATCCGGCTCGAACGGTGGCTCGAACAACGGCTCGGGCACGGGTTCCGGTTCCGGGTCCGGGTCCGGCACGGGCTCGGGGTCGAATTCCGGTCCGTTCAATCTGCCGAACATCAATATCAATCCGGAACCCGAACCGATCCCGATTCCGATTCCCGGGGGCGAGCCGCCCGCACCGGAGACCCCGCCGCGTCCGGTGCACCCGTCGATCGACCCGGGCGCGGTCGTCGAAGCACCCGCACCGCGCACGGTCGAGAACGTGAAGCTGGTCAATCAGGTGACCGGCCACGGCTCGGTCAACCGCACCGATATGCGCTGGCAGGTCGACGGGACAGACCTCGGCATCATGTGGGAGACCAAGCCCGGCCAGGTCGCGGTGGTGTTCGGCGACACCTTCGGCAAGGGCTGGGAGTACGGCCAGGTCGGCGGACCGGACTGGCGTTCGAACGTGCTCGGCTTCAGCTCCGAACAGGACCTGTCCAAGGGCCTGATCATCGACGACATGGTGCAGGACAGCCGCTGCCACGCCGCCGAACTGCTGAACAGTCGCAAGATCAAGAACTTCGAGACCACCGTGATCCCGACCTCCGGATTCGCACTCGGCGACCGGCAGTACATGAGCTACATGTCGGTCAATCACTGGAGCAAGATTCCGGGGATGTGGTGGACCAACAACGGTGGTCTGGCCTATTCCGACGACGGCGGCAGCACCTGGGTCAAGGATCAGTACGCCAAGTGGGACAACATGTTCGGCATCGATCGCTTCCAGGTCACGACGATGGTGCCGCACGGCGACTACGTCTACATGTTCGGCACGCCCAACGGCCGCATCGGCATGATCGGCCTGGCGCGGGTGCCGAAGAAAGAGGTACTGAACAAGTCCGCGTATCAGTACTGGGTCGACGGGACCTGGGCGCCGGCGCAGGAGAACCGCGCGACGCCGCTCATACCCGGCATCGCGGGCGAACTGTCGGTGCGCTACGACGACTCGAGTAAACAGTGGCAGATGGTCTACCTGGACCCGGCTCGGCATGCGATCGTGCTGCGCACCGCGACCGAACCGCAGGGGACCTGGACCGACGGCACGCTACTGGCCGATACGAACGACTACCCGAAGGCCTACGGCGGATTCATCCACCCCTGGTCGACGGGTAAGGACCTCTACTTCACGATGTCGGCCTGGGACAGCTACAACGTCTACCTGATGCACGCGACGCTGAACGACCCGGAACCCGCCGATCCGTAGGGCCGCGCCGCCGCCCGATCGGGAAATGTCATCCACAGCCCCTGGCGTATTCACCAGCGGCCAGTACTCTCGAATCAATCATGGCCACCTATTTCGATCCCAAATCCTGGTCGCCGTTGCGGGCAGTAGACCTCGGCCGGCGGCTGTTCGACCCGGAGTTGCTGGATCAGTGGACGGCTTTCACCACCGCGTGGCTCGACCCGGTGGCGGATCTCGGCGCGGGTACGGTCACCGCACTCATGCCGGATGTGCTGATGACGCTGCTCAGCGAGGGGATTCTGAGTCGCTTCGGCGGCCGGGAGGTCACCGCGACCCTACTCGGACACGATCTGACCGCGATTCTGCAAACCCTCAAGGTGCGCCGCCGCGGCGCCCACTTCCAGACCAAAACGGTGCTGACCGAGCTGCGCTGGAACGGGCATCCGATCGAGGAGATGACGGTGATCGCGCACGGGGTGCGGCTGATCCCGGGCGTCCCGACGAAGGTGCGCACCGCGGGACTCGACGTCACCGGCACCGTGACCACCGCGGCCCTGGTCGAGTGGCTCAACGAGAAGCGGCTGGACTGGCGGTTCGAGGTGCATCCGAGCGGACTGATCAGCGCGCGTCATCGCACCCGGAAATTCCAGGCGATGGTCGACGCTGCGATCAGTGACAACCTCGTCACGATCGCGGTCCATCAGGCCGCCTGGTCGGGCGTCCGGATGCCGCGGCGCTGGGTGACGGTGGCGCCGGTCACCCTCTCGGACCTGCCCAACGACGTACGCATCGCGCGCGCCGACCGGCAGGGCGACCGGGTGCATTTCCGGCTCGAACTGCCGCAGATCACCGGCTCGTTCGACCTCGGGCAGATGCGGGCGGCGATCGTCGCCGGCACGACGCTGATCGTGTTCTGAGGCCTTTCGGTCCGCCGATTCCGGACGCTATTGCCCGCCGGCGTTCCACCATTCGAGCAGCGCGGCCTCGGCCTCGTCGCGAGTGAGCGGACCGCGATCCAGCCGCAGTTCCTTCAGGTAGCGCCAGGCATGGCCGACCTGCGGCCCCGGCTCCAGGCCGAGCAGTTCCATGATCGCGTTGCCGTCCAGGTCCGGGCGCACCCGCTGCAGATCCTCCTCCTGCTGCAGGCGCTCGATCCGGGCTTCCAGATCGTCGTAGGTCGAGCGCAGCAGTGCGGCG
Source organism: Nocardia sp. NRRL WC-3656 (assembly GCF_000720265.1). Classification (NCBI taxonomy): domain Bacteria; kingdom Bacillati; phylum Actinomycetota; class Actinomycetes; order Mycobacteriales; family Nocardiaceae; genus Nocardia; species Nocardia sp. NRRL WC-3656. The sequence goes on along the minus strand of NZ_JOJF01000004.1, from coordinate 36,709 downwards.
CGGCGCTTGTTGCGTGTGGTGCAGTCGGCGCGCACCAATTTGTGCAGCCGCGGCAGCAGGTCGTCGGCATCGGTGACGTAGCGGCGCACCGCCGAGTCGGTCCACTGGCCCTTGCCGTAGCCGTGGAACCGCAGGTGCAGATACACCAGCCGCGCCACGTCCTCGGTGAACTGCTTCGGATATTTCAAGGCGCGCATGCGCTTTCGCACCATCTTCGCGCCGACGACCTCGTGGTGATGGAAGCTGACGCCGCCGCCGGGCTCGTTGCGCTTGGTCGGCGGTTTGCCGATGTCGTGCAGCAGCGCGGCCCAGCGCAGCACCAGATCCGGATCGCCCTGCTCCTGGTCGATGGCCTGGCGCAGCACGGTCAGCGAATGCTGGTAGACGTCCTTGTGCTGATGGTGTTCGTCGATCTCCAGTTTCATCGCCGGAACCTCGGGCAGTACGCGTTCGGCCAGCCCGGTCTCGCACATGATGTCGATGCCGTCGGTCGGATGTTCACCCGCGATCAGCTTGTCCAGTTCGGTACGGACCCGCTCGGCGGTGATGCGGCGGATCTCGTCGGCCATCAGCGCGATCGCCACTCGCACCCGCGGCGCCACCTCGAAGCCGAGCTGGGAGACGAAGCGGGCGGCGCGCAGCATGCGCAGCGGATCGTCGTTGAACGAATCCCCCGGCGCCGCAGGCGTATCCAGCACTCCGGCCAGCAGTGCGTCCATGCCGTCGAGCGGATCGACGAATTCCAGCTCACCGGCCCCGCCGATGCGCACGGCCATCGCGTTGACCGTGAAGTCGCGGCGAACCAGATCGCCCTCGAGGTTGTCGCCGAAGGTCACCTCCGGATTGCGGGAGACGCGGTCGTAGCTGTCGCTGCGGAAGGTGGTGATCTCCAGCTGCCAGCCCGATTTCGACGCGCTCACCGTGCCGAACGCCAAACCGCCGGTGTCCCACAGGTTGTCGGCCCAGCCGCGCACGATCTCCTGCACGACCTCGGGCCGCGCGTCGGTGGTGAAGTCCAGATCGGTGCCGAGCCGGCCCAGCACCGCATCGCGCACGCTACCGCCGACCAGGTACAGCTCGTGGCCGCGCGCGGCGAACAGGCCGCCGAGCGGAGTCAGCACATCCGAGAGCCGGCCCAGGGTGATCGCCGCCGCGGCAAGCAATCGCGTCCGGCGATCATGGTCGGGGTCGGACACGGCCCTTCCTTTCACTTGTGTGCCGTCCTCCACTTCTGCGTCAACGGACTTCGGCGAAACCACGGAAACGCAGCTTAGTTGGTACGCACCCGCCGGTACCCGCCCGGACCGGCCGGACGACACCACCGCGGCGGGCGTGACACTCGGCATCGAACACGTTCAGTGCATCGATCCGGCGCGGCTAGACTGACCCGGTGTCTCCGGCCGATCGCGCGAACAGTCGACGCCGCCAGCCCCGGCGCCGCGGTTCGGCCGGTAATGCGGCGAAACCTCGCATGCGCACCGTCCGGGAAACCTCCGCGGGCGGATTGGTCGTCGACGGACTCGACGGCCCCGCCGAACAGCGCTGCGCCGCGCTCATCGGGCGCACCGACCGCCGCGGCCGGCTGCTGTGGTCGCTGCCGAAGGGCCATATCGAGGAGGGGGAGACGGCCGAACAGACCGCCGTCCGGGAGGTCGCCGAGGAGACCGGCATCAACGGCCGGGTGGTCGCGGAACTGGGAAGCATCGACTACTGGTTCGTCACCGAAGGCCGTCGGGTACACAAGACCGTGCACCATTACTTGATGCGGTCGTTGGGGGGTGAGCTCTCCGATGCCGACGTCGAGGTCACCAAGGTGGCCTGGGTGCCGTTGAGCGAACTCGATTCCCGGCTCGCCTACGCCGACGAGCGGCGTCTGGCCGAGGTCGCGAATCGGCTGATAGATCGGATGGAGAGCGGCAGACAATGACGCGTGCGAGTCGCAGTGGGCACCGTTGGGTGCTACTGCTCGTCTCGCTGGCGCTCGCCGTATTGAGCGTGCCGTCGGCCGGGTCGAGCCATGCGCAGCCCTCCGGGTCGGGAGGTTCGACCGCCGCGCCGAAATTCCTCAAGCTCACGCTCGATTCGGTGTCGCCGAGCACGATCACCACCACAAGCGATTCCGTCCTCGCGCTGACCGGCACGGTGACCAACATCGGCGATCGCGTGGTGGACGACGTCAGCGTGCGGGTGCAGCGCGGGGCGGCCATCGCCGAACCCAGCGAATTGCGATCCACGCTGCGTCAGGATCAATCGAATTTTCCGGTCAGCGCACAGTTCCAGGACGTCGCCGACCAGTTGGGGCCCGGGCAGCGCAAACAGTTCACCCTGCGGATCGGGGTGCGCGAGGGCATGTCCAACGCGGCCGCCAATCCGCCGGTCACCGACTCGCTCGGGATCACCGAACCGGGCGTGTATCCGCTGCTGCTTAATGTGAACGGCGAACCGGCCTACGGCAATCAGGCACATCTCGACGATGCGCGGTTTCTGCTGCCGGTGCTCGGCCTGCCGGCCCTGCCGAACGGCTCCGATGCCGCCGCGGAGGGCGCGCAGCCGGTTCCGGCCGCGCCGCAGCCGCCGGTGGCCACCACCATGTTGTGGCCCCTGGCCGATCGGCCCCGCATGGTCGCGGGCATTCCCGGGTCGGTGGACGGCAAGGCGCTGCTCACCGACGACGAACTGGCCGGCGAACTCGCCGCGGGTGGCCGCTTGGATCAGCTGCTCTCGGCGCTGGAGTCGGCCCTGCGGCCCGACCCCTCGCACGATTCCGGCCGCTCGGGCGCCGGGCTGGCCGGATCGCTGTGCCTGGCCGTGGACCCGGATCTGCTGCTCACCGTGTCGAGGATGACCGAGGGATACCGGGTGCTGGCCTCGCCGTCGGATCCGGACGGGCCGACGCGCGACGGAACCGGACCGCAGGCCGCGCGGACCTGGCTCGACCGGCTGCGTGCGCTGGCGCCGACGATGTGCACGGTGGCGCTGCCGTTCGCGCAGGTAGACCCGACCGCGTTGGCCGGCGTACACGATGCCGATCTGGTCGCCCGCGCGATCACCGCACCCGCGGATATCGTCGATTCGCTGCTGTCGGTCAAATCCGTGCGCGGGGTGAGCCTGCCCGCCTCCGGAGCCATCGGAGCCGATGCCGCGGCCATGCTGGCCGAGCGGGGTTTCACCACCGCCGTCCTCTCCGGTAACGCCGTCGCCGAGGGCGGTTCCGTCAGCGCCGCAACGGGTTCCGGCCGCGGCGAGGCGACGGTACGCAGTACCGCCTCCGTCGCCGCGGATATCGCACCGGTGGTGCCGGAGATGGTTCGCCTGCCGGCCGCCGCGCCGGCCAAACCCGAACTCACGCCACCGGCGCCCGATTCCGGGTTGAAGGTCGCCACCTTCGACATGTGGTCGGCGACCGCGCTGGCCGCGGTGGGATCGAATCCGCCGACTCCGGCATTCACTCCCGACCGGGTTCGTTACGCGGTCACCAACGACTCCCGCACCGCTCGACTGCAGGACGCACTGGGCGCGCTGACCTGGCCGGTGCTGAATACGACCGAGACCCGCCCCCGGGCGACCCTGCTGATGCCGCCGCAACAGTGGGGCGCCGACCGCGACGAGGCCGGAGCGTTGCTCTCGCATCTGGAGCTGATGTTCCGCAGCGGTTTGGCCACACCGCGTTCGTTCGCCGATCTGCTGGCCCAGCCGGTCGATCCGCGCCCGTACGAACTGGACTACTCCGGTGATGCGGTGGCGCAGGCGGTGCCGGACCAATTCGTCGCGCCGGTCGGGCAGCAGGAACATCGGATCGACGATCTGATGAGCGCCCTGGTGGAGATCCCACAGCAGGAGCCGACGCCGCGGACGTTCCTCACGCCGCTGCGCGACGATCTGATCCGGGTGCTGACGCTCTCGGATCGCACCGGCACCGATTCGCAGGCCGATACCGCCGCGCAACGACGACTCGAACAGACGACCCGGACCATGGACGGTTTGTTCTCCTCGGTGAGTGTGCTGCCGCCGGGCGGGGTCTACACGCTGGCCTCGGAGCAGAGTCCGTTGCTGCTGGTCGCGCGGAACGATCTGCCGGTCGCGATCCGGATCCGCTTCAAGATCGGGGTGCCCGCCGAGACGAATATCACCGATATCGGTGAGCAGCAGCTTCCGGCGGAGGGTACTCGGTCGTTCCAGATTCCGACCAAGGTGAGCGACAGCCGTAACCTGGTGATTCCGATATCCCTTACCACACCGGCCGGAGTGCCTCTCGGCAACGCCACCTCGGTTTCGGTACGTTCGAACGCTTACGGTCAAGCGTTGGCGATAATTACCGCATGTGCCGGTGCACTGCTGTTCCTGCTCGCCGGTCGCCGCTTGTGGCGCCGCTTCCGGGGACAGCCGGATCCGGCCGACAAGGGTTTGGACCCCGGAAAACGACGCAGGCTGAACCGATACCTGCGCGCCCGCAAACGAGTACTGCAGGAAGAGGAGGCACAGTGAGCGACAATCGCGCAGCGGCTCGTTGTGCCGACCGGGTGGTTCACGGGCCGGCACGAATGCCGAGCAGACCGGAGGTCCGGTGACCGAGTACGACGGCCCCGTCGTGCCCGATCAGGCCGACGACGAGCAGTTTCCGCGACGCGCGCCCGCCGCGCCGTGGGAGCGTGGACCGCGTCGGCTGAGTCCCGATCCCTCGATGCCGCCCTCGGGCGCCAACGGTGTCGTGCCCCACGGCGCGCCGCCGCATCGCTTGCCGAACGAGGCCCGCCCCGATCCGGCCGATCCGCGGCGACCGCTCAGCGGCCCGATTCCCCAGGTACCCCCGGCCGGCCGGATGCCCGGCCCGAACGGGGCCCGGCCCACCCCGCCGCCGCGCCGGCAAACGCCGCCCAGCGCACCCATGCGCCCGATACCGGGTGCCGTCCCGCGTCAGGTTCCGCCGGGAGCATCGCCTCGTCCGGGACCTCCGAACCCGCCCGAGGGGTCCCGGTATCCGGGCCCGCAGAATCCGCCGCGCCGGCAGAGTCCGCCGAGCGCGCCCATCCGCCAGACGCCGCCGAATGCGCCGCGCCCGCCGCTACCCCCCAACGCCCCGCCGAGCGAGCCGTTCCGTCAAGTGCCCCCGACGGATCATCGCGGTGCTCGCCCGCAGCAGGACACCCCGCCGCCGGGACGGCCCCGTCCACCGCAGCGCGGCCTGCGCCCGCCGGTCGAGCCCTCCGACCAGGAATCCCGCTACCGGGACCCCGAGTACCGAGACCCTCAGTACCGCGAGTCTCAGAGTCGGGAGACCCCGCGCCGCGATGTGCCTCGTGCGGATCCGCGACGGTCCTATCCGCCGGGCCCGCCGAGCGGTCCGGTCGACCGAGTCCCTCGGCCGCCCCGCGCGGAGCGGGCGATGCCGCGCCAGATCCCGCCCTCCGAGGCGGCCGAGCCGCGTCGCAGGCCGGCAGCGGAGCGTCCGGCCGCGGCGCGCCCCGATACGCCACGGCCGACACGCGCGCGCGCTGATTCGGCAGGTCCTCGCACCGCCCAGCAGGCCGTGATCGAGCAGGAACCGGAAGAGTCGTCGACTTCGCGATTGGTCCGCGATTCCGGGTCCATCGCAGTCGCCACGTTGGTCAGCCGTATCACCGGCTTCGTCAAGCAGCTGTTGCTCGTCACCGTGCTGGGCCCGGCCATCGCCAGTGCGTTCACGGTCTCCAGCACGATCCCGACCATGATCTCCGAGCTACTGCTCGGCGCGGTGCTCACCGCCATCGTGGTGCCGACCCTGGTCCGTGCGGAGAAGGAGGACGCCGACCGCGGCGCCGCCTTCGTCCGCCGCTTGGTCACCGCGGCATTCACGGTGCTGGCCATCGGAACCGTCCTCGCCGTCGCCGCGGCGCCGGTGATGACCACCCACATCTTCCTGTCCCACGACGGCAAGGTGAATACCGCGCTGACCACGGCGCTCGCCTTCCTGCTGCTGCCGGCCATCCTCTTCTACGGGATGTCGGGCCTGCTCATGGCAATCCTGAACACACATCAGGTGTTCAAACCGGGCGCCTGGGCGCCGGTGCTGAACAACGTGGTCGTGCTGGCGATTCTGACCCTGTACGCGGTCACGCCGGGTGAGATCAGCCTCGATCCGGTCCGGATGAGCGACCCGAAGCTGCTGGTCCTCGGCATCGGTGTGACCGTCGGTGTCATCGTTCAGATGGTGAGCCTGCTGCCGGCCATCCGGCGGCTGGGGATCGATCTGCGCCCGCTGTGGGGGGTGGACGCCCGGCTCAAGCAGTTCGCCGGAATGGGCGCGGCCATCATCCTGTACGTGTTCATCAGCCAGATCGGCTGGACCATCGCCACCCGGGTCTCCTCGCACGCCGATGTCGCGGGCCCGACCATCTATCAGAACGCCTGGCTGCTGCTTCAGCTGCCGTACGGCGTGCTCGGCGTGACCCTGCTGACCGCGATCATGCCGCGGCTGAGCCGCAATGCCGCCGCCGACGACAATCCGGCGGTCGTCGACGACCTCGGCGTCGCCACCCGTCTGACCATGATTTCGCTGGTCCCGGTGGTCACCTTCCTCACCATCGCGGGTCCGCAGATCGGCCAGGCGCTGTACGGATACGGCCATTTCGGTAGTTCGGATGCGGGCCGTCTGGGCGAGGCGGTCTCCTGGTCGGCGTTCACGCTGATTCCGTACGCGCTGGTGCTGATTCACCTGCGGGTGTTCTACGCGCGGGAACAGGCCTGGACACCCACCTGGATCATCCTCGGCATCACCGGCGTCAAGATCGTGTTGTCGCTGCTCACGCCGGTGTTCTTCAGTGACGATCACGTGGTCATCGCCCTGGGCGTGGCCAACGGCCTGGGCTTCGTGACCGGCGCGGTGATCGGCGGCTGGCTGTTGCACCGCAGTCTCGGCGACCTGCGCATGGCCAACGTCGGCCGCACCGTCACCCGGGTCGTGCTGGCCTCGGTGGCCGGCGCGGCGGTGACGCTGATCATGGATCAGGTGCTGGGCCTGTCGCGGCTCGACGGCGGCCTCGCCTCGGTCCTGCGGGTCGGCCTGGACGCGATCGTCATGTTCGGCGTCGCATTCGGCCTGATGCGCCTCGCCGGAGTGCCGGAGATCGTCGCGCTCACGGTCGCGGTGTCGCGCCGCCTGGGCTTCACGCCGCCGGCGCCCGACCTCGGCTTGGGCGACACCGCGGCCGATATGCACGACACGATGGTGCTGCCGCGCCCGGATCTCGCAGCTCCGTACTACTACCGCTACGACCCGTATACCGACGCCCAGACCATGGTGTTGCCGGTAATCCGTCCTGGTGCGGTTGACCGCACCGGTCAGGGCGAGTTCCCGTACCCTGTTCGGCAGAGAAACGCAAATGCCGGTGCTACACCGGCGCAACAAGCTTCGACATATCAGGGCGAAGGAGGAGCGAGGGTGAGCGACGACGCGGCGGAGGGCCAGCCTTCCGCCGAGGCTGCCGACGCGGCAGGCGCAGTGCGCACCGACGACGTCCCACCCGGGAGTGTTCCGCCGGCCGACCGCACTCGGGACTCCGCATCCGACCATACGGAAGCGTCGAACGCCGCTGCGGCGCCCGACGCCGAGGCCGGTGTGCACGGGGATGCCCCCGACGCGCCGAACGCCGCGGACGCGGTGGGCGGCAACGGCGCGGAAGCAGTGCCGCCCGCAGCGGTGCCGCCGCGGGATCCGGCCTACGACACCGGCATGCTGCCGGTCGGTTCGCCGGAGATGCCCCCGATGCGGGTGGAACCACCGGCCCGGCGGGTGCCGCGCGGTCCCAAACTGATTCCGGGAGCCTCCGTGGCGGGTGGCCGCTATCGGCTGCTCGCCGACCACGGCGGCGCGCGCGGACTGCGGTTCTGGCAGGCCTTGGATGTGAAACTGGACCGCGAGGTCGCTCTCACCTTCGTCGATGCCGATCAGAAGGCCGCCGACAATCCCGGCCACGACGGCCCGCAGGCCATCCTCTCGCGCACGCTGCGCCTGGGCCGGATCAACTCGTCCGGCCTGGCCCGCGTGCTCGACGTGGTGCGCGGCAGTTCCGGCGGCATCGTGGTCGCGGAGTGGACTCCCGGCCGTTCGCTGCGGGAGATGGCCGAGACCCAGCCCTCGCCGATCGGCGCGGCGCGGGCCATCCGCGCCCTGGCCGCGGCGGCCGAACTGGCCCATCGCGGCGGCGGATCGCTCTCGATCGACCATCCGGACAGGGTGCGCATCAGCGCGTCCGGCGATGCGGTGCTGGCCTTCCCGGGCACCTTGGCCGATTCCGACGCCCAATCGGATGTGCGCGGCCTCGGCGCGATGCTCTACGCGTTGATCACCGCCCGCTGGCCGATCCGCACCGGCGGTGTCACCGGTTCGGCGGCGACCGTCGGCGGGCTGAAGCTGGCCGATTTCGGAAGCGACGGCTCTCCGGTGGAACCGCGCCAGATTCGTCCCGAGGTGCCGTTCGAGATCTCCGCCGTGGCGGTCCGCTCGCTCGAGGCCGACAAGGGCGTGCGTACGGCGGCGACCGTGCAACACGTGCTCGAGCAGGCCTCGGTCGTCGACCAGAAGACCGACTTCATCCCGGTCCTGCGTCTGGGCCAGCGCGCGGTTGCGAATCCGGACGAAAGCCTCGCCGATCCGGAACTGCTCGCCGCCGAGCGCGAGCGGTCGCAGCGCATGCTGTGGATCCTGGTCGCTCTGGGTGTGCTCGCGGCGCTGGTCGTCGGCGTGATCATCTGGTGGCTGCTGAGCATCTTCGCGCCGGGTTCGGCCGACGAACCGCTCAACGAACAGCGCAAACTGGGCCTGACCACGGCCAGCGTCGCACCGACGACGCCGGCCGCGCAGTCGGCGGGACCCGCGCCGACCACGGCCGCCGGACTTCCGCTGCAGGCGACGGGCGTATCGGTGTACTCCCCGGAGGGGACCCCGGACAGTCCCGGCAACGTGTCGGCCCTGCTGGACGGCAATCCGACCACCACCTGGCACACCGATCAGTACTTCCAGCAGTTCCCGGCCTTGAAGAAGGGGATCGGGGTGCTCGCGACGCTGCCCGGGCCCAGCAAGGTGAGCAAGGTCGTCATCGATTCCGCGTCGCCGGGCACGGTGGTCGAGGTGCGTACCTCGCCCAACGCGGTTCCCACCCTGGATCAGACCCAGCTCGTCGGCCAGGCCACCCTGGCCGACGGCACCACCACGATCCCGGTGCAGTCCGACCAGCCGGCCCGCTACATCCTGATCTGGATCACCCAGCTGGCCAACAACGGCGGCCAGTTCCAGTCGTCGATGGGCGACATTCACTTCGAGGCAGCTTCCTGATTCGTGCCGCCGCGGCCGGCGGTTGTTCCGGCCCGTGATATCACCTCGCTCTGGTTGCTACCGATTCGTAATAAACGTTATGATTCACAGCGCGCTCTCAGCAGGGGAGCTTCCTGGGATCTGGTGTCTCGGTCCTGGATGATGCGGAATTTGCGGCCGGTCCGGTGTAGGACTTCGTGCCGCCGTGAGCGCTGTCCAAGGGGTTTGTGTGTCGTTCGAAGCGATCGCCAGTGGGGGGACACCGGAGTCGTCTGCTGTTCGTCGTCGCTCGATCGATCCGGACGAAACCACCGATTTCGAATTGCTTTCCGCCCATGTCGCCGGAGACCGCGACGCTTTCGGCATTCTGTTCCGCCGCCATTACAGCCGGCTCTGGCAATTGGCACTGCGCACCTGCCGAACTCCGGAGGATGCCGCCGATTCGCTGCAGGACGCGCTGCTGTCCGCGCATCGCAATGCCGCCACCTTCCGCGGGGATGCGGAGGTACGCAGCTGGCTGCATCGCATCGTGGTCAACGCATGCCTGGATCGTATGCGGCGCAACAAATCCCGTCCCGCGACGTCACTGTCGGACGAATCGGTGGCCGAACCCGCAATGGAACGCGACGACATCGCGCAGCGCGAGGTGAAAATGGTCGTCGCCGCGGCCCTGTTCACGCTGCCGCCCGATCAGCGAGCAGCGCTGGTTGCGATCGACATGGAAGGGTATACCGTAGCGGAAGCGGCGCAGTTGCTGGGCGTCGCCGAGGGGACGATCAAAAGTCGCTGCGCTCGTGGCCGAAAACGGCTGGAACAGGAATTGGAATTCCTGCGAAATCCGGGGAACCGGACGTAGCCGAGAAGCGTCTTTACTAACAGACGGACAAATATTCGTTGTGCCTGCCGCCGCCTCGCTGCGATGACAGGCGCTACATCATGAGGCCGGACCCGGAGAGGCGATGGACGACAAGGGCGAATTCGCCGCGCGGCGACGCCGTTCCGGGGTGTGGGGCGACGAAGCGGACACAGGAGGTGTGATGGCAGCCCGTTCCGTGCCGCGCCCTCCGTTCTCCACCGATCTGCTGGCCGAGCTGCACGCCGACAACGTCCCTCCGGAGCAGGCCGAGCTGCTGTGGCCACAAGTTCGCCGGGACCCCGAAGCCGTCCGTTTTCTGCACTCGCTCGACGGCGTGAGCGCCGAATTACGCGCGCTGAGCCTGGACGACCGCATCCTGCACCCGATACCGACCCAGGTCGCGGCCCGGTTGGACGCGCTGCTGGACGAGTTGTCCCGCGGCGAGCAGCCGCAGCCGGTCGCCACCGTCCATCAGCTCCACCGTGACGGCTCGGACGGTGAGCCACCCTCGACCCGTCCGATGCCGGCTCTCGACGCGGTACCGCCGGAGCCCGTTCCCGAGGAGCCGATGCCGCAGGACGCCGACGTCCCGGGCGCGGCGCCACCGGACGAGCCGATGTCTCTGGACGGTCACCGCACGAAGCGATTGCGCTGGTTCACCGCGGCCGCGGCAGCGGTGGCCGTCATCGCCGGAACCCTGGTCGCCGTCGACGCGGCGACCGATCGCACGGTGAGGCCGAACGCACTGCCCGCCGAACACGGCACCAGCGTCGCCCTCGGCGACGAGCTGTCCTCCGCGGCCGTACTCAGTGCCATGGGCCGCAACGACGTCACCGGCCCGCTGTCGGGCCCCGGCGCGATGGCCGGGTGTGTGAAGGCCGCGGTCCCGGACCGCACGGTGCTCGGCTCGACGAATGTCACATATCGCGGTGAATCGGCCGTGTTGATTCTGCTCACCGGCCCGCGTCCGCCCAAGATCACCGCACTGGTCGTGCGGACCGGTTGCAGCCCAGCGGATCCGCAGATCCTCGATATGCGTGATATCGGCTGACAGCGCGCGGCCTCGGCCACAGCCGATCGGCGGCGGGAACATCTACGTTTACCCTGTTGTTGACCGACACGCCTGTTGAACACACTTCGGAAGGGCATCATGAGCACGCCTGTACGCGATCTGATCATTGTCGGCTCCGGCCCCGCCGGCTACACCGCCGCGGTCTACGCTGCCCGGGCCGAGCTCGAACCTTTGGTGTTCGAGGGCACCCAGTTCGGTGGTGCGCTGATGACGACGACCGAGGTGGAGAACTTCCCCGGCTTCCGCGACGGCATCATGGGCCCCGATCTCATGGAAGAGATGCGTGAGCAGGCCAAGCGCTTCGGCGCGGATATCCGTACCGAGGATGTCGAGGCGATCGATCTCTCCGGCCCGATCAAGTCGGTCACGGTCGGCGGCGAGGTCTATCAGGCCTACGCGATCATCCTGGCCATGGGCTCGGCGGCCCGCTACCTCGGCGTGCCGGGGGAGCAGGAGCTGCTGGGCCGCGGGGTCAGCGCCTGCGCGACCTGTGACGGCTTCTTCTTCAAGGGCCAGGACATCGTCGTGGTCGGCGGTGGCGATTCCGCGATGGAGGAAGCGACCTTCCTCACCAAATTCGCCTCCAGCGTGACCATCGTGCATCGCCGCGAGGAATTCCGGGCCTCCCGCATCATGCTCGAGCGCGCGAAGGCGAACGAGAAGATCCGCTTCCGCCTGAACTCCGAGGTGGTCGAGGTGCACGGCGACACCGCCGTGACCAGTCTCACCCTGCGCGACACCAAGACCGGCGAAACCTCCGAGCTGGCGGCCACCGGCCTGTTCGTGGCGATCGGCCACGACCCGCGCAGCGAATTGGTCCGTGGCCAGGTCGATCTCGATGCCGAGGGCTACGTGAAGGTACGCGAGCCCGGCACCGCGACCTCGGTGGACGGCGTCTTCGCGGCCGGCGATCTGGTCGATCACACCTACCGCCAGGCCATTACGGCCGCCGGCACCGGCTGCCGTTCGGCGATCGACGCCGAGCGCTGGCTCGCCGAGAAGGGCGACATCACCAGCAACACGCTCGATCACGCCGGCAACCCGGTGGAAGTGACCGCCGGCTGATCCACCCCCGAAGCCTTTCGAATATCGCGTCATCGCACACCGCTAGGAGTTCCGCATGTCCGAAACAGCCACCAAGACCGTCACCGACGCCACCTTCGAACAGGATGTGCTCGGTAGCGACAAGCCGGTGCTCGTCGACTTCTGGGCCTCCTGGTGCGGTCCGTGCAAGATGGTCGCCCCGGTGCTGGAGGAGATCGCCGCGGCGCACGGTGACAAGCTGACCGTCGCGAAGGTCGATGCCGACGCCAACCCCACGAGCTCCCGTGACTACGGTGTGATGGCATTGCCGACGATGATCCTGTTCTCCGGTGGCAAGGAAGCCAAGCGCATCGTGGGTGCCAAGGGTAAGGCCGCCCTGCTGCGCGAACTCGAGGGCATCATCTGAGTCGTCCCATTCGAGGCCCCGGGTTACCGCACGTCGCGAGCGTGTCCGGCCCGGGGCCCCGATGCGGTTCGAACCAGGGGGCACTCCGGGACCCGATAGCTGTGTACTATTTCGGCACCCGGAGAATTGCCGAAATACGGCTCGGGTCTGAGACAATCGACCGACGCTCCGGTCGTGCGAGGGTGTGTGCCATCGCACAAGTGGGTACCCGGGTTGGCGGAAGGAAAGGGCTCTCACGCATGCACCGACTTCGTCACGGCGATACTGGTCCAGCCGTCGCTGAGGTCCGGAGCAACCTGGCAAGTCTCGGATTCCATCCACACCCGCACGGGACCGACCGGTCCGGTGGGCAGGGGGAGTACTGGAAGGATTCCGACGCCGTCTTCGATCGTGAACTCGATTCGGCCGTACGCGCTTTCCAGCAGCAGCGAGGCCTGCTGGTCGACGGCGTCGTCGGGCCCGCGACCTATCGTGCGCTGAAGGAGGCGTCCTATCGCCTCGGCGCCCGGACCCTGATCTATCAGCTCTCGGCGCCGCTGTACGGCGACGATGTCGCCACCCTGCAGCGGCGCCTGCAGGATCTGGGCTTCTACGTCCATCGCATCGACGGCTACTTCGGCCCGCATACCCACGATGCGCTCACTGCCTTCCAGCGCGAGATCGGCCTGTCCGCGGACGGCATCTGTGGTCCGGACACCCTGCGCTCGCTGGAACTGCTCGGAGCGCGGGTCACCGGCGGCAATCCGCATCGCATCGCCGAGGAAGAGGTCGTCCACCGGGCCGGCCCGCAGCTGACCGGAAAGCGCATCGTCATCGACCCCGGAATGGGCGGCGAGGACAAGGGTTTGGCCGTGCCGACGGAATTCGGCGACGTGTACGAGTCCGAGATCCTCTGGGATCTGGCGAGCCGCCTCGAGGGCCGGATGGCCGCCACCGGCATGGAGACGTTCCTGTCCCGCCCGTGGGGCGCCAACCCGACCGACGCCGAGCGCGCCGAGACCTCCAACACCTTCGACGCGGATCTGATGATCTCGCTGCGCTGTGCGGCGAATCTCAGTTCATCCGCGGGCGGCGTGGCCAGTTTCCACTTCGGGAATTCGCACGGTTCGGTATCGATGATCGGCCAGGTGCTGGCGGGATTCATCCAGCGCGAAATCGTGGCGCGAACCTCGTTGCAGGACTGCCGCACCCACGCCCGCACCTGGGACCTGCTGCGTCTGACCAAGATGCCGACCGTACAGGTCGATATCGGCTACCTGACAAATGAATACGACGCCTCGGTGCTGACCAATCCCCGGATGCGCGATGTGATCGCGGAAGCCATTCTGATCTCGGTCAAGCGGTTGTATCTGCTCGGCCAGGACGATCAGCCCACCGGTACTTACACATTCGCCGAACTGTTGGCGGAGGAATTGGCCGCGGCCGACCGGATGTAGTTCCCGTATACCGCAAGAAGGCGCCCCCGGAATCGGATGCCGGGGGCGCCTTCTTTTTCGGTCAGTGGCAGGGAACGCTCGGTTGGGCCTGCATCGCGGCGGCGGCCAGTAGCTGGTCCAGAGCGCGCTCGACGTCTTCCTTCCACAGATGATCGCTGTCGAGTTCCAACCGCAGTCGCGGAAAACGATGGTGCTGCGCCACCACCGAGAATCCGACGTCCTCGAGGAAATCCGCGTCGATCATGCAGCTCTCGGGAGAGCAGGCCCTGTTGGCCTTCGGCCGCGGTGCCGAGGCGATGCCGTGGCCCGGCGAGTCGATGCGCTCCATGAAGAACATGGATCGCACTCCGCGCGCCGGCAGCGCGGTCGCGGCCGGATCGGTGCGAATTCCGAAGGCCTCGATCGCTCGCACACCTCGGCGCATCAGATCGCCGACTACGGCCTGAATCAGCCGATGGGCAATGTCTCCATCGTTGTGCGGCGGTTCGGCCCGCAGCGTGGTCAGCAGGACCGCATCCGGGCTCACGGGGGAGGTGGGGAACAACGCCGCGCGCGGCACCACACTCGGCGGCGAATACAGCGCACAGCCGGCCGGCTGACCATCGACCAACGCGATCTGCCCGCAGGACCCCCATTCGAGCATGACCGTCGACAACCACGCCTCTTTTTCGAAGACGGGATCGCTGAATTCACGAGAGTCTGCCGCCACGGCCGGGTCGATCTCCCAGAACACACATCGACGCGCATGTGCGGGAAGTTTGTCCAGTCCGCCGAGGGTTAGTGCGGTCACGCTGGTCGACACCGCTCTGCTCAGCCTCCAGCTTTCCGATTCATCTATGCTCACGCCGCATCAACATCTTCTCGCCAGCAAGAATATGCGATCAAAGCGAACGCCTCATTTCCCATCCCTTATCGATCGCGGCACATTCGGATCGGCGCGAAAAACAGCGGTGTCACAGTGACGTTTCTCGCCGAACCCCAGGGATCTGTCTCGTCAGAGCTGTTGTTGCTCCATCAGCCCGACAATGCGCTCCAAATCGTCGACCGAACCGAACTCGACGACGATCTTGCCCTTCTTCTTGCCCATACTCACCGTGACCCTGGTGTCGAACGAATTGGCCAATCGCTCGGCAACCTTGTCCAACCCCGGTGCGTAGATCTGCCGCCGCTTGGGGGTCGGCTTCACTTCTTCTTCGGGGTAGCGGTTCGCGAGAGTGACGGCCTCCTCGGTCGCACGAACCGACAACCCCTCGGCGACGATGCGTTCGGCCAACCGCTCCTGCGCCTCGGCGCCCGCTTCCAACCCGAGCAGCGCGCGAGCATGTCCGGCGGAGAGCACGCCGGCCGCGACTCGTCGCTGCACCGGAATCGGCAACTTCAGTAGGCGAATCATATTCGTGACGACCGGTCGGGATCGGCCGATTCGGTTCGCCAGTTCCTCGTGGGTGACGCCGAATTCCTCCAGCAGCTGCTGATAGGCCGCCGCCTCTTCGAGCGGATTCAGCTGCACCCGGTGGATGTTCTCCAGCAGCGCATCGCGCAGCATGGCGTCGTCGGTGGTCTCCCGCACGATCGCCGGGATGGTCTCCAGACCGGCTTCCTGGCAGGCTCGCCATCGCCGTTCACCCATCACCAGCTGATAGCGCGGAGTGGGGGAGGACTCCAGCACCCGCACCACGATCGGCTGCATCAGACCGAATTCCCGCACCGAATGGACGAGTTCGGCGAGCGCATCCTCTTCGAAGACCTGCCGCGGCTGCTTCGGATTGCGCTCGATCTGATCCGGCGGAATCTCCCGGTACACCGCACCGGCGCTCGACTCCTCGGCCGCATCGGGCACCCGATGCAGATAGGCCGACGCGGGATGCGGCCCGATCGGATCGAGTCCGATCACCGCATTGGCTGCCGCGCTTCCGAGCCCCTGCACATCGGCAGGACCGGTCGGAATCAACGCGGCTAGCCCGCGCCCCAAGCCACCCTTCTTCGCCTGACTCATCGGCCTACCGACCCCTTTCCTGTGCTGCACCAGCCGTACCGACCGACGCGCCTTCCTGGCCCGGCGACACTCGGCTCTGGATGACGGCCGAGCGGGCCGCGATCTCCCGCCCCGCGTCGAGATAACTCATCGCGCCGCGGGAACCAGGATCGTAATCGAGCACGGTCATGCCGTAGCCCGGCGCCTCGGAAACCTTGACGCTGCGCGGAATCACCGAGCGCAGCACCGCGTCACCGAAGTGGCCGCGGACCTCTTCGGCAACCTGGTCGGCGAGTTTGGTCCGGCCGTCGTACATAGTGAGGACGACGGTCGAGACGTGCAGCTCCGGATTCAGATGTGCCTGCACCAGACCGATATTGCGCAGCAGCTGGCCGACGCCCTCCAGCGCGTAGTACTCGCACTGGATCGGGATCATCACTTCCTTGGCCGCCACCATCGCGTTGACGGTCAGCAGGCCGAGAGAAGGCGGGCAGTCGATCATCACGTAGTCGATGTCGTAGCCCGCCAGGTTGGCCTCTTGAATGGCCGCTTTCAATCGGCCCTCACGGGCGACCATGGAGACCAATTCGATCTCGGCGCCGGCGAGGTCGATCGTCGCCGGAATGCACAGTAGGCGTTCGTTGTGCGGGCTTCGCTGGATCGCGTCCTGCACCGAGATCTCACCGATCAGCAGTTCATAGCTCGACGGCACGCCGGAGTGGTGCTCCACGCCGAGCGCGGTGCTGGCATTGCCCTGAGGATCGAGATCGATGACGAGCACCGTCATCCCCTGCAGTGCCAGCGCGGCAGCGAGATTCACGGCCGTCGTCGTCTTACCGACGCCGCCCTTCTGATTGGCGATGGTGATGATGCGTTGTTCGCGCGGCTTGGGGATGTTGAGTGAGCCGGGGTGCAGGACCTGGCTGGCGCGATGCGCTTCGGCCGCGATCGGAGTTTCAGCGGCGGAGATATTTCCGAATGCGGTCTTGGCGAATTCATCTCCCTCGAGGCCGCCGCTGTCCAGCATTCCGGGCACCCGGGATGTTGTTTCCCGTGAAACATTCGCCGGACGGTTCGACATACAGGCTCCTAACCCCGAGAACTTCAGACACGTGCCCAGGCAGCACCGGCGCCGCATGGCTCGAACAAGCAGAACGCGGAGCTGCCGGGAACCGCGAAACCGCGCGCTCACGCTCGACGACAACTAGCTTGCCAGCACCGGCCAGAATACGGAAGTTGAACCGCGGCAATCACTATCCGACACGCACGGAATGACTCGCTGCGGCCGTCTCGAGCGGCCTCGCGAGGCGTTGTTTCATGTGAAACAACGAAAGTTACTGTGCGCGCCGGGCGCGTCGACTCGCTTCCTTGTTCGCCCGCTTCTCCGCGCGGGGCACACGCTCGACACTGAGCACGACGGTCGGCGGCGACACGATGCCCACGCCGCATTCGAGAATCTTCGCGTGGCCCGCACCCGCGCGCGCCAGTTCAACCTGATCCCGCTCGAGTTCCTCGGCGACGCTGGATCCCTTGAGCGCCAACATATGGCCGTGCTCGCGAACCAGCGGCAGGGACCACTTGGCCAATTTCCCGAGGGGAGCGACCGCACGGGAAGTCACGTAATCCGCACCGCCGGCTTCCTTTCGAACGTCCGGCTGTTCGGCGCGACCACGCACCACGGTGATCTCGAGCCCCGCCGATTCGACGAACTCCGCCAGGAACTTGGTGCGGCGCAGCAACGGCTCGACGAGTGTGATGCGCAGATCCGGACGCGCGATGGCGAGTGGAATTCCCGGAAGTCCGGCGCCACTGCCGATGTCGACGACGGAAGCTCCGAGAGGAATCAACTCGCCCAGCACCGCACAGTTGAGGATGTGGCGGTCCCAGAGCCGCGGCACCTCCCGCGGTCCGATCAGACCGCGTTCGACGCCCGCGGTCGCCAGCGCGGCGCAGTACTGCTCGGCCAGCGGAAGACGATCGCCGAATACCTCGGCCGCCACCGCGGGCGGCGTCAGATCGACAGAGTCACCGCCGGGGGAGTGCTGAGGAGTGGCACCCGCGCCTCGTTCCACGTGAAACATCCTTCCGGACCGTCGAAATCCATCACAACGCAACTCATCACAAAGAGTAGGGCCCCCGGTTCGATGAACCGGGGGCCCTACCTTACCCATCTAATTTCTCAGGCCGGGATCACGACCACGTGCCGGTTGGGTTCGACACCTTCACTCTCACTGGCGGCACCGTCCACGGCCGCCACCGCATCGTGGACGATCTTGCGCTCGAACGGAGTCATCGGGGCCAGCGATTCGGGCTTGCCCGATTCCGCCACCCGTCGCGCCGCATCGGTTCCGAGCGCACTGAGTTCCTCGCGACGCTTCGCCCGCCAGCCGGCCACATCGAGCATCAGGCGGCTGCGCACACCGGTCGCCTGTTGCACGGCCAGTCGGGTCAACTCCTGCAACGCGTCCAGAACCTCGCCGCGCCGACCGACGAGCTTCGACAGGTCCCGCCCGCCGTCGATGCTGACGACCGCCCGGTCGCCCTCGACATCCAGATCGATATCGCCGTCGAAGTCGAGAACGTCCAGCAGCTGCTCCAGATAGTCGCCCGCGATCTCGCCCTCTTCGATCAACGCCTCTTCGGCATCGGTCGGATCCGGTTCGGTCGTCGCCTCATCGCGGTCGTCTACCGCTGACGCATCATCCTGCACACCGAGGGCCACAGTGGCGTCCCCTCCATCGGTCTCAACAGTCATATGTCGTTTCCTTCAATCTGAATCTTCCGTCGTATCCGGATCCGCTAGCGACGTCGCTTCTGATTCGCCCGACCTCTGTTGCCGGACCGCTTGCGATTACCCGGCCCGGGTGACTTACCGGACGAGCCCGACTTGCCGGAGGCCGAACCTGCCTTGGCCGAAGAAGTCGGAGTGGTGGACTCCGAAGTCGTGGAGGCGGAGGTGCCGTTCGTCGGGGCCGCGGGCTTGTCCCCGTCCGCGGCCGACGGCTCGGCGGCACCGGACTTCTTCTTGGCGGTCGGCTTGGCGCCGGGCTTCGGGGCGTTCTGCGCCTTCCGCTCGATCGCCTCTTCCTTCTTCTGCTGCTCTTCCTTGTCGATGCGCCCGAAGACCAGATGCTGCTGCCCGTAGGTCCAGATGTTGTTGGCCACCCAGTAGAGCAGGATCGCGATGGGCAGGAAGGGGCCACCGACGACGACACCGAGCGGGAACACCCACAGCGCCAGTTTGTTCATCAGCGCGGCTTGGGGATTCGCCGCCGCCTCCGCACTCTGGCGTGCCACCGAGGCGCGGGCGTTGAAGTGGGTTGCGAGGCCGGCGATGATCATCAGCGGCACCGCGACGACGACCATATTCCACACGTGCGGAATGCCGCCGTAATCGGCGTACGCGTCCAGGGTCGCCTTGGGCGAGGTGATCGCGGCGGAGATCGGCGCACCGAAGATGCGGGCACTCAGGAACGACTGCACATCGTGCGCGCTGAACACGTAGTTCGGCGTCATCGCGTTCTGCTCGGGCGTCATGTGCAGCTGGCCGATACCACTACCGGTGCGGTTGAAGGACCGCAGCACGTGGTACAGACCGATGAACACCGGCACCTGAGCCAGCACCGGCAGACAGCCCATCAGCGGGTTGAAGCCGTGCTCCTTCTGCAGCTTCTGCATCTCGACGGCCATCTTCTGGCGGTCGTTCTTGTATTTGCGCTGCAGTTCCTTGATCTGCGGCTGCAGTTCCTGCATCTGCCGCGTGGTGCGCACCTGTTTGACGAAGGGCTTGTACAGCACCAGGCGCAGGGTGAACACCAGGAACACCACTGCCAGCGCCCAGGCGAACCCGTTGCTGGCGCCCTTGTCGAAATCTCCGAGTCCGAAGACGAACCCGAAGACCCGGTGCCAGAACCAAAGGATCCAGGACACCGGGTAATAGATGAAGTCGAGCACGGCTCTATGTACTCCCGTCGGTCGTGTCGCCGGTCACCGCGCGCGGCGACCCTTTACAAGACTTGTGTTCGGCCGCCTCGTCGTGGGCCCGACTCGTCTCGTGAGCCGCTTCGGCAGCAGCCCGTTTCCGTTCCGGAACCGGGTCCCACCCACCAGGGTGCCAGGGCGCACATTTGGCCAGCCGCACGGCCGTCAATCCGAGACCTACGAACAGCCCGCGCGTACGCAGAGCCGTCACCGCGTATTCGCTACAGGTCGGGGTGAATCGGCACACCGGCATGCGGGTGGGGGAGACGTACGTCCGGTACAACTCGATCAGAAAGATCAAGAGATTCGCCGGAAGCCGCGTCACTACGCGTAGGCGGTTCATGACGCATCACTCGAAGCCACCCGCGCGGCGGAGAGATCGAACGACATTTTCCGCAGCGCGGACCGCAACTGCTGATCCAGCTCCGCCGAGGTCGCCACCGCGGCACCCGGGAGGGCGCGGATCACGACATCGGCCTCCGCCGGTAGATCTGCGACGACCCCAGCGCAGATATGACGCAGGCGGCGGGCGACGCGGTGTCGAACCACCGCGGTGCCCACCGCCTTGCTGACGATCAATCCGAAACGAGGACCACCGAAGCGTGCGAGCGGCCTAGCCGCCGCATCGTCGGACCTCACGGCATCGTCGGATCTCGGCTCCTCCGACGCCGACGGCATCACCACATGCACGACGATGTCCCGTCTCCCGACTCGTCGGCCACGTCGCACCGTCCGGGAGAAGTCGGCACGATGATTCAGCCGGTACGGCTCAGGCAACACCCGAGTGTCCGACCACGTAACGGGTGAACGGAAGCAGCGAGACGATCGACGAGTCAGGCATGGCGGCGATGCCGATGCCGTGCGATCAGGCCGTCAGAGAGGCGCGGCCCTTGCGACGGCGCGCCGACACGATCGCGCGCCCGGCACGGGTGCGCATCCGGAGTCGGAAGCCGTGGACCCGCGCACGACGACGGTTGTTCGGCTGGAACGTCCGCTTGCCCTTGGCCACGGTCAACACTCCTCGAGTTGGTGGGCGCCAGGCGGCGCCCGAAGCTGTTCGGTGAAACGTATGTGGTCGCGATGAAAACTGGTCTTCATCGGCACAACGCCCATTGCGTGGTGGTCCCGCTGGATCGACGATTCGACCGGGCAGCAGGCAGCCAACACCGCGTCAACGGGTGACTGTACGAGGGTACTGATCAGCCAGGAGAGGGTCAAACTCGGGGTCCCTCATGAGACGCCCGCCACTGCTTTCCGGGTCGACGATATCCGTTCGCTCCGCGCGACGCACCGAATGGCCGCGACGCGCCGTGCGGACGGCGCGGTCGTGAACCGCCCTTGTCACAGCCACCGCGGACGCACTACGATTCATAGCTAGAAGATAGCTGCAGAAGCGCAGGTCCAGGCGCTGACCGGGGGGTTGTTGCAGCGAACCACGTATCATCCGAGTTCTCCACATCTGTGGATAATTGTGTGGAAAGACCCCTGGAGTGGCATATTCGTATGGCTGACGGCCAGGCTTGTCAGTGGTCGCCGACCGTTGGAGCTCCTGTCGACTTGCTCCGGGGAGGAAATAATACGTGGACGACGAGCAGAACGTGTTGACCGCGGTCTGGCCCGAAGTGGTCGCCGAGCTCACCGCCGGCTCCACCGACGGAGCCATCCCGCCGGTGACCAACGCCCAGAAGGCGTGGCTCGGCCTGGTCAAGCCGCTGACGGTCGCACAAGGCTTTGCCCTGCTCTCGGTGCCTTCTTCCCTGGCCCAGGAGGCCATCGAACGCGATCTGCGCGAACCGATTCTGCGGTCGCTGGCCCGTCGGCTGGGCCCGCAGGTCGAGGGTCTGGGCGTCCGGATCGCCGCGCCGGCCAATCCGCCGCCGGACCGTCCCGGCGCCGGCGCCCGCCATGCTCGCCTGACGTCGCGTCCGGAGCGGATGCGCGACAAGCCCCGCGAACCGGTCGGCTTCCCGGCGCCGCCGCAGTATCCCGACGCCGACGATTTCCCCACCCCACGCTATCTTTCCCCAGCCGACTACCAGGCCCGGACCGCCTATCCCCAGGGTGAATATCCGTCCGCGCCGATGGCCGGGGAATTGCCGGACAGCCTCGGACCGTCCTCCCCGCTGCGCCGGGACCCGGAAGCGCATCTGCACGACGAAGCGCTGGTCCGGCATCCGGAAAGTCTGCGTCGCGATCCCGACGATCTGCGCCGGGACGCCGAAGCCTTCCGCCACGACCCGGACGTACTCCGCCGCGAAGCCGACGTCCTGCGGCGGGACCCTGACAGCCTGCCCGGCCGGGACGGCCTGCACGGTCCGGATTCGCTGCGGCGTGAGGCGGACACCCTGCGCCGCGACCACGAACTGCATCCCCAGGAGGCGCTGCGCCGGGAGACCGAACCGTTGCGTCACGATCCGGAGCTGCCCCGGCCGGGCGGACATCCCGGACAGGAGTCGCTGTTCGCGCCGGAGCCGGAGGTCGGTCAGCGGCCGGGCCCGGCCGAAGAGGCCGACGAACCGGTGGTGAGCGCGCGCAATTCCTGGCCGACGTATTTCACGAAGTCGCCGGAACCGCCGCCGCCCGCCCCCGCGAACTCCTCGGCCAGTCTGAACGCCAAATACACCTTCGAGACCTTCGTCATCGGCGCCTCGAACCGATTCGCCCACGCGGCGGCGGTCGCGATCGCCGAGGCGCCGGCCCGTGCGTACAACCCGCTGTTCGTCTGGGGGGCTTCCGGTCTGGGAAAGACGCATCTGCTGCACGCGGCCGGGCATTATGCCCAGCGACTGTTCCCCGGGATGCGCGTCAAGTACGTATCGACCGAGGAATTCACCAACGACTTCATCAACAGTCTGCGCGACGACCGGAAGGTGGCGTTCAAGCGGCGCTACCGCGAAACCGACATCCTGCTGGTGGACGACATCCAGTTCATCGAGGGTAAGGAAGGTATCCAGGAGGAGTTCTTCCACACCTTCAACACCCTGCACAACGCGAACAAGCAGATCGTGGTGTCCTCCGATCGGCCACCGAAGCAACTGGCGACGCTCGAGGAGCGACTGCGTACCCGGTTCGAATGGGGCCTGATCACCGACGTGCAGCCGCCGGAGTTGGAGACCCGGATCGCGATTCTGCGCAAGAAGGCGCGGATGGACCGCCTCGATGTGCCGCACGACGTGCTGGAACTGATCGCCAGCCGGGTCGAGCGCAATATCCGTGAACTCGAGGGCGCGTTGATCCGGGTAACGGCCTTCGCCTCCCTCAACGGGCAGCCGCTGGATCTGTCGCTGGCCGAGGTCGTCCTGCGCGATCTGATGCCGGACACCACCACGATCGAGATCACGGCGTCGACGATCATGGCCGTGACCGCGGAATACTTCAACACCACGCTGGAGGAGCTGACCGGTCCGGGTAAGGCCCGGCCGCTGGCCCAGGCTCGCCAGATCGCGATGTACCTGTGCCGGGAACTGACCGACCTGTCGCTGCCGAAGATCGGCCAGGCCTTCGGTCGCGACCACACAACGGTCATGTACGCGGAGAAGAAAGTGCGCAAGGAGATGACCGAGCGCCGCCGGGTCTACGACCAGGTCCAAGAACTCACAGCCCGAATCAAACAGCGCTCGCGCTGAATCGCTACACAAGCCGATCCACCCGGTTGACCTGGGTGGATCGGCTTTTTCGTGTTGTGGATTCCTCGAGGAGTCCTTGTGGAGTCCTCGAGGAATCCCAGGTTTGTCCTCGAGGTTGCGCACAGTCGATGCGCGGGGCTGTGCACGCATTCGCTCACAGCCCTCGGTCCACAGTTCCCACAGCCGAATTCGTCCACGGGGTCCGAACTGCGGAGACGGCCGAATCGGCATGTGGATTCCTCGAGGACTCCCTGTCAGGTCCTCGAGGAATCCCCCGGTAGTGCACCGATCGGCACACACGTGTGTACAACAGGTCTCGGGCCATGGAAGAACTCGAGGATGGCTCGAGGATGGAAGTTGAACAGTTTCGCGGCCTCCACAGCGGCCCACTGTTCATCCTCGAGTCACCCGCCGGACATCCCCACGCCGCCACGCCACCTGAGCTGGGCGAACGGGCCGCGTCCACAGAATCCACAGTGCCTACTACTACTTCAGTTCTTCTTCTTTAGATTTCTTCTTGAAAACAGGGTGTGTGGAAACTCGGCTCGGAGGCGGACGGATCGATTCGTGGCACTCCACAACCGAACGAAGCAGGGAGCGGAACGGGTCCGGCCCATCCCGGCGGACGACGCACCGGGCGAGGGGGTGACGTAGTCATCGCCCGCATGCGCGGGTACGGTTTGATGTCGGTCGCCTGTGCCACACTGCGGTGCGTACGGGCGAGTCGTTTCGACCGCATTGCCGCGCGAACCACGCTGTTGTATGAACCACGCTGATCACCACGGCGTCGAACAGATCACGACCGATCGACACTGGGAGAGGACATACCGAGCGATGGAGCTTGCAAGTATGAAGTTTCGGGTCGCTCGCGAGGATTTCGCGGAATCCGTCGCCTGGGTGGCCCGTAGCCTGCCGTCTCGCCCGCCCGTGCCCGTCCTGGGCGGTGTGCTGCTGGTGGCCGACGAGGACGGCCTCACGGTCTCCGGATTCGACTACGAGGTCTCCGCGCAGATGCGCGTCGCCGCCGAGGTGGCCGGCCCGGGACAGGTGCTGGTCTCCGGTCGTCTGCTGGCCGACATCACCAAGGCGCTGTCCAACAAGCCGGTCGACGTCTCGGTCGACGGCACCCGGGTGCTGATCGCGTGTGGCAGCGCCAAGTTCTCGCTGCCGACCATGCCGGTCGAGGACTATCCCCAGTTGCCCGAACTGCCGCCGCAGACCGGCGAACTGGGTGTGGATCTGTTCTCCGAGGCCGTGGGCCAGGTGGCCGTCGCCGCCGGGCGCGACGACACGTTGCCGATGCTGACCGGCATCCGCGTCGAAATCGAGGGCTCCCAGGTGGTTCTGGCAGCCACCGACCGCTTCCGCCTGGCGGTGCGGCATCTGGAGTGGCAGCCCGGCCGCCCGGATGTGGAGACCGCGGTCCTGGTCCCGGCTCGCACGCTGTCGGAATCGGCGAAGACGCTCGGAGCCTCCGACGCGCCCGTCCAGCTGGCCTTCGGCAACGGGACCGACGGACTGCTGGGGATCGTCAACGGCGGCCGCCGGACCACCACGCGACTGCTCGACGCGGAATTCCCCAAGTTCCGCCAATTGCTCCCCAAGGAGCACACCTCGATCGCGACCCTGCAGGTGAGCGCACTGATCGAGGCCATCAAACGTGTGGCCCTGGTCGCCGAGCGCGGCGCCCAGGTGCGGCTCGAATTCTCCGACCAGGGCCTGCAGCTGTCCGCCGGAGGTGACGACGCCGGTCGCGCCGAGGAGTGGCTGGAGGCCGAGTTCCGCGGTGAGCCGCTGACCATCGCGTTCAACCCCAGTTACCTCAACGACGGCCTGTCGGCGCTGCATTCGGACCGGGTGACCTTCGGTTTCACCACACCCAGCCGCCCCGCGGTGATGTGCCCGACCACCGACGACGAGCCGGAGCTTTCGGAGTCCGGTGCGTTCGCGGCGCTGTCGAGCAACTACATCTACCTGCTGATGCCGGTTCGTTTGCCCGGCTGATCGATTCGGTTCCGATCCTCCCCGCCTCGCCGGCCACGATACGACCGGCGAGGCGGCACTCGTTCAACCCGACCTGTGGAGATGTTGATAAACCTGTGAAAAATCCCGGGCGCGTGTGCATTTCGACCCGTCCGTCACAAAGTGCCTGGTGACGGCGGGTTCATCCATGCACATTCGAACGCTCACGCTGCGCGATTTCCGCTCCTGGGAGCATGCCGACCTCGAATTACCCACAGGCAGAACCGTTTTCCTGGGGGCCAACGGCAACGGTAAGACCAATCTCGTCGAGGCCGTCGGTTATCTGTCCACACTCGGTTCCCACCGGGTTGCCGGCGATGCCCCGCTGATCAGGTTGGGGCAGCAGCGATCTCGGATCGGCGCCACCGTCGTCAACGGTGGCCGCGAACTGCGCATCGATGTGGAGTTGAATCAGGGCGCCGCCAATCGCGCTCAAATCAATCGGTCACCGGTCCGCCGCACGGGCGAGATCCTCGGAATTCTCCAGACCGTGTTGTTCGCGCCGGAGGATCTAGCGCTGGTCCGCGGCGACCCGTCCGAACGACGCCGTTTCCTGGACGAACTGGCCACTGCCCGGCTGCCGCGGCTGGCGGCGGTGCGCTCGGATTACGACCGTGTGCTGCGGCAGCGCTCCGCGCTGCTGAAAACAGCGGGGCGACAGGCGCGTTCGCGTTCGGGCGCGCCGGCCGAACTGAGCACCCTCGACGTCTGGGACGGGCATCTGGCCGCGCACGGTGCCGAACTGCTGGCGCAGCGGCTGCGGCTGGCGCACGAGCTGCACCCCTATCTCGAGCAGGCCTACCGGTCCATCGCCCCGGAATCGCGGACCGCGGCCATCCGCTACCGCAGTTCCGCGCTGCCCGAGGAGTTCCTCGATCCACAGCGTTCTCCACAGTCCGACGATGTCGAGGCGCTGGAGGCGAATATGTTGAGCGAGTTGGCATCCGCGCGCGGCAAGGAACTCGAGCGCGGGGTCTGCCTGGTCGGCCCGCATCGCGACGATCTGGATCTGATGCTCGGTTCGGCACCCGCGAAAGGCTTTGCCAGCCACGGGGAATCGTGGTCGTTCGCCTTGGCCCTGCGACTGGGCGCCTTCGAACTGCTGCGCAGCGCGGGGACGGATCCGGTCCTGCTGCTCGACGACGTCTTCGCGGAATTGGATCGCCGCCGCCGCACCGCATTGGCGGCGGTGGCCGCGGGCGCCGAACAGGTCCTGATCACGGCCGCGGTGCCCGAGGACGTGCCGCCGGAACTCGAGGCGAATCCGGTCCGGGTCGAGACCGACGGCGTGGCGGACGGGCGGACCTCGCACATCGTCGAGCCTCCGTCCCTCACGGACGAGGTCCGTGCGGACGAGCCCACCGAAGGCCGGCACATCGGGTGACGCCGATCGGCGCACTTGGGCCGAATCGCCCCGGGCACAAGGGGCGCGAGTTGTCGGACCCAGCGGCTAGCCTTGCCGCAACGCAGTGACAGGACGGGAAAGGAGTCGAAGGTGGCTGCAGAACCCGGGCGCGAAGACGGCTCCCCGCCGTCCGCCGGCCCCGAACCGGAACTGCGTGGTGTGGACCTGGCTCGTCGTGCCCTGGAGGAGGCGCGCGCTGCGGCGCGTGCCAGCGGTAAGGCGGTCGGCCAGGGGCGCGCATCACCGCGTAAGGGCGGGGTTCGAGCACTGCGCCGGCGTTCCGGCTGGTCCGGTGCGCGGCCCGACGAGCGGGATCCGCAACTGCTGTCCGCACTGGCCGGGTCGCTCGCCAAGAGTCGCGGGTGGTCCGGAAAGGTCGCCGAGGGAATGGTTTTCGGCCGGTGGTCGGCCGTGGTCGGCGACGACATCGCGGCACACGCCGACCCGGTATCGCTCACCGACGGCGTGCTGAGTATCCAGGCCGAATCCACCGCCTGGGCCACTCAGTTGCGAATGCTGCAGTCGCAGTTACTGGCGAAGATCAATGCCGCGGTCGGTCAGGGCGTGGTCACCTCGCTGAAGATCAGCGGTCCCGCCGCGCCGAGTTGGCGCAAGGGTGAGCGTCATATCAAGGGGCGGGGTCCGCGCGACACCTACGGCTGATCCGCGGGCGCCGAGTTTCACGTGGAACCGGTGCGCAGTCCGGCGCCCGGCGGAACCACATCGGCGTAACTTCGCGCCGCGGGATCCGAGTGCCCGTCGCTTTCGCTGAGGCTCGCGGGAGCGGGTTCGCCCATAACCCGACCCGGCGGCGACCGATTTCACGCACTCACGACGCTCTCAGGGGTGTCATAGGTGCATCCTGTGCCGGGGGTACCAGTAAGATGGAAGAGTAACTAGCGGCGATACCTTCGGCGCGTTCCGTGCAGCACGCGCGAGGACCCGTAATTCTCGAGCAGTTCGAACATCTCGAGCAGAGGCCATACGGGGCTCGGTCTGTGTGTGTTGTCCGACGTCGCATCGAGGGATCAGCAAGTAAGGAGAGCTACCGAGCAGTGGCTGCCAACGACTCCAACGCAAGCGGCTCGTCCAAGGCGAAAGCGGGCAACAAGGACTACGGTGCCTCCAACATCACCGTTCTCGAGGGACTCGAGGCGGTCCGCAAACGCCCCGGTATGTACATCGGTTCCACCGGTGAGCGCGGTCTCCACCACCTGATCTGGGAGGTTGTGGACAACTCCGTCGACGAGGCGATGGCCGGTTACGCCAGCCGAGTCGACGTGACGCTGCTGGCCGACGGCGGCGTCGAGGTCGTCGACGACGGCCGCGGTATCCCGGTGGCGATGCACGCCACGGGTGTGCCCACCATCGAGGTCGTCATGACCCAGCTGCACGCCGGCGGCAAGTTCGACTCGGACGCCTACGCCGTGTCCGGTGGTCTGCACGGTGTCGGTATCTCCGTGGTGAACGCGCTGTCCAGCCGGATGGTCACCGAGATCGACCGCGACGGCTTCCATTGGAGCCAGGAGTACAAGGACGCCAAGCCCGGCAAGCTCGTCAAGGGCGAGCCCACCGACCGGACCGGCACCACGCAGCGCTTCTGGGCGGATCCGGACGTCTTCGAGACCACGACCTACAACTTCGAGACGATCTCGCGCCGGTTGCAGGAGATGGCCTTCCTGAACAAGGGCCTGACCATCACCCTCACCGACCAGCGGGTCAGCGAGGCCGAGGTCACCGACGAGGTGGTCAGCGAGACCGCCGAGGCGCCCAAGCACGACGAGGGCACCGCCGCGCCGCCGGAGCCGAAGGTCAAGACTCGCACCTACCATTACCCGGGCGGGCTCGAGGATTTCGTCAAGCACATCAACCGCACCAAGCAGGCGATCCACAACACCGTCGTCTCGTTCACCAGCAAGGGCACCGGCCACGAACTCGAGGTCGCGATGCAGTGGAATTCGGGTTACTCCGAATCCGTCCACACCTTCGCCAACACCATCAACACCCATGAGGGTGGAACCCACGAAGAGGGCTTCCGCGCGGCGCTGACCACCGTGGTCAACAAGTACGCCAAGGACAAGAAGCTCCTCAAGGAGAAGGACGGCAACCTCACCGGTGACGACATCCGCGAGGGTCTGGCCGCCATCGTGAGCGTCAAGGTCAGCGAGCCGCAGTTCGAGGGCCAGACCAAGACGAAGCTCGGCAACACCGAGGTGAAGTCGTTCGTCCAGCGCACCTGCAACGAACATCTCGCGCACTGGTTCGAGGCCAATCCGGCCGATGCCAAGACGATCGTGCAGAAGGCGGTGTCCTCCGCGCAGGCCCGCGTCGCCGCCCGCAAGGCTCGTGAGCTGGTGCGGCGCAAGAGCGCCACCGATCTGGGCGGGCTGCCGGGAAAGCTGGCCGACTGCCGGTCCAAGGATCCGAGCAAGTCCGAGATCTACATCGTCGAGGGTGACTCCGCCGGTGGCTCGGCGAAATCCGGTCGCGACTCGATGTACCAGGCGATCCTGCCGCTGCGCGGAAAGATCATCAACGTCGAGAAGGCGCGTATCGACCGAGTCCTCAAGAACAACGAGGTCCAGTCGATCATCACCGCCTTCGGCACCGGTATCCACGACGAGTTCGACATCTCGAAGCTGCGGTATCACAAGATCGTGCTGATGGCCGACGCCGACGTCGACGGCCAGCACATCTCGACCCTGCTGCTCACCCTGCTGTTCCGCTTCATGCGCCCGCTGGTCGAACACGGGCACGTGTACCTCGCCCAGCCGCCGCTGTACAAGCTGAAGTGGCAGCGCTCGGATCCGGAATTCGCCTACTCGGACCGCGAGCGCGACGGTCTGCTGGAGGCCGGTCTGGCCGCCGGTAAGAAGATCAACAAGGACGACGGCGTCCAGCGCTACAAGGGTCTCGGCGAGATGAACGCCAAGGAGCTGTGGGAAACCACCATGGATCCTTCGGTGCGTGTGCTTCGTCAGGTGACGTTGGACGACGCGGCCGCGGCCGACGAGTTGTTCTCCGTGCTGATGGGTGAAGACGTCGAGGCGCGTCGCAGCTTCATCACCCGCAACGCCAAGGACGTCCGCTTCCTCGATGTGTAACCGGTGCTGCGCGGTCTGCCCGCGCGCCCGTCACACCGCCCAGGCCTGTTAAGGAGAATTCATGACTGAGACCACCCTGCCGCCCGAAGGTGGTGCGGGCGACCGGATCGAGCCGGTCGACATCCAGAACGAAATGCAGAGCAGCTACATCGATTACGCGATGAGCGTGATCGTGGGCCGCGCGCTGCCCGATGTGCGCGACGGCCTCAAGCCGGTGCACCGGCGCGTGCTCTACGCGATGTACGACAACGGGTATCGGCCCGACCGCGGTTACGTGAAATCCGCGCGTCCGGTCGCCGAGACCATGGGTAACTACCACCCGCACGGCGACGCCTCGATCTACGACACCCTGGTGCGCATGGCGCAGCCGTGGTCGCTGCGGTATCCGCTGGTCGACGGCCAGGGCAACTTCGGTTCCCGCGGTAACGACGGTGCCGCCGCCATGCGGTACACCGAGTGCCGGCTCACTCCGCTGGCGATGGAACTGCTCCGTGAAATCGATCACGAGACGGTCGATTTCACGCCGAACTACGACGGCCGCTCCCAGGAGCCCGTGGTTCTCCCCAGCCGGGTGCCGAACCTGTTGATGAACGGGTCCAACGGCATCGCCGTCGGTATGGCGACCAATATCCCGCCGCACAATCTGAACGAGCTGGCGGAAGCGATCTACTGGGCGCTGGACAATCACGACGCCGACGAGGAGACCACTCTCGCCGCGTGCATGGAGCGCGTCAAGGGACCGGACTTCCCGACCTACGGTCTGATCGTCGGTAGCCAGGGCATCCACGACGCCTACACCACCGGGCGCGGTTCCATCCGGATGCGCGGTGTGGTCGAGATCGAGGAGGACAATCGCGGCCGCACCACGATCGTCATCACCGAGCTGCCGTACCAGGTCAACACCGACAACTTCATCAACTCGATCGCCGAGCAGGTCAAGGACGGCAAGATCGCGGGTATCTCCGATATCCACGACGAATCCTCCGACCGCGCGGGTATGCGGATCGTGGTCACGGTCAAGCGCGATGCCGTGGCGAAGGTGGTGCTGAACAACCTCTACAAGCACACCCAGCTGCAGACCAGCTTCGGCGCCAACATGCTGTCGATCGTCGACGGCGTACCGCGCACGCTGCGGCTGGATCAGATGATCCGGCTCTACGTCGACCACCAGTTGGAAGTTATCGTCCGGCGCACCCGTTACCTGCTGCGCAAGGCCGAGGAGCGGGCCCACATCCTGCGCGGCCTGGTCAAGGCCCTGGACATGCTCGACGAGGTCATCGCCCTCATCCGGCGTTCGGCCAACACCGACACCGCGCGCACCGGCCTGATGGAACTGCTCGAGATCGACGAGATCCAGGCGACCGCCATCCTCGATATGCAGCTGCGGCGCCTGTCGGCCCTGGAGCGGCAGAAGATCGTCGACGAATTGGCCCGTATCGAGGCCGAGATCGCCGATTTGAAGGACATTCTGGAGAAGCCGGAACGTCAGCGTGCCATCGTGCGCGACGAACTGGCCGAAATCGTCGAGAAGTACGGCGACGACCGCCGCACCAAGATCGTCGCGGCCGACGGTGACGTCGCCGACGAGGATCTGATCGCTCGCGAGGACGTCGTGGTCACCATCACCGCGACCGGCTACGCCAAGCGCACCAAGACCGACCTGTACCGCAGCCAGAAGCGCGGCGGCAAGGGCGTGCAGGGCGCCGGCCTCAAGCAGGACGATCTGGTCAAGCACTTCTTCGTGACCTCGACCCACGACTGGCTGCTGTTCTTCACCAACCTCGGCCGGGTCTACCGGGCCAAGGCCTACGAGCTGCCCGAGGCCAACCGCACCGCGCGCGGCCAGCACGTGGCCAACCTGCTGGCGTTCCAGCCGGAGGAGAAGATCGCCCAGGTCATCCGGATCAAGACCTACGAGGACGCCCCCTACCTGGTGCTGGCCACCCGCAACGGCCTGGTGAAGAAGTCGAAACTGACCGACTTCGACTCCAACCGCACCGGTGGCATCGTCGCGGTGAACCTGCGCGACGGTGACGAATTGGTCGGCGCCGCACTGTGTTCGGCCGACGAGGATCTGCTGCTGGTGTCCGCGCACGGACAGTCGATCCGGTTCACCGCCAACGACGAGGTGCTGCGTCCCATGGGCCGCGCCACCTCGGGCGTGCAGGGTATGCGCTTCAACGCCGACGATGAGCTGTTGTCGCTCAATGTGGTTCGGGACGGCACCTATCTGTTGGTCGCGACCGCGGGCGGATACTCCAAGCGCACCGCGATCGAGGAGTACACCGCGCAGGGCCGCGGCGGTAAAGGTGTGTTGACGATTCAGTACGACCCGAAGCGTGGCAGTCTGGTAGGAGCGCTCATCGTCGACAACGATGACGAGCTCTACGCCATCACGTCCGGCGGCGGTGTCATCCGGACGGCGGCGAATCAGGTACGCAAGGCGGGCCGGCAGACCAAGGGCGTGCGTTTGATGAACCTCGGCGAGGGCGATACCTTGCTCGCGATCGCGCGTAACGCCGATGAGCCCGACCAGGTTTCCGGGGAAGAAGAGGCCTGAGGCTCGGATTAGCGTTAGGTTCTGGAAGCGGTAATTTCTCCACAAGCAGCGGCGCCACGACGGATCGAAGGATTCTGCATTGACCACTCCGAATCAGCCGAACGACGAGCGAAACCACGCCAACGGTGTGACCGAGCGGATCGCACCGTCACCGATTCCGCCGCGGCCTGCGCCGCGGTCCGGGTCGTCGGCCGACAACGGCTCGGGTAGTTCGCCCGCAAACCCCGAGTCGCAGGGCGATTCCGCGAAATCCGGCGCTGCGGCGCCGGAGGCCGCCGAGGCCGGTGAGGGTCGTGGTGGTTCTCGCTTCGAGGAGGGTTGGTCGCAGCTGCCGCAGCGGGAGCCGCAGTCGAATCTGAATCGCCCCGGCCAGGCTCCCGTGCAGGGCCGGGCGAACCCCCAGACCGGACTCGGCGGCGGGGTGAAGAACGCCCGTACCACCACCGACCTCGCGGCCAAGGCGGCGCGCAAGGAAGCGGCGATGGTGAAATCCGTCGGCATCGACGGACCGACCCGCAGCATCGCCCGCCC
Organism: Nocardia sp. NRRL WC-3656; assembly: GCF_000720265.1. Classification (NCBI taxonomy): domain Bacteria; kingdom Bacillati; phylum Actinomycetota; class Actinomycetes; order Mycobacteriales; family Nocardiaceae; genus Nocardia; species Nocardia sp. NRRL WC-3656. Next base: position 3,402 of record NZ_JOJF01000004.1, on the reverse strand, counting down.
GGAACTGATCAAGGATCTGCCCGATCTGTCGGATCTGCGGCATCCGCTGCCGCAGGCGGACGCCGGTGCGGCACAGTCGGTTCCGATGGCGGCGAAGACCGCGGCGCCGACCGTCTCGCCGGCCGCGCAGGCGGCGGTTGCCCAGGCGGTGACCAGCGGTGAGCCGTTGCGCGCGACCGTGCAGGTGCGCCATATCGACCCGTGGTCGACGTTGAAGGTGTCGCTGGTGATCAGCGTCGCCATGTTCTTCGTGTGGATGCTGGCCGTCGGATTCCTCTACATCGTGCTCTCCGGCATGGGTGTGTGGGACCGCCTGAACAGCACCTTCACCGACATGGTGAACGACAACAACTCCTCGGCGACGACGATCATCGACGCCGGCAGCGTATTCGGATACGCGGCCGTCATCGGCCTGATCAACGTGGTGCTGTTCACCGCGCTCTCGACGGTGGGTGTCTTCATCTACAACCAGTGCACCGATCTGGTGGGCGGGGTGCAGGTGACGCTGGCCGATCCGGACTGACGCTCCGCGACGAACGGCCGGCCGGTTCTCACCGGACCGGCCGTTCGTGCTTTACGGGTGCTTTGACCAGCCGTTTTGGAGAGCAATCGGGGGGTTGTGTAGACTCTACCGAGTCAGTCACGACAGCATGTCGAGTCGAGACGAACACTACGGGCCTATAGCTCAGGCGGTTAGAGCGCTTCGCTGATAACGAAGAGGTCGGAGGTTCAAGTCCTCCTAGGCCCACATTCGCATACCTGGTCGTCGACGACGGCCGAGGGGGCCTTAGCTCAATTGGCAGAGCACTGCCTTTGCAAGGCAGGGGTTAGGGGTTCGATTCCCCTAGGCTCCACCACACAGACTGGCCGCTCAGGGCGCAGAAACGTATCCTGAGCGTGAACGGCGTCAGTACCCGCCGTCAGCAGCCGGTTACCAGCGGTCGGTAACAGGACATCTCGCGAGATGTCGCCTGGAACCGACCGGAGGTGACAATGCCCACCCCCCGACCCCGTCCCCGCGCGGACGGGACCGTCGCGTGGCAAGTGCCGTTCAACATCTACGTCGATGGCCGCCGACGTCAGAGTTCTGAGACCTTCGACGACCCCGCCGAGGCGACGCGCTGGGCTGCGCTGCTCGAACGCGTCGGCGTCGAGGAAGCACTCAAAATCCTCGACGTCCAACGAGGAACCCACGTCGAATACCTGACGCTGACCGAATGGCTGCGCCGCTACGCCGACACCCTCACCGGGATCGAACCCGAGACCCGCAAGCGGTACCACCGCTACATCGACCGCGACATCGCCGATTTCATGGGCTATCTGCCCCTCGGCGCGATCACGGCCGAGACCGACAAGTCCTGGGTGGTGCACCTGGAAGAGGAAGTCGGCAACAAGCCCAAAACCATCGCGAACAAACACGGCTTTCTCTCGGCGGCGATGAGCGCGGCCGCCGCGGTGCGCCCGACCCCGCTGATCGCCTACAATCCATGCGCCGACACCCGGCTGCCCCGCAACGACGCCCCCGAGCCCGACTATTTCGACGACGCCGAGTGGGAGCTGTTCGAGCAGCTGATGCCGCCGCGCTGGCGTGCCCACGCGGAGTTCGCGCTGATGTCGATGGCCCGCCCCAGCGAGGTCACCGCTCTGCGCGTCGGCGACATCAACCGCCGCACCGGCGCCGTGCGGATCACCAAGGCGTGGAAATGGGCAGGCGGCACGCTGAAACTCGGCAAACCCAAGTCCAGCCGGGGAATCCGAACCGTCAACGTGCCCTTGGAAACCCTCGACCGGCTCGACCTGAACCGCCCCCGCGATCAGCTGCTGTTTCACACCGCCACCGGAAACCCCATCAGCGTCACCTACTTCTACAAGAAGGCGTGGCTGCCCGCCTTGGGGCCGCCGGGCACGAGTCGGTCGCCACCACCGACAAACGCTACGGCCACATCGACCGCCGGGCCAGCGAATCCGCCGCCGACGTCATCCGCCTGCATCTGCCACGCGTGCGAAACGCCGGCCTGCGCCCCGTCGCCTGACCGCCCCCGATTCATTTCATCGACGGATATGAAATGCAATGAAACGAAATGGAATTCAATGCCACAGCCCATTGATCTCCACGCCCGCAAACGCAGCACGCGAACCGGGTGCGGCTATCCCGGCTGCACTGCCGAGCCCGAGGCGGCGACCCGGCGTCCGGGCCGCCCCTTCGCCTACTGCGCTGATCCCGACCACAACGCACAGACCGCGTTGCGCGCCAAAAGAAAACACGCCCAGCAGCAGACCCGCGAACCCGCCACCCCGAGCCTGCGACCGGTCACCGACGGCGCAATGACGGTCGCGGGTTTGTTGAGCGAGGCCGCGCGCCTGCGCGACGAGTTGTCCGCGATCGTCAGCGACAGCGCCGACATGCTGGCCACCATCACCGGTGCCGAGGCGATCGATCGCGAAATCGCCGACATCCGGCGTGAGGCGGCGGTCAAGATCGCCGCCGCCGAGCAGGCCCAATCGGCCGCCGAGCGGGCACTGGCCGAGATGACGGCGCAGCGTGACCGAGCCGCCGAACTGGAAACCCTGGCATTGCAAGCGGCCGACGAGGCCGCCGCGCAAGCCTCGCAGGCCCGCCTCGAGAGCGACCAAGCCCGGACCGACGCCGGGGCGAGAATCGCAGGGGCCGAGAAGGATCGCGACAGCGTCTACACCGAGGCAGAGCAAGCGCTGGCCACGATGCGCCGCGAATACGATGCCGCGCGCACCGCGCAAGCACGCGCCGAGGCAGAAGCAGACGTCATCAGAGGTCAGGCCCAGGCCGCCGCCGAGGAGAACGCGGCATTGCGACGACAACTCGCCGAGCAAGCCGACAGACAACGCCAGCAGATCGAGGCGCGCGAGCGCGAGCACTCGCGGGCCATCGCTGCGGCCCACGCCATGGCCGACCGCGCCGCCCGGGAACAACGCCGACAGATCGACTCGATCCTGCGGGCACACCAGCCTTCCGCGGTCGCCGCGGCCGACGTCGCCGAGGCAGAGTAGAGGCAGAGTAGGGGAGCGCACGGGCGCGTGTGCACACTCTGTGCACAGGCGCGTTCACCGACGTGGAGTTACACCCAGCAGCGCGGTTTGTGCACAGGGCACCGAGGTATCGGTGGCATGTGCTAAACGCGCAGATTTGATTGGTGAACAGGCCTTTTCAATCGGGAGAGCAGTCGCGAACACGCTTAAGTCTGAGAAAGCGACACGTCCGAGGTCTCGCATAGAGTGCGGCGTACGGACCCGCCCAGAACCATCGGCAGACCGGAAAACAGCGGGCCCTGAGGCAACAGGCGGGGCCACTCAACACCCATCCACTCTGCGACACGAAGGGGCTCGGCGACCTCAGCCCGGTGAGCCGCTGCCGGTACGGTCAAC